>NZ_QTQF01000021.1:0-139180 GCF_003854235.1 Burkholderia sp. Bp8998
GTCAGCCACGGGAACAGCGCGAAGGTCTGGAACACCATCGCGACGCCTTCGGCCGGGCCGCGCAGCGGCTTGCCGAGGTAGGTTACGTCACCGCCGGTCGGCTCGATCAGCCCCGCGATGATCCGCAGCAGCGTCGACTTGCCCGACCCGGAGCGGCCGAGCAGCCCGACGATCTCGCCCTCGCGCAGCGACAGGTTCGCATCATCGAGCACGAGCAGTTCGCCCTGCGTCTTGTTGAAGCCGCGGCAGACGTGATCGACGCGCAGGATTTCCTCACCGAGGCGCGGCGGCTGGGACGTCTGGACGGGGGCGTTTACAGCATTCGGATTGTGCATCGCGTTTCGCTCTCAATCGGTCTCAGTCGAGCCGCAGCTTCGCTTCGGCGAAGGCATACAGCGGGCGCCACAGCAGGCGGTTGAACAGGGTGACGAACAGGGACATCACGGCGATGCCCAAAATGATCTTCGGAAAGTCGCCGGCGGCGGTGGTCTGCGCGATATATGCGCCGATGCCGTGCGCCTCGATCTTGGTCGTGCCCCATTGCACCGCTTCCGACACGATGCTCGCGTTCCACGCGCCGCCCGATGCGGTGATCGCACCGGTCACGTAGTACGGGAAGATGCCGGGCAGGATCGCCTGGCGCCACCACTGCCAGCCGCGGATCCGGAAGTTCGTCGCGGCTTCGCGATAGTCGTTCGGATAGGACGTCGCGCCCGCGATCACGTTGAACAGGATATACCACTGCGTGCCGAGCACGATCAGCGGCGACAGCCAGATGTCGGGGTTCAGGTGGAAGCGCGCGATCACGATCACGAACACCGGGAACAGCAGGTTCGCCGGGAATGCGGCGAGGAATTGCGCGAGCGGCTGCAGCTTCTCGGCCAGCCTCGGGCGCAGCCCGACCCACACGCCGATCGGCACCCAGATCACGGACGCGATCGAGATCAGCACGACCACGCGCAGCAGCGTGATGAGCCCGAGCACGACGACGTGGCCGACCTCGGCCATCGTCACGCCGGTCGACACGAAACTGACGACGCGCCACACGATATAGGCCGTGCCGAGCAGCACGAGCACCGCCCACGCGATGTCGACGGTGCGCGACGCCTTCTTCTCGACTTTCGGCAGCGTGAAGCGCATCGCGCCCGACAGCGGCAGGCGCAGCGGAATCCGCGCGGCCTTCGCGAAGAACCAGCCGGCCGGCACGAGCAGCTGATGGATCAGGCGCGTGCGGCGCACGAGATCGAGCAGCCAGGATTGCGGCGCATCGCCCGACGCGGTGTTCTCCATCCGGAACTTGTCGGCCCACGCGATCAGCGGACGGAACAGGAACTGGTCGTATGCGAGGATCACGACCGTCATCGTCAGGATCACCCAGCCGATCGCGCCGTGGTTCTTGTCCGAGATCGCCTGTGCGAGATACGCGCCAATGCCCGGCAGCGTAATGGTCTGGTTGCCGACGGTAATGGCTTCCGATGCGACGACGAAGAACCACCCGCCCGACATCGACATCATCATGTTCCAGATCAGCCCCGGCATCGAGAACGGCACCTCGAGCTTCCAGAAGCGCTGCCACGACGTCAGGTGGAAGCCGCGCGACACTTCGTCCAGATCGCGCGGCACCGTGCGCAGCGACTGGTAGAAGCTGAACGTCATGTTCCACGCCTGGCTCGTGAAGATCGCGAAGATCGCCGCCAGTTCGGCGCCGAGCACGCGGCTCGGGAACAGTGCGAGGAAGAACGTGACCGTAAACGAGATGAACCCGAGCACCGGCACCGACTGCAGGATGTCGAGGATCGGGATCAGCACCATGCCGGCGCGGCGGCTTTTCGCGGCGAGCGTGCCGTACACCAGCGTGAACACGAGCGACGCGACCATCGCGGCGAGCATCCGCAGCGTGGTGCGCAGCGCGTATTCGGGCAGGTTCGACGGATCGAGCGAGATCTTCTGGGTCTGAAGGGTCCCGATCGGCGCCATCGTTTCATGAAAGCCGACGACCGCCATCGCGATCAGGCAGATGATCAGCGGGAACGCGATGAAGTCCCACCGGTTCGGCAGGACGCGCCACGCGGACGCGTTGGCGGTCCGGTTCGGATTGAAGAATCCGACGTCCATCAGGCGCCCTCCCCGGTAAGGCCGAACAAAGCCGGCAGACGATGTTGATTCATGGCAAAGCGCACGGGCGCGGTAATTCGACGCGGTAATTCGATTGATTCACGATCTCACGCCGGCGCGAGGCGCCGTACGTGCAAGCTGCGCCCCCGTCGCGGCGAGTCGGGCCGCGACGGCACGACACTACACCAACCTGTATTTCAGGTTCAACCGTCCGGGGCCGGCGCGGCGACGCGCGGGCGGTGCACGGATCGTGCCCGGCACCCGGGGCGAACGGCTGGCGTGCGGCGCGGAGCAGCCCGGCCGCGGTCCTCCGGCCGGCATGCAGGCCCCGAATTATGCCGTGATCCGGGCCGGCCGGGAACCCGCCAGCCGTATACGGACGCAAACCATGCCGGACATCAGCGGACGATGGCGGCGAAGCAGGTATGATCGGGGCTAGCCCCTGACGTCGCTTGCCCCATAGCCGCCAGGGATCGACCGACCAGCGGGAGGAAGGGAATGGCAGGAAACTTGGTGATCGTCTGCCGCGATCAGGACGCCGATGCGTTCTATGAGCTGATGCAGGAGTACGGGTCGTTCCAGACCCGGCTGTCGTCGACGGCGTGGTACCTGAACATGAACGTCGTGCCGGAATCGCTGCAGGAGGAGATCCTGGAGCGCCTCGGCCGCTACACGACCGTCTATATCTTCGAGGCCACGAGCGTGACCTACAACACGATCGACAGCAACGCCGCCGAGACGCTCGGCACGCTGTTCGGCGAATGATGCCGCGCGGCGCCTGCCCGGCAGGCGCCGCTTACGCGGCCTGTGCGTGAAGTTCGTCCTTCGGCACCACGTCGAACGGGAACGTCATCGCCACGCGCAGGCCGCCCTCGGGACGATTGCCGATTTCGCACGCCCCGCCCAGCCTCAGTACCAGCCGCTCGACGATCGCGAGCCCGAGCCCGCTGTGGCCGTTCCCGCCGCGCGCCGGGTCGAGCCGCACGAACGGCCGCGTCGCGGCCGCCAGGTCGCGCGGCGCAATCCCGCCGCCGCTGTCGCTGACCGACAGCACGTAACCTGCCGGCGTACGCGCCGTCTCGACGAGCACGGGCGGCGCGCCATACGCATGCGCATTGTCCAGCAGGTTCGACAGGATCCGGTCGAGCGTCGCGGTCGGCAGCCGGAAGCCATCGTCGGTCGCCAGATGCGTCTGGACCGCCGGCGCGTTCGGTGCGACCGCGCGATAGCTGCGCGCGATGCGCTCGCAGGTCTGGTCGACCGGCACGGGCTCGCTGCGGTCCGCCCCGCCGTGCGCGAACACGAGGAACTGGTCGACGATGTGCGACATCGAGTCGACATCGCGCACCACCCCGTCGCGCAGCCGCGCGTCGTCCATCATTTCCGCGCGCAGGCGCATCCGCGCGAGCGGCGTACGCAGGTCGTGCGCGACGCCGGCCAGCATCACCGCACGGTCGCTCTCGGCCTGCGACACCTGTTCCACCATCTGGTTGAAGCCGTGCGTGAGCTGGCGCAGCTCGCGCGGGCCGCGCTCGCGCAACGGCGGCACCGGCTGGCCGCGGCCGAAGCGCGCGACCGCGCGCGCCAGCGAGCGCAGCGGCTGCTGCAGCTGCCAGGCCGCGAACAGCGCGGCGATCACGCCGGCCGAGAAGATCGTGCCGAGCCACAGCAGCATCCGGTCGAGCGAGCGCGGCGGGCGCAGCGGCTGCACCGGCACCACGATCCAGTTGCGATCGGTCGGCTCCTTGACCCACAGCACCGGCGGATGGCCCGGCGCGCCGACCTCGACCAGGGTGCCGGGCGGCATCCGCTCGCTCACGTCGTCGCGGAAACGCTTGAGCGGCGCCGGCAGGCTCGACTCACCGTCCTTCGGTACATCAGGACTGTCGGGCGACACCAGCCGCACCCGCGACGGCAGCGGCTGGTCGGGCGTGCGCTCGACGTGCTGGCGCACGGCGTCGACGAGGAACGCGGCCTCCTCGACGGCATAACGCGTCTGCATCTGGCTGCGCTCGAGGCGCATCGCGAAGAACCACGCGAAGTGCGACAGGAGCAGCACGCCGATGACCAGCAGCGCCAGCCGCCCGAACAGTGAATCAATGGGTTTGCGCATGGGCCTCGCCGTCGGGCACGAACACGTAGCCGCGCCCGCGGACCGTCTGGATGAAGCGCGGCGTCGACGGATCCGTTTCCAGGATGCGGCGCAGGCGCCACACCTGGACGTCGATGCCGCGGTCGGTGCCGTCGTACTCGGGCCCGTGCAGCAGCTCGAGCAGCCGCTCGCGCGTGAGCGTGCGCAGCGCGTGGTTCACGAAGATCTTCAGCAGCGCGAATTCGCTGCTCGACAGCGTCGCCGGCTTGCCGTCGACCGACAGCGTGCGCGCCTGGAAGTCGAGCACGAAGCGGCCGAACGCGAATGGCTCGCGCTGCTCGGGTGCCGCCGCCGACGGCGTTGCGCGGCGGCGGCGCAGCACGGCCTGCACGCGGGCGAGCAGTTCGCGCGGGTTGAACGGCTTGCCGAGGTAGTCGTCCGCGCCGAGTTCGAGCCCGACGATGCGATCGACGTCGTCCGCGCGCGCGGTCAGCATGATCACGGGGATGTCGTCGCCGGCCGCGCGCAGCTGGCGCAGCGCGGTCAGGCCGTCCACGCCCGGCATCATCAGGTCCAGCACGATCAGGTCGGGCCGCTCGCGCTCGAGGCGCTTCTCGAGCGTTGCCGCATCGTGCAGCACGGACACTTCCATCCCCTGGCGCACGAGATAGTCGCGCAGCAGGTCTCGGAGTTCTTGGTCGTCGTCGACGATGAGGATCTGGGTAGTCATGGCTCGAAGTTTACCGCGCGAGCGCGGAGTCGAAGAACGATACAAAGGAACGAAAGGGTTACTGCGGGTTACGGCGCAAGGGAACTGTAATGCGCCGTAACCCGGCAGCCGCCCCGCGTAACACCGGCCGGGGCACGCGCCGCTAACCTGCGTCTTACCGGATGCGGCACACGGGTCACCCCGCGCACCGCATCGCCGGACCCTTTGGATACTGGAGTTTCTGAAATGTATAAGAAGACTTCCCGCGTGGCCATTGCGGCCGCCACCGTGCTCGCTCTCGCATTCGGCACCGCGCATGCCGCGCAGCCCGACGACATGCCGCCGCCGGGCGGCCCCGGCATGCACCAGATGCACGGCGGCCATGACGGCGGCCCGTTCGGCGTGATCATGAAACTGCACGACCAGCTGAAGCTCAACGCATCGCAGGAGCAGCAATGGCAGACGGCCGTCAATACGATGAAGCAGAACCATGAAGCGATGCGCAAGAGCCACGAGCAGATGCGCGAGCAGTTCAAGGCGCAGCAGAACCAGCCGATCCTCGACCTGAACGCGATGCACGCCGCCCGCCAGCAGGCCGAGCAGCAGAATGCGCAGCTGCGCGAACAGAGCTCGGCCGCCTGGCTCGCGTTCTACAACGGGCTGAACGATCGGCAGAAGACGACGGTCAGCACCGCGCTGAAGCAGCAGTTCGCGCGGATGGAGCAGCGTCACGAGAAGATGAAGGAACGCTGGGAGCAGCACCGCGCGGCCAAGGGCGCGTCGGCACCGGCGCAGTAAGCCGGCGGGCCGCCTCCCCGGGCGGCATCGCAGGGGACGCGGGCACCCGGCCCGCGTCCCCTGTTTCATTTCAGACGACGTCGAACAGCAGCACCTCGGCCGCCCGGCCGCGTGCGAACGCGACCGCGTCCACCCCGGCGATCCGCGCGCCGTCGCCCGCGGCCAGCGCGTGGCCGTTGACCTCCACGTCGCCGCGTGCCACGTGCACATAGGTGCTGCGTCCGGCCGGCACGCCGAACGCCGGCGCCTCGTCGCCATCGATCAGCCCCGCGAAGATCCGCGCATCCGACCGGATCGACAGCGCGCCGTCGTCGCCGTCCGGCGACGCGACGAGCCGCAGGCGGCCGCGCTTCTCGTCGTCGGAAAAATGCCGCTCCGCGTAGCCGGGCCGTCCGCCGAGCTCGGCCGGCTGCAGCCAGATCTGCAGCAGATGCAGCACCCGGTCGCGCGACGCATTGGTTTCACTGTGCATCAGCCCCGTGCCGGCGCTCATCCGCTGGACGCCGCCGGCCCGCACGATGGCGCCGTTGCCGAGGCTGTCGCGATGCGCGAGCACGCCGTCGAGCACGCAGGTGACGATTTCGAGGTCGCGGCGCGGCTGCATCCCGAAGCCTCGCGTCGGCGCGATCCGGTCCTCGCTCAACACACGCAACGCGCCGAACGGCGGATGCGTGGCTCCGGCGTCGCCGGCAAGCGGAAAGCTGTGGCTCGATTCGAGCCAGCCTTGGCGCGTGTGACAACGGTCGGCGGCGCGGCGGATCTGGAACATGGGGCGGGCACTCCGGCAGGCAGATGGTCTTTCTTCGGGTTTACCTGCACTGTAGGGGCGCGCCGTGCGCGCCACAATCCGCCACCCGCGCACCGCATCGTTGCACCCACGAATCCAATCGACGCAGTGCTCGTTGCGAATATCTCGATTACCGCAACGCCCGAATCGAAGAATCGATCGGTCGCGCCGGATTGCCGTTTTCCGGGTATCGCGTTCGGGTAAAATACCGCCCTTTTGGCGTTCGCCCGTCCGGCGAGCGCCGTTGCCTGCGCGCCGAAACACGAATTTTGGCCGTCTAGAATACGCCGCGGCGCCCGGCCCGACCGGCCGCGAGCGCCCCCCGGAAGTGAGCGACAAAAGGATGGAAATGAAGAAGGCCGCCCTGTGCGCCGCCCTCGCCCTCGTGGCGGGCAGCGCCTTCGCGAAAGAGTGGAAGACCGTGCGGATCGGTGTCGATGCCAGCTACCCGCCGTTCGAGTCGACCGCGCCGAGCGGCGAGATCGTCGGTTTCGACGTCGATCTCACCAAGGAAATCTGCAAGCGAATCAACCTGAAGTGCGTGTGGGTCGCGCAGGATCTCGACGGAATCATCCCCGCGCTGAAGGCGAAGAAGTACGACGTCATCGTGTCGTCGCTGACCGTGACGGACAAGCGCCGCGAGCAGATCGACTTCTCCGACAAGGTGTACGACGCCCCCGCGCGGATGATCGCGAAGGCCGGCTCGCCGCTGCTGCCGACGGTCGCGTCGCTCAAGGGCAAGCGCGTCGGCGTCGAACAGGGCTCGACGCAGGAATCCTACGCGAAGGCGTACTGGGAACCGCAAGGCGTGACGATCATTCCTTACCAGAACCAGGACCAGGTCTATGCCGATCTCGGCTCGGGCCGCCTCGACGCGACGCTGCAGGATGAACTCCAGGCCGACTACGGCTTCCTGCGCACGCCGCGCGGCAAGGGATTCGCGTTCGCCGGCCCGGAAGTGAAGGATCCGAAAACGATCGGCGACGGCACCGCGATCGGCCTGCGCAAGGAAGACACGGACCTGAAGCTCAAGATCAACAAGGCGCTGGCCGACATGCACAAGGACGGCACGTACGACCGGCTGTCGCACAAGTATTTCTCGTTCAGCGTCTACTCGGCGCGCTGAGCGCCGACAATGACGGGCAGCGGATGCGGGGGCGGCCCCGCGTCCGGCAGTACAGGCAGTCAACCACGCGCCGCCCGCCCCCTGGCCCGGCACCGGTGCCGGGGCGGACGGTCATGATACGCACGGGGTGTTCCGCGCAGCTTGGCGGGCGCGTCTTTCGCGGCGCACCGCGTGCGCCCTCCGGGACCACACCAGGGACCACATATGTTTCTACAAGGCTACGGCCCGCTGATCCTCGCAGGCACCTGGCAAACCGTCAAACTGGCGGTGCTTTCGCTCGCGCTGTCGTTCCTGCTGGGCCTGCTCGGCGCGGGCGCGAAGCTGTCGCGCAACCGCTTCACGAACGGCGCCGGCACCGTCTATACGACGCTGATCCGCGGCGTGCCCGACCTCGTGCTGATGCTGCTGCTGTTCTACAGCCTGCAGATCTGGCTGAACGCGGCAACCGACGCCCTCGGCTGGGACCAGATCGACATCGACCCGTTCCTCGCCGGCGTGCTCGTGCTCGGCTTCATTTACGGCGCGTACTTCACCGAGACCTTCCGCGGCGCCTTCCTGTCGGTGCCGCGCGGCCAGCTCGAGGCCGGCAGCGCGTACGGGATGACCAACTGGCAAGTGTTCACGCGGATCATGTTCCCGCAGATGATGCGCTTCGCGCTGCCGGGCATCGGCAACAACTGGCAGGTGCTCGTGAAGTCGACCGCGCTGGTGTCGATCATCGGCCTCGCGGACGTCGTGAAGGCGTCGCAGGACGCCGGCAAGGGCACGCTGCGGTTCTTCTTCTTCACGCTGATCGCCGGTGCGGTCTACCTCGCCATCACGACGATCTCGAACTTCGTGCTGATGTGGCTCGAAAAGCGCTACTCGACCGGTGTCCGCAAGGCTGACCTATGATCGAACTCATCCAAGAATACTGGCGCAACTACCTCTACACCGACGGTTTCCGGACCACCGGCGTCGCGATCACGCTGTGGCTGCTGGTCGTGTCGATCGGCCTCGGCTTCTGCCTGTCGGTGCCGCTCGCGGTGGCCCGCGTGTCGAAGAAAAAGTGGCTGTCGGGTGCCGTGTGGCTCTACACGTACGTGTTCCGCGGCACGCCGCTCTACGTGCAGCTGCTGCTCTGCTACACCGGCCTCTACAGCCTGCAGTTCGTGCGCGGCACGCCGATGCTCGACGCGTTCTTCCGCGACGGGATGCACTGCACGCTGCTCGCGTTCACGCTGAACACCTGCGCGTACACCACCGAGATCTTCGCGGGCGCGATCAAGTCGACGTCGTACGGCGAGATCGAGGCCGCGCGCGCGTACGGGATGTCCACCTTCACGATGTATCGCCGCGTGATCCTGCCGTCGGCGCTGCGCCGCTCGCTGCCGCTCTACAGCAACGAAGTGATCCTGATGCTGCACGCGACCACCGTCGCGTTCACCGCGACCGTGCCGGATATCCTGAAGATCGCGCGCGACGTGAACTCGGCGACCTACATGTCGTTCCACGCATTCGGGATCGCCGCCCTGCTCTATCTCGTGATCTCGTTCACGCTCGTGTGGCTGTTCCGCCAAGCCGAGCGTCGCTGGCTCGCGTATCTGCGCCCGCAAGGCAAGTAAGTTTTCGCAGGACTATTGATGAATTCCCAGACTCAGAAGCTTTTCGTCGACGATCTGCACAAGCGGTACGGCGACAACGAGGTGCTCAAGGGCGTGTCGCTGAAGGCGAACTCGGGCGACGTGATCAGCGTGATCGGCTCGTCCGGTTCCGGCAAGAGCACGATGCTGCGTTGTATCAACTTCCTCGAGCAGCCGAACGCGGGCCGCATCGTCGTCGACGGCGAGGAAGTGCGCACCACGCCGGACAAGACGGGCGCGCTGCGCGCGGCCGATTCGAAGCAGCTGCAGCGCGTGCGCACCAAGCTGTCGATGGTGTTCCAGCACTTCAATCTCTGGTCGCACATGAACGTGATCGAGAACGTGATGGAAGCGCCCGTCAACGTGCTCGGCATCCCGAAGAAGGAAGCCGAGGAGCGCGCGCGCGAATATCTCGAGAAGGTCGGCCTCGCGCCGCGCGTCGAGAAGCAGTATCCGTCGCATCTGTCGGGTGGCCAGCAGCAGCGCGTCGCGATCGCACGCGCGCTCGCGATGCATCCGGACGTGATGCTGTTCGACGAGCCGACGTCGGCGCTCGACCCGGAACTGGTCGGCGAAGTGCTGAAGGTGATGCAGAAGCTCGCCGAGGAAGGCCGCACGATGATCGTCGTCACGCACGAGATGGGCTTCGCGCGCAACGTGTCGAATCACGTGATGTTCCTGCACCAGGGGCGCGTGGAGGAAGAAGGCGTGCCGTCCGAGGTGTTCGCGAACCCGAAGAGCGAACGCCTGCGCGGCTTCCTGTCGGGCAGCCTCAAGTAACGCGCGCGACGCGTGACGACACGCGAACGGGCGCCATGCGGCGCCCGTTTTGCGTTTACGCGGCGTCCACCGGCGCGCCGTCGGCGAACGCGCGCAGCGCATCGCCCGCGAGCCGGTAGCGCACCCATTCGCTCTGCGGCGCCGCGCCGACGCTTTCATAGAAGCGGATCGCCGGCTCGTTCCAGTCGAGCACGCTCCATTCGAAGCGCCCGCAGCCGGTATCCACGGCGACACGCGCGAGCGCCTTCAGCAGCCGCAGCCCGGCACCCGCGCCGCGAAAGCGCGGCGATACGTACAGATCCTCGAGATACAGGCCCTGGCGGCCAAGCCACGTCGAATACGAGAAGAAATACACGGCGAAGCCGGCTGGCTCGCCGTCGACCTCGCAGATCAGCGCGCGGGCGGGCGAACCTTCGCCGAACAGGCTGCGCTCGAGCGACGCAGGCGTCGCGACCACTTCATGCTCCGCCTTCTCGTAGATGGCCAGCTCGGTGATGAAACGCAGGATGTGCGGCACGTCGGCGACGGTGGCGGAACGAATGTCGATTTGCACGGTAGGGAGCCCTCCTTCGGCCCGGACTGAAAACGGAATGCGGCGCCCGCGCAAGCGTCTGGCGTCGGACAGATCGACATGCTACGTTCACGGCTCAACTGCAGGAAGTGCAGTTCCTTCATCCAGACATGAACATGATGCATCCTGACCTGCGCCGTCTCGACCTGAACCTGCTGCTCGCGTTCGACGCGCTGTACCGCCACCGGTCGGTCGCCGCGGCCGCGCACGAGCTGGCGATGAGCCCGTCCGCGCTGAGCCATGCGCTCGCGCGGCTGCGCGAAGCGATCGGCGACGCGCTGTTCGTGCGGCTCGGCAACGAGATGCAGCCGACCGTGCGCGCCGACGACATCGCCACCTGGGCCGGCCACGCGCTCGACACGATGTCGAAGGGGCTCGCCCGCGCGCGCCGCTTCGATCCGGCGCAAAGCGACCGCACGTTCGTGTTCGCCGCGAGCGACTACACGGCGTTCGCCGTGCTGCCGGCGTTGCTCGCGCGCATCGAGCAGGTCGCGCCGCGGCTGCGGATCCGCGTCGTCCACTCCGACCGGAAGATCTCGATCGACGAACTCGCGGCCGGCCGCATCGACTTCGCGCTCGGCTATCACGAGGAGTCGGCCGCCGACGCGCAAGGCATCGAGGATTTCGACTGGTTCTCGGACGACTACGTGGTGATCGCGAGCGCCACGCATCCGGACATCCGCCGGCGGCTGACGCTCGTCCAGTACCTCGCGGCACGCCACGTGGTCGTCACGCCGTGGAACGAGTCGCGCGGCGTCGTCGACTACGTGCTCGACCGGCTCGGCCTCGCACGGCAGGTCGCCATGCAGTTGCCGAGCGTGCTGGCCGCACCGTTCGTGATCGCCGAATCGGCACTCCTGATGACGGTGCCGAACCGGGCCGCGCAGGCGCTGCGCCACGCGGCGCCGATCCGCATCTTCCCCGCGCCGTTCGAGATCCCGCGTTACACGGTGAAGGTCTACTCGCACGCGAAGCACGCTCGCACCGACGCGCACCGGTGGCTTCGCTCGCAACTGCTCGACGCCCGGCCGGTACCCGGTTAAGCCGGGCGCGCCTGCACGGCGGGCGGCGCCCTCCCCCTGTCGGACACGCGTTTCCGACACCGCCCGGCAACGGCGGACCGCCGCCAATTCATTACGAAATACTTACCAATTCCGCTTCTCCGGCGCCTACGCTCACGCCCCCGGGGACGTCAATAGTGGCAATCCTTGACCCATCAGCGCTGAATCCATGTCTCCCTTGTCTGACAAGGGGTTTCCGGGAACCGACGGCCCCTTTGGCACCCGCGGCGCACTGTGTTGCATGGCAATTTGGCGACACGTGTTAGTCAAACAACGATTTCCGTCGCCACAAAATTGTATTTTTGCTAAATTAGTAACCAAAGTAGCAAAACGAAGTTCGTGAAATGTAGTTTAGCTTCACGATATAACAAGGAGACCCGCAAGCCGACCCGGCAGCGCGGGACCGCTCAACGGTGTTCCGTCCGCTTGCCCGCGTGCCACGCCTACCGGCCCTGCACGAGGTCTCCCTGGTTATCCCGCTTTTCGCTTTTGCCCGGCGCTCGCTGTGCCGGGCATCTCGTGCAGTCTGGGTTGACTTTTTGACAGGGTATGGAGGAGATGATGAAGAAAGCTTTGGTCGCGGCCGCGCTGATGGCTGCTGGGGTGGTTACGGCGCACGCGCAGAGCAGCGTTACGCTGTATGGTCGCCTGGATGCCGGCCTCGAGTACCTGAACGGCCTGCAGAACGGCCACCAAGTGCGCGCGGAAAGCGGCGACTGGGGCACGAGCCTGTGGGGCTTGAAGGGCAGCGAGGACATCGGTGACGGCAACAAGGTCCTGTTCCACCTGGAAGGCGCGTTCAACACGATGACCGGCGGGCTCGGCACGAGCGGCTCGATCTGGGATCGTTTCGCGACCGTCGGCATTTCGAACGACCGCTACGGTACGCTGCTGCTGGGTCGCGAACTCGCGATCGCGAACGGCGTGTGGGACTTCGATCCGCTGGGCCAGTCGAGCTGGTCGTCGGCATCGCTGGTGCGCGGCCGCAACTGGAACAAGACCAGCAACAACGTGTCGTACCAGTCGCCGCAGTTCTACGGCCTCGACTTCTACGGCCAGTTCGCGTTCTCGAACTCGACCAGCTTCAACGGCAACACGACGGCCGGCCAGCCGGGCCGTGCAGCCGGCGCGCAAATCACGTACACGAACTCGCTGTTCCAGTTGCGCGGCATCTACGACGAAACGCGCGACAGCAACGGCCGCTTCTCCGACGTGTTCAACTACTCGCGTGAATACTTCGCGGGCGCGAACGTGTTCCTCGGCCAGTTCAAGCTGCAAGCCGCCTACCAGGCGTCGCACGCGGACGGCAGCGGCGGCCCGGCCGTCAACAACGGCATCACCGGCACCCAGCAGGTCTGGGGCGGCGTGACGTGGCAGGCAACGCCGGCGGCAGCGCTGATCGCGGCCGTGTACCACGTGAACGCCAACCACGGCGGCGGCAACGCGAACATCTACACGGTCGGCGGTTCGTACAACATCTCGAAGCGCACGCTGTTCGACATGCAGGTCGCGACGGTGCGCAACAGCAAGACCGCGAACTTCGGCCTGAACGCGAACGGTGCAGGCACCGCCGTGTCGACCGGCAACCCGCATCCGGGCGGCAGCCAGACCGGCGTCTACGCCGGCATCCAGCACCTGTTCTGATCAGGCGCCGTCCAGAGAACGATTCGACAACACTTTCCACGCTGCTGCGAGAGGCGCGTATCGGTGCGGTACCCACCCGGGTATCCGCACCGTTTTTTATTGGCGGGCCGGGATCGTGCGATCCGCGGCCCGATCGACCCAATCGGCCCGATCGACCGCATCGGCCGAATGCGGCGCTCAGACCGCCGCTTCGTTCTCTTCGCCGGTGCGGATGCGGATCACGCGCTCGACGTCCGACACGAAGATCTTGCCGTCGCCGATCTTGCCCGTGCGCGCCGCGCCGATCACCGCGTCGATCACCTGGTCGACCTGCGCTTCCGCGACGACCACCTCGATCTTCATCTTCGGCAGGAAGTCGACCACGTATTCGGCGCCGCGATACAGCTCGGTGTGCCCTTTCTGGCGGCCGAAGCCCTTCACTTCCGTCACCGTCAGGCCGGTGAGGCCGACTTCGGCGAGCGCTTCGCGGACTTCGTCCAGCTTGAACGGCTTGATGATGGCGGTGATGCGTTTCATGATGGTTGTCCCTCGATGCTCGTTTGGATGCAAAATCGCGATCCCGATTGTAAGCCGTAAGCCGGCCAGCCGCGTGCGGCCCGGCACGGCTCAGTCGAGACGTTCGGTAAAGCGTGACGTGATCGGATAGCGCCAGTCGCGCCCGAATGCGCGATGCGTGACGCGAATGCCGATCGGCGCCTGGCGGCGCTTGTACTCGTTGATCTTGATGAGCCGCGTCACGCGCGCGACGTCGGCCTCCGCATAACCGGCCGCGACGATCTCCGCGAGCGGCCGGTCCTCCTCCATGTACATCCGCATGATCGCGTCGAGCACGTCGTACGGCGGCAGACTGTCCTGGTCCGTCTGGTTCTCGCGCAGCTCGGCCGACGGCGCACGCGTCAGGATCCGCTCGGGGATCACGTCGCGCAGCCCGTAGTCTGCAGTGGCATTGCGATAGCGGCACAGCCGGTAGACCAGCGTCTTCGCAATGTCCTTGATCACCGCGAAGCCGCCGGCCATGTCGCCGTACAGCGTGCAGTAGCCGACCGCCATCTCGCTCTTGTTGCCGGTCGTCAGCACGATCGAGCCGAACTTGTTCGACAGCGCCATCAGCAGCGTGCCGCGGATGCGCGCCTGGATGTTCTCTTCCGTCGCGTCCTCCGCGCGGCCCGCGAATTCGCCCGCGAGCGCCTCCCGGAACGCGTCGAACATTGGCGCGATCGCGATCTCGTCGTAGCGCACGCCGACGCGCCGCGCCATTTCCGCCGCGTCGGTGGTCGAGATGTCGGCCGTGTAGCGCGACGGCATCATCACCGCGCGGACGCGCTCGGGCCCGAGCGCGTCGCAGGCGACCGCGAGCACCAGCGCCGAGTCGACACCCCCCGACAGCCCGATCAGCACGCCGGGAAAGCCGTTCTTGCCGATGTAGTCGCGCACACCGGTCACGAGCGCGCGATAGACTTGCGCGTCGACCGGCAGTTCGGGCGCGATCGCGCCGGGCAGCGGGCGTGCCCCGTCGAACTCGACGATCGCGTGCCCTTCGTCGAACTGCGGCATCTTCGCGACGAGCGTGCCCTGCGCGTCGAGCACGAACGAGCCGCCGTCGAACACGAGCTCGTCCTGGCCGCCGACGAGGTTCACGTAGACCATCGGCAGCCCGGTTTCGCGGATCCGCGCGCGCAGGATGTCGATGCGCAGCGCTTCCTTGTTCATGTGGTACGGCGAACCGTTCGGGATCAGCAGCACCTGTGCGCCGGCGGCCTTCGCGATCTGCGCGGCCGACGCATGCCATGCGTCCTCGCAGATGATCACGCCGTATTTGACGCCGTTCAGCTCGAACACGAGCGGCTCGGTGTCCGTCGCGAAGTAGCGCTTCTCGTCGAACACGTCGGCGTTCGGCAGGTCCTGCTTGCGGTAGGTGCCGACGATCTCGCCGCCGACGATCAGCGACACCGCGTTGTAGGTGTCGCTCGGCGGCACGCCGCGCTCGATCGGGCGGTTTGCATTACCATCGACGGCTGGCGCGTGCGGATCGCCGCCCGGCGCATCGGCGCCCGCGCTCCGCAGCGGATGACCGACCAGCACCGCGAGCCCGTCGAACGCACGCAGCGCATCGGCGAGCGCGTCGAGCGCGGCGGCCGCCGCCGAGTAGAACGCGGGCCGCAGCAGCAGGTCTTCCGGCGGATAGCCGGACAGCGCGAGTTCGGGCGCGATCATCAGGTGCGCACCATCGTCGTGCGCGGCGCGGGCGGCCGCGACGATTCGCGCGACGTTGCCGGCGAAATCGCCGACGGTGACGTTGATCTGGGCGAGAGCGAGTCGGGTCTTCATGACGGGATCGGCGCAGCCCGGCGGCGCGCCCTGAACGGCTGACGAAATCGTCCCGGACGCGGGCCACGGCGGCACGCATCCGGCGGCATCCAACAGTACGGATTCACGCTTGAAACACGAACGCATCGATTATCGCACGGGCATCCTGTCGTCCCCCGCGGAGGTACCGGCCGACGAATGGAACGCGCTGCTCGAACGCGACGCGCAGCCGACGCCGTTCCTGCGCCACGAATTCCTCGACGCGCTGCACGTCGCGCGCTGCGCGGTCGACGACACCGGCTGGTCGCCGCACTTCGTCACGCTGACCGACGCGCGCACGGGCCGGCTCGCGGCCGCCGCGCCCGTCTACGCGAAGCAGCATTCGTACGGCGAATACGTGTTCGACTGGGCGTGGGCCGACGCGTACCAGCGCAACAACCTGCCCTACTACCCGAAGCTGCTGTGCGCGGTGCCGTTCACGCCCGTGCAGGGCACGCGCCTGCTCGCGGCCAACGATGACGCGCGCCGCCAGCTCGCGGCCACGCTGCTCGCGTTCGCCGAGCAGAGCGACGTGTCGTCGCTGCACGTGCTGTTCCCGACCGGCGACGAAGCGCGACTGCTCGAGTCGATGGGAATGATGTTGCGCGAAGGCGTGCAGTTCCACTGGCTCAACGACGGCTACCGCGACTTCGACGACTTCCTCGGCACGCTCGAACAGAAGAAGCGCAAGAACATCCGCGCGGAACGGCGCAAGGTGCGCGATGCCGGCGTCACGTTCCGGCGCCTCGCCGGTGAGCAGATCACCGACGCAGACTGGCGCTTCTTCTCGCGCTGCTACCGGCAGACCTACCGCGAGCACTATTCGAGCCCGTACCTGAATCTCGACTTCTTCCGCACGATCGGCGCGACGATGCCGGAGAACCTGCTGCTCGTGATCGCCGAAGCCGACGGACAGCCGATCGCGAGCTCGCTCGCGGTCTACCGTCGCGGTGCGAACGGCAGCGGCGGCACGCTGTACGGCCGCTACTGGGGCGCGCTCGAACACGTGCCCTGCCTGCATTTCGAAACGGCCTACTACCAGTTGCTCGAGTTCTGCATCGAGGCCGGACTCGACACGTTCGAGGGCGGTGCGCAAGGCGAGCACAAGCTCGCGCGCGGCTTCCTGCCGACCGTCACGCATTCCGCGCACTGGCTCGCGCACCCGGCGTTTGCCGATGCGGTCGCGCGCTTTCTCGAACGCGAGACCGAGCATATCCACGCGTACGTCGACGAGTTGCGCGAACACGATCCGTTCCGGCGCGGCACGTGACGGCTCGCGCGCATCGCGTCTTTCGCGGCGGCCGCCGCCATTTCTGAGACACTGGCGGCTTCGCATCCCGCCGCCTTCCCATGTCCTGGTTTCTGTATCTGATCGAGTGCGCCGACGACAGCGTCTACACGGGCATCACGACCGACGTCGCCGCGCGCTTCGACGAGCATGCATCCGGCAAGGGCGCGCGCTACACACGCTCGCGCAAGCCGCGCACGGTGCTCGCGTCGTTCCCGCTGCCCGACCGGTCGATCGCGTCGCGCGCCGAGTACTGGGTGAAGCGGCTCACGGCCGCGCAAAAGCGAGAACTGGCGGCCGGGATCCGGACGCTCGAATCGGTGTTGCCGGCCGGGATGTCGATCGACGGAAACGTCGATGACGCCGGGCTGCAGGACGGCACACGCGAAAAGAAGAACGTGAAGGTGAAGGCGAAGCGTGCCGACATGGCGACGCAGCCGGCCGACACGGAAAAGGCCGTCGGGAAAGCCGCGAAGACGGGAACTGCCGGAACAAGGTCCAAGGCCACGAAAACCGAGAAGCCCGGACGCGCCGCAACGGCGCCAAAGCCGGCAAAGGCCGCGGCCAAACTCATCCAGGCCGTCGCTGCCCCCGCGCGCCGCGCAACGGGTGCGAAACGCGCGAAGGCCGCACCGAGTGCGAACACCCTGCCCGCTCCCTCCCGCAAGAAAGCCACCACCCGCGCCACGCAGCGCACAAAACAAAACCGCGCGGCCTCCTGAGGAGACACGCGCGGTTGGTGTTCCGATCGAACCGGCCGTGAGGCCGGTCCGCCGGCTTACTTCTTGTAGTTCGCGGCGCCGTCGGCGATTTCCTTGTGCGCGGCGTCGATGCCGGCCCAGCCTTCGACCTTCACCCACTTGCCCTTCTCGAGCGCCTTGTATTGCTCGAAGAAGTGCTTGATCTGGTCCTTCAGGTACTCGGGCACGTCGTCGATCGACTTCAGGTTCGCCGTCATCGGGCAGACCTTGTCGTGCGGCACGGCGACCAGCTTCGCGTCGACGCCCGACTCGTCGGTCATCTGCAGCATGCCGAGCACGCGCGAACGCACGATCGAGCCGGCCAGCAGCGGGAACGGCGTGATCACCAGCACGTCGACCGGATCGCCGTCGCCCGACAGCGTCTGCGGGATGTAGCCGTAGTTCACCGGGTAGCGCATGCCGGTACCGATGAAACGGTCGACGACGAGGAGACCCAGCTCCTTGTCCGCCTCGTACTTCACCGGATCGCTTTGCGCGGGGATCTCGATGATCACGTTGAAATCGTGCGGCAGGTCCTTGCCGGCCGGAACATGATTGAAGCTCATAGCGCTCTCTGTTGGTCGATGGGAATTCGGGACAGGGCGCCGCGGCCGATGCACCGCCGCGGGCGTCCCCGCAGGGAATGCGCCATTATAGCCAATCGACCGGTGGCGTCCGGATGACGATCGGCGCGATAATCGTTCCGGATGTCCGGCCACCGAACCCGACGCAGCGTGATCCGGCAGCGGTGCGCAGGCACGATGCCGCGAACGCGAAGACAGGAGCAGGCATGGAAGAAGCGAAGCACTTCATCGCGGGCGAATGGACGTTGCCGGCGCAACTGGAGACGATTCCGGTCGTCGATCCGTCCGACGGCCAGGCGTTCGCGTCGATCGCGCGCGGCACGGCGCCCGACATCGAGCGCGCGGTCGCCGCGGCCCGCGACGCGTTCGCGGGCCCGTGGGGCGCGGCGAGCGCCGCGGAGCGCGGCCGCGTGCTGATGCGGCTGTCGGCGCGCGTCGCCGACCATCTCGAGGAACTCGCCGCGATCGAGGCGCGCGACACCGGCAAGCCGCTGAAACAGGCTCGCGCCGACGCCGCCGCGCTCGCGCGCTACTTCGAGTTCTACGCAGGCGCCGCCGACAAACTGCACGGCGAAACCCTTCCCTATCAGGCCGGCTACACGGTGCTGACGGTGCGCGAGCCGCACGGCGTCACCGGCCACATCGTGCCGTGGAACTACCCGATGCAGATCTTCGGGCGCAGCGTCGGCGCGGCGCTTGCGGCCGGCAATGCATGCGTCGTGAAACCGGCCGAGGATGCGTGCCTGTCGGTGCTGCGCGTGGCCGAACTGGCCGCCGAAGCCGGGCTGCCGGCCGGTGCGCTCAACGTCGTCACCGGCTACGGCCATGAAGCCGGCGCCGCGCTCGCGCGCCATCCCGGCATCGACCACATCTCGTTTACGGGTTCGCCCGCGACCGGCAAGCTGGTCACGCAGATGGCCGCGGAGAACCACGTGCCCGTCACGCTCGAGCTCGGCGGCAAGTCGCCGCAGATCGTGTTCGCCGATGCCGATCTCGAGGCGGCGCTGCCGGTGCTCGTGTCGGCGATCGTGCAGAACGGCGGGCAGACCTGTTCGGCCGGCAGCCGCGTGCTGATCGAGCGGGCGGTCTACGAGCCGCTCGTCGAACGGCTCGCCACCGCCTTCAACGGGCTGCGGGTCGGCCCGAGCCGCGCGGATCTCGATTGCGGCCCGCTGATCAATGCGAAGCAGCAACAGCGCGTGTGGGATTTCCTGTCCGACGCGCAGCACGACGGCATTCCGATGGCCGGGCACGGCCAGGTCGTCGCCGATGCGCCCGAAAGCGGCTTCTACCAGGCGCCCGCGCTGCTGCGCGACGTGCCGCCGTCGCACCGGCTCGCGCAGGAGGAAGTGTTCGGCCCGGTGCTTGCCGCGATGCGGTTCGTCGACGAAGACGAAGCGGTCGCACTCGCGAACGGCACGCCGTACGGCCTCGTCGCGGGCATCTGGACCCGCGACGGCGCGCGCCAGCTGCGTCTCGCGCGCCGCCTGCGTGCAGGACAGGTGTTCATCAACAACTACGGCGCGGGCGGCGGCGTCGAGCTGCCGTTCGGCGGCGTCGGCCACTCGGGTCACGGCCGCGAGAAAGGCTTCGAGGCGCTGTACGGCTTCACGACGCTGAAGACGATCGCGATCCGGCACGGCTGAACCAGACGAACCCGACCGGCCGCGCGGCGAAACACCCGGCATTCTTCCAACACAGGAGACACACCATGCGGTTGAGCGGCAAGACGGCCATCGTCACGGGCGGCGGTTCGGGCTTCGGCGAAGGCATCGCGAAGACCTATGCGCGCGAAGGCGCGAACGTCGTCGTCAACGACCTGAACGGTGCGGCGGCCGAGCGCGTCGCGAGCGAGATCGCGCTGGCGGGCGGCAAGGCGATCGCGGTCGCGGGCGACGTATCGAAAGACGACGACTGGCGCGCGCTGCTGCAGGCCTCGCTCGACGATTTCCATTCGGTGCAGATCGTCGTGAACAACGCCGGCACCACGCACCGCAACAAGCCGGTGCTCGACGTGACCGAAGCCGAGTTCGACCGCGTGTACGCCGTCAACATGAAGAGCCTGTTCTGGAGCGTGCAGATCTTCGTTCCGTATTTCCGCACGCAGGGCGGCGGCGTGTTCGTGAACGTCGCGTCGACGGCCGGCGTGCGGCCGCGCCCGGGCCTCGTCTGGTACAACAGCACGAAGGGCGCGATGATCACCGCGAGCAAGTCGCTCGCGGCCGAGCTCGGCGCCGACCGGATCCGCGTGAACTGCATCAACCCGGTGCTCGGCGAGACGGGCCTGATGACCGAGTTCATGGGCTGCGAGGACACGCCGGAGAATCGCCGCCGGTTCCTGGCGACGATTCCGCTCGGCCGCTTCTCGACGCCGCAGGACATCGCGAACGCAGCGCTGTACCTCGCATCCGACGAAGCCGAGTTCATCACCGGCGTCTGTCTCGAAGTCGACGGCGGGCGCTGCATCTAACCGCACGGCCGTGATTTGCGCCGCGCCGGCTTCGCCGGCCGGCGCCGCATCCACGCATCGGCATTGCTCGTACGACACCGGATCGGTCGCCTGCGCGCCCGATCCGGTCCATGACAAGACAAGACAAGAAATGACAGGAGACAACATGGCAACATCGACGCAGTCGCTGCCGGGCTCGTCCGGCGCATTCGAGGAAGCAACCTACCGCAAGGTGTCCTGGCGGCTCACGCCGCTCCTGCTGCTGTGCTACGTGGTCGCGTATCTCGACCGCGTGAACGTCGGCTTCGCGAAGCTGCAGATGGCGAGCGACCTGAATCTCAGCGACACGGTCTACGGGCTCGGCGCCGGGATCTTCTTCTTCGGGTACTTCCTGTTCGAAGTCCCGAGCAACATCATCCTGCACAAGGTCGGCGCGCGCGTCTGGATCGCGCGCATCATGGCGACGTGGGGCGTGATCTCGATCCTGACGATGTTCGTCACGACGCCCGCGATGTTCTACGTGATGCGCTTCCTGCTCGGCGTCGCCGAAGCCGGCTTCTTCCCCGGCGTGATCCTGTACCTCACCTACTGGTATCCCGCGCACCGGCGCGGCCGGATGACGACGTTCTTCATGACGGCCGTCGCGCTGTCCGGCGTGATCGGCGGCCCGATCTCCGGCTTCATCCTGAAGGCGTTCAACGGTGTGAGCGGCTGGCACGGCTGGCAATGGCTGTTCCTGCTCGAAGGGATCCCGTCGGTGCTGGCCGGCGTGCTGGTGTTCTTCGCGCTCGACGACCGGATCGCGAAGGCCAAATGGCTCACCGACGACGAAAAGGCGCTGCTCGCGCGCAACGTCGACGCGGAGGAAGCGACCAAGGAAGACCTGCCGCTAGGCGCGGTGATGGCGAGCCCGCGCGTGTGGCTGATGGCGCTCATCTACTTCTCGTTCGTGATGGGGCTGTACGGCGTCGGCTTCTGGCTGCCGACGATCATCAAGGCGACCGGCGTGACCGACACGTTCATGATCGGCCTGCTGTCGGCGATTCCGTATGCGGCGGCGGTGGTCGCGATGATCCTGATCGCGCGCAGCGCGGACAAGCGCCGCGAACGACGCTGGCACCTTGCGATTCCGGCCGCGTTCGGTGCGCTCGGACTCGTGCTGTCGGTGATCTGGGCGCACCAGACGGCGCTCGCGATGCTCGGGCTCACGCTCGCGACGATGGGCATCCTGACGACGCTGCCGCTGTTCTGGAGCCTGCCGACCGCGTTTCTCGGCGGCACGGCTGCCGCGGCGGGCATCGCGATGATCAACTCGATCGGCAACCTCGCGGGCTTCCTGAGCCCGTACCTGATGGGCTGGCTCAAGCAGGCGACGGGCGCCAACGACGCGGGCATGTACATGCTCGCCGGGTTTCTCGTGCTCGGCGGGCTGCTCGCGCTGTCGGTGCCGAAGCGGCTCGTCGACAAGTGACGCGACGCGCAGCGGTGGGGTTCGTCGCGAACGAGGACGGCCTGCCGCGCCGGCTCCGCACGCAGCGCGTCCGGCCCGGCAAGCCGGGACCCAATGAGAAAAGCCCCGAAGGCCATCCGGCGTTCGGGGCTTTTTTACGCGCGGCGGGCAAGCGCCGCCGCGTCAGACCACGGTGATCGCGAGCGCGCTTTCGCGGTAGTGCTTCGCCGCCTTGTCGGTTTCGCCGAGATGCTCGAACAGGCGGGCGAGCGCACGGTGCGCACGCACCTTCAGCGCCTCGTTGTCGGCCTGCTTCAGCGCGGCTTCGAGGAACGACTGCGCCTTGCCCCACAGCTGCTGCTGCTGGCAGAGACGGCCGAGCGCGAACAGCAGGTCGGCATCGTCCGGGTGATCCTTCTTCCACCCTTCGGCCTTCTGGATCAGCGGCAGCGCATCGCCGCCGGCCGTGTCCGGATAGCGGCGCAGCAGGCGCGCATCCCAGTTGTGCGCGAGCGCGTCCTCGACGATGCGACGCGCTTCGGTGCGACGCTCGAGCGCCACCAGCAGGTCGGCCGCGAGATCGGCCAGGCGCGGCGACTGGCGTTCGAGCGGCGACAACGACTGCCACACCTCGAGCAGCGCGTCCGGGTCGTGCCGGCGTTCGCGCAGCAGATTCTCCGCCGCTTGCTGGCGCAACCGGACAGCCGCGGCCGGATGCAGCGCCTCGCGCTTCTCGAGCGCCTTCGCGAGCTTCAGCACCTCGGCCCAGTTCTTCAACTGCTGCTGCGCGCGCAGCGCGACCTGCTGCGCGTGGATGCGCTTGCCGCCCGCCTGCAGGTCGGCCAGCGCGGCGAGCGCGCCGTCGGCATCGCGCGCATCCGCGCGCATGTCGGCCGCGGCGAGCAGCCGTGCATCCTGCCACTCGGGCGCGTCGACCTTCGACAGCCAGTCGTCGCGGCGCGTGTACTCGTGCATCCGGTGCGCGGCGGTGGCCGCGACGAGACTCGCGGCACCCTGGTTCGCGTCGACCGCGAGCGCGTCGCGCGCGGCCTTCTCGGCACGCGAGAAGCGGCCCGCGTACAGGTTCGCGATCGCATCGCGCAGCGACGCCTGCGCCTTCTCGTTGCGCGAACGCGCACGATAGGCGGCGACCCGCTGCGGCATGCGCCAGATGTTGCGCACGATGCGCAGCAGCGCGTACACGACGATGAACAGCACGACGATGGCGATCACGAACAGGTTCAGCGACACGTCGATCCGGTACGGCGGATAGACGAGCAGCACCTGCCCCGCGTCGAAATGGCCGACGGTGGCGAGTGCCGCAGCGATCGCGAACAGGATCGCGAGCCAGACGATTCCTCGAAGCGTCATCGTTACCCCCGGCTCTTGAACTGCTGAACGGCGTTCAGGCTCGTGTTCAGATTCGGCACCGCGACCGTCAGCGATGCGCCGTCGACCTGCTTGAGCAAGTCCTCGACGGATTGCGTATCCTTCGATGCCTGGTCGAAATACTTGCCGAGCGACGCCTGCGCGGCGTGCAGGTCGGCCCTCATCGCGCCGTCGTTACGTGCGAGCAGCGACAGCCGCGCGGTGAGCAGGCGCAGCTTCACGTTCTCACGCACGAAGTAGCCCTGGTCGGGCGACGCGAGCATCGCGTCGGCATTGTCGATCCGGCGCACCTGCACGAGGCCCTTCAGCTGCTCGCCGAGCCCGGCCGAGAAGTCATGCCACCACACCTTCCAGCGCGGCGTGTCGGCTGCCACCGGCGACGCGGCGTCGGCCGGCGCGGCCTTCGGCGCCGCGTGCGGGACGATCGCCTCACCCGACAGCGGCAGCGCGTCGATCTTCGCGATCGCGTCGTCGAGCTTGATCGCGAGGCCCGTGAGGTCGGCCGACGGCGCGGCCTTCAGCGTCTCGATGTCCTGCGCGAGCGCCTTGCGCACCGTGACGGCCTGCGCGCTCTGCGACGTCGCGAGGCGCGCATCGGCATTCTGCAGCGCGATCAGCGCGAGCTGCGTGTTGCCGGTGAGCTGCAGCTGCTGGCTCGCGCTCGACAGCATCTGGTCGACTTCCTCGAGCATCCACGCATCGCGGTTGCGCGACAGATCCTGGTATTGCTGCTGCAGCGCCTGCTGCGCGCTCTGCGCGTCGGCGAGCTTGCCGTCGAGCTGCGCGAGTTGCGTGTCGACCTGGTGCGTGCCCGCGAGCGCCTGCTCGGTCTTCATGCGGGTTTCGGCCGTCTGCGCATCGAGCGCCTTCTGGCGTGCGACGAACGAATCGTCGAGCCGGTCGACCTTGCGGTTCAGCGCATAGCCGCCGACGCCCGCCGCGCAGCCGAGCACGACGACGACGAACCACAGCGCCGCGCTGCCGCCGCGGCGCGCGGGCGGTTCGGCGCCCATATAGGCAGGACGGGACGGCGGTGCGGATGCAGCGGCCGGCTGGGAAGCGACGCTTTTGGAATCGTTGGTATCTGTCATGCGTTTAGTCACCGGTGCGGCTGTCGCCGGTTGGACGGCCTCGTCGGCCATCGTTCGAAACGCGCGGACGATGCGCTCATCGCCCGCGCCGGTCAGCGTAATCCTATCAAAACCCAGTGCGCGCGCGGTCTGCTCGATGCGCGGGTGCGGCGTCACGAGCGGCGCATGCTTCAGCGCGTCGATCTCGGCGTCGTTCAGGTGCGTGCGCGCGAGTTCGTGCAGGTTGCGCACGCCCTCCGAGCTCGTGACGAGCCACGCGTGCGGCGCGCCGGCGAGCAGCGCATGCACGCGCTCCCACGCGCCGATGCGTGGCTCGGGCACGACGCGTCGATACGCGGCGGCGAGCGTGACGTCCGCGCCGGCTTCGCGCAGCCGCTCGGCGAGCCATTCGCGCCCGCCGTCGCCGCGCACGATCAGCACGCGCTTGCCCGCCAGCGCCGGCGTGCCGCCGAACGCGGTCTCGATGCTCGCGAACAGGCTTTCCGAATCGTAATGCGGGACGCCGCCGTCGGCGGGCGCCTGCGGCGCGATCACGCGATGCGCGGGCGCCGCGATGCCGTGGCGCTCGAGCGCCGCGACGCTGCCGGGGCCGACGACGCCGACCGGCAGCGCATTCGGCCAGATCGCACCGTACTGCGCGAGCGCGCGGTCGATCGCGTTCGGCGACACGAAGATCACGAGCGCGTAGTCGGCGAGCGCCGCGAACGCGGCGTCGAGCGGCGCCGGATCGTCGACCGGCGCGATGTCGATCAGCGGGAATTCGAGCACGTCGCAACCGGCGTCGGCCAGCTGGGCCGCGAGCGCGGCCGACTGGCCGTCCGGGCGCGTCAGGACGGCGGTGAACACGCGCGCGCCGCCCGCCATCAGGCGTCGCCCTTGCCGGCCTGCGAGCCGGCGAGCAGTGCCTTGACGATGTCGAGCGCGCCCTGCGCCTCGAGCTCGTCGGACACCGCGCGGCCGAGCGCGAGCGCGTCGGCGACGGTCATGACGGCGCCGCACTCCTCGGCGGTCAGCACGCGCTGGCCGTCGGTCGTCGACACGCGGCCCGTCAGGTACAACTCGCCCGCGCGCCACACCGCGTGCGCGGCAAGCGGCACCTCGCAGCTGCCGCCGAGCGCGCGCGACACCATCCGCTCGGCCTCGACCGCGAGCGCGGTCTGCGGGTCGTGCAGCGGCGCGAGCCATCCGGCGACGTCCGTGCGGTGCGCGGCGATCTCGATGCCGAGCGCGCCCTGGCCGGCGGCCGGCGGGCTGTCCTCGACGTCGATCAGTGCACGGATCCGCGTTTCGAGGCCAAGACGCTTCAGGCCAGCGGCCGCAAGAATGATCGCCGCGTAATCGCCGCGATCGAGCTTCGACAGGCGCGTGTCGAGGTTGCCGCGCAGCGGCAGCACGTTCAAGTGCGGATAACGCGCACGCAGCATCGCCTCGCGGCGCAGGCTCGACGTGCCGACGACCGCGCCGGCCGGCAGCGCGTCGAGCGACGCGTAGTCGTTCGACACGAATGCGTCGCGCGGATCCTCGCGCGCCATGATCGCGGTGAGCGCGAAGCCGTCGGGCAGCGCCATCGGCACGTCCTTCAGCGAATGCACGGCCAGGTCGGCGCGGCCGTCGGCAAGCGCATTCTCCAGCTCCTTCACGAACAGGCCCTTGCCGCCGACCTTCGACAGCGTCCGATCGAGAATCTGATCGCCACGGGTCGTCATCCCGAGGATTTTCACGTCACAAGCTGGATATAATTTGCGCAGCGCATCACGCACGTGTTCGGCTTGCCACATCGCCAGGCGGCTCTCGCGCGAAGCAATCGTCAGCGTCGCGGGGGCGGATGCCGAAAGAGTCTCGGAATTCATTGCTGGAACATCGAAGGACGGGATTGAAGATCGAACAATGGTAGCACGCACGCTTCGGCCCGCCCGGGCCCGGAGCCTGCGCCCGCCGTGCTTCGGCGCGAGCGGCGACACCGATGCGCGGATGTGCCGCACCCAGCTGGTTGCTTGACCGCAGTTCCCGTAGTTTCCGCAGTCCCCGCAGTCCCTTTTGACTCGAGCTTTCGCAAGGAAACCCATCGTGAAGTCTTCCGGATCGGCGCGTACCGTGCGCCGCAATGCTGCCTTGCCCTCCCCCGACGCCCCGACGGGCACCCTCGCCACCGCCGCGAACGGCCGTGCGAAAACGGCAACGAAACCGAAAGACCCGATACGTCAGACAAAACGCGCGATCAAGCCCGCCGGCCCGGCTGCCCGCAAGACCGGCGCGGCGAAGCCCGGCACCCGCACGCGCGAGGACAAGGACGGTCCGCTGTTCGAGGACATCCGCTACCTCGGCCGCCTGCTCGGCGACGTGGTGCGCGAACAGGAAGGCGACACCGTGTTCGACGTCGTCGAGACGATTCGCCAGACCGCGGTGAAGTTTCGCCGCGAGGACGACAGCGAGGCCGCGCAGACGCTCGAGAAGAAGCTGCGCAAGCTGACGCCGGAGCAGACGGTGAGCGTCGTGCGCGCGTTCAGCTATTTCTCGCACCTCGCGAACATCGCGGAAGACCGCCACCACAACCGCCGCCGCCGCATCCACGCGCTGGCCGGCTCCGCGCCGCAGCCCGGCACCGTCGCATACGCGCTCGAGCAGCTGAAGACGACCGGCAACGCGTCGAAGCGCCTGCTGCAGCGCTTCTTCGACGATGCGCTGATCGTGCCGGTGCTGACCGCGCACCCGACCGAAGTGCAGCGCAAGAGCATCCTCGACGCGCAGCACGACATCGCGCGCCTGCTCGCCGAGCGCGACCAGCCGCTGACGGCGCGCGAACGCGCGTACAACGAATCGATGCTGCGCGCGCGCGTGACCGCGCTGTGGCAGACCCGCATGTTGCGCGACTCGCGCCTGACGGTCGGCGACGAGATCGAGAACGCGCTGTCGTACTACCGCGCGACGTTCCTCGACGAACTGCCCGCGCTGTACGGCGACATCGAGGCCGCGCTCGCCGAGCACGGCCTGTCCGCGCGCGTGCCGGCGTTCTTCCAGATGGGCAGCTGGATCGGCGGCGATCGCGACGGCAACCCGAACGTGACCGCCCCGACGCTCGACGAAGCGATCAACCGCCAGGCCGCGGTGATCTTCGAACACTATCTGGAACAGGTGCACAAGCTCGGCGCCGAGCTGTCGGTGTCGAACCTGCTGGTCGGCGCGAACGACGCCGTGAAGGCGCTCGCCGCCGCATCGCCCGACCAGTCGCCGCACCGCGTCGACGAACCGTATCGCCGCGCGCTGATCGGCATCTATACGCGGCTCGCCGCGAGCGCGCGCGTGCGGCTCGGCGAAGGCACGGTGCCGGTGCGCAGCGCGGGCCGCGGCGCACCGCCCGTGCGCGCGATTCCGTATGCGGATTCCGAAGCGTTCGTCGCCGACCTGAAGGTGCTGACCGCGTCGCTCGACGAACACCACGGCGCGTCGCTCGCCGCACCGCGCCTCACGCCGCTCGTGCGCGCGGCCGAGGTGTTCGGCTTCCACCTCGCGAGCATCGACCTGCGCCAGAGCTCGGACATCCACGAAGCCGTGGTCGCCGAGCTGTTCGCGCGCGCTAGTGTCGAAGCCGACTACGCGGCGCTCGCCGAGGAGGACAAGCTGCGCGTGCTGCTGGCCGCGCTCGCCGATCCGCGCCCGCTGCGCTCGCCGTACCTCGAATACTCGGCGCTCGCGCAGAGCGAGCTCGGCGTGTTCGAGAAGGCCCGCGAGGTGCGCGCGCAGTTCGGCGCGCGTGCTGTGCGCAACTACATCATCTCGCACACGGAAACCGTCAGCGACCTCGTCGAGGTGCTGCTGCTGCAGAAGGAAACGGGCCTGCTCGACGGCGTGCTCGGCGGCCATGCGAAGAACGGCCTGATGGTGATTCCGCTGTTCGAGACGATCCCCGACCTGCGCGACGCCGCGCGCATCATGCGCGAATACTTCGCACTGCCGGGCGTCGACGCGGTGATCGCGCACCAGGGTGCCGAGCAGGAAGTGATGCTCGGCTACTCGGACAGCAACAAGGACGGCGGCTTCCTGACGTCGAACTGGGAGCTGTATCGTGCGGAACTCGCGCTCGTCGACCTGTTCCGCGACCGCAAGATCACGCTGCGCCTGTTCCACGGCCGCGGCGGCACGGTCGGCCGCGGGGGCGGCCCGACCTACCAGGCGATCCTGTCGCAGCCGCCGGGCACCGTGAACGGCCAGATCCGCCTGACCGAACAGGGCGAGGTGATCGCGAGCAAGTTCGCGAACCCCGAGATCGGCCGGCGCAACCTCGAGACGGTGGTCGCCGCGACGCTCGAGGCGTCGCTGCTGCCGCAATCGAACGCGCCCGCGCAGTTGCCCGCGTTCGAAGCCACGATGCAGACGCTGTCCGACGCCGCGATGGCGGCGTATCGCGCGCTCGTCTATGAAACGCCCGGCTTCACCGACTACTTCTTCTCGTCGACGCCGATCACCGAGATCGCCGAGCTGAACATCGGCAGCCGCCCGGCCTCGCGCAAGCTGCAGGATCCGAAGCACCGCAAGATCGAGGATCTCCGCGCGATTCCGTGGGGCTTCTCGTGGGGCCAGTGCCGGCTGCTGCTGACGGGCTGGTACGGCTTCGGCAGCGCGGTGAGCGCGTATCTCGACGGCGCGCAGGACGCGGTCGAGCGCACGAAGCGCGTCGCGCTGCTCAAGAAGATGAACAAGACCTGGCCGTTCTTCGCGAACCTGCTGTCGAACATGGACATGGTGCTCGCGAAGACCGATCTCGCGGTCGCGTCGCGCTACGCGCAGCTGGTCGCCGACCGCAAGCTGCGCAAGCACGTGTTCGAGCGGATCGTCGCGGAATGGGAGCGCACGTCGCAGGCACTCGAGGAAATCACCGGGCACGAAGGCCGCCTCGCGACCAACCCGCTGCTCGCGCGCTCGATCAAGAACCGCTTCCCGTATCTCGATCCGTTGAACCACCTGCAGGTCGAGCTGATCAAGCGTCACCGCGCGGGCGACACGAACGCGCGGCTGCGCCGCGGGATTCACCTGACCATCAACGGGATCGCGGCCGGCCTGCGCAACACGGGCTGATCCGCGCGCGGCACGGGCCTGCCCCGCGCCGCGCCGGCATCGCGAAACGAAAGCCGCGATACGCAATGCACGCGTATCGCGGCTTTTTTCATCGAGAGGCGCGAACGCAACGGCCGACGCGCCGCGTGCTTACTGCGCGTCGATCAGCAACGCATCGTGCTCGAACGATCCATCCAGCTGCACCGCGTAGTAGCCGCGCACCTCGTCGGGCGCATGCACCCACAGCGCACGGATGCCCGCGACGCTGTCGGCCGGCGTGCGGATCCGCTCGACCCACGTATCGAAATCGATCGGCAGGCGCCAGCGGCTCTGCACGTGCGCGTCGAACCCGGCGCCGCGGAACATCGCGAGCCATTCGTCGGCGCGGTAGTCGCGCACGTGCGACGCGTCGCGCAACACTTCCGCGGCCTGCAGATACGTGTCGAGCAGCGGATGGTCGTTGCCCGCGATGTCGATCATCAACACGCGGCCGCCCGGCTTCAGCACGCGGCGGACCTCGGCGAGCGCCGCGCGCACGTCGTGCCAGTGATGCGCGCTCATCCGGCTGATCACCCAGTCGAAGGTGCCCGCGGCGAACGGCAGCCGCTCGGCCGGCCCCTGCTGCGTGCGGATGTTCGCGAGCCCGCGCTCGCGCGCGGCGGCGTCGACGGTCGCAAGCATCGGCGCGGCGAGATCGTACGCGACCACGTCGCGCACATGCGGTGCGACCGCGAAGCTCGCGTGGCCCGCGCCGCAACCGAGATCGAGCACCGCGGCCTCGGGCGTCGCGCGCACGGCGTCGGCCAGCGCCTGCAGATCGGCACCCGTCGCGTGGACCGTGCTCGTCAGGTAGGCGGCTGCCGTCGTGCCGAATGCGTCGGCGACCTGGTCGTGGTGTTTCATCGTTCGCTCCTTCCTTGGGTGGGGCGCGCGCTGCCTGCCAGCGCGCGAATCGCTACAATAGGGCCGCGCTTGTACCAGTACAAGTTAAGCAGTTATTCTGGTATTTGTTACACCTGCCTGATCCCTGCCACGATCTTCGTCGCGCCCCCGGCGCCCCTTTCCGTCGATTCAGTCGTTTCAGCCGTTTCCGCATGAACCAGCCGTCCTCCGCCCCGACCCCGCCCCTCGACGCGACGCCCGCCCGCGCACTCGGCGAATTCATCCGCGCGCACCGCGAACGGCTGTCGCCGCAGGCCGTCGGCCAGCCGCCCGGCCCGCGCCGCCGCACGCCGGGCCTGCGGCGCGAGGAAGTCGCGCAGCTGTGCGGCGTCAGCCCGACCTGGTACACGTGGATCGAGCAGGGCCGCCCGGTGTCCGCGTCGGCCGATGCGCTCGCGCGGATCGCCGTCGCGCTGCAGTTGTCGAAGGCCGAGCGCGCATACCTGTTCGAGCTGGCCGCGCAGCGCGATCCGGCCGAGCCCGACGTCGCGGCCGGCGACTTGCCGCCGACGCTCGCCGCAACCGTCGCCGCGATCGCCACGCCGGCGTACGTGCTCGACCGGCAATGGAACGCCCTCGCATGGAACGCGCCGGCCGCCGCGCTGTTCACGGGCTGGCTCGACGGCGAGCACGACCGCAACCTGCTGCGCTTCACGTTCATGGCGCCGGCCGCGCGCACGCTGATCGTCGACTGGGAAACCCGCGCGCGCCGGCTCGCGGCGGAATTCCGTGCGGACTCGATCCGCCACCTCGCCGACGCGCCGACCCGCGCGCTGATCGACGCGCTGATGGCCGGCAGCGATGCATTCGCGCAGTACTGGGCGTCGCAGGACGTGTTCGAGCGCGAAGGCGGCCTGCGCGAATTCGACCATCCGGCCGACGGCCGTCTCGTGTACCAGCAGATCACGCTGAAGCCCGCGCACCGCGAGGACCTGAAGCTGGTCGTCCTCGTGCGCGACTAGGGCCCGCTCCCGCCAACGACGGGAACAGGCGCCGCCGACGGCCCGCGCCGGCGAAGGCCGGCCGCCGGCCCCGCGAATGCTAGAATTGCGGGATTCCCTCGGCGGCGCACGCCGCCCAACTCCCCTTCGAAGAATCGCCATGACGTCCCAACTGCACAAAAAGGGCGAGGCCTGGTCGGCCCGCTTCTCGGAACCGATGTCGGAGCTGGTCAAGCGCTACACGTCGTCGGTGTTTTTCGACAAGCGCCTCGCGCTCGTCGACATCGCCGGCTCGCTCGCGCACGCCAGCATGCTCGCGGCGCAGAAGATCATCAGCGCCGACGACCTCGCCGCGATCGAACGCGGGATGACGCAGATCAAGGGCGAGATCGAGCGCGGCGAATTCGAATGGCAGCTGGATCTCGAGGACGTCCACCTGAACATCGAGGCGCGCCTGACCGCGCTGATCGGTGACGCCGGCAAGCGCCTGCACACGGGCCGCTCGCGCAACGACCAGGTCGCGACCGACATCCGTCTGTGGCTGCGCGGCGAGATCGACCGCATCGGCGGCCTGCTGAACGACCTGCGCGGCGCGCTGATCGACCTCGCGGAGCAGAACGCGGACACGATCATGCCCGGCTTCACGCACCTGCAGGTCGCGCAGCCGGTCACGTTCGGCCACCATCTGCTTGCGTACGTCGAGATGTTCACGCGCGACGCCGAGCGCATGCGCGACTGCCGCACCCGCGTGAACCGCCTGCCGCTCGGCGCGGCCGCGCTCGCCGGCACCAGCTACCCGATCGACCGTCACGCGGTGGCGAAGACGCTCGGCTTCGACGGCATCTGCGCGAACTCGCTCGATGCGGTGTCGGATCGCGACTTCGCGATCGAATTCACGGCGGCATCCGCGCTCGTGATGACGCACGTGTCGCGTTTCTCGGAAGAACTCGTGCTGTGGATGAGCCCGCGCGTCGGCTTCATCGACATCGCCGACCGCTTCTGCACCGGCAGCTCGATCATGCCGCAGAAGAAGAACCCGGACGTGCCCGAGCTCGCGCGCGGCAAGACGGGCCGCGTGAACGGCCACCTGATGGCGCTCCTCACGCTGATGAAGGGCCAGCCGCTCGCGTACAACAAGGACAACCAGGAAGACAAGGAACCGCTGTTCGACACGGTCGACACCGTCGCCGACACGCTGCGGATCTTCGCGGAGATGGTCGCGGGCATCACCGTGAAGCCTGACGCGATGCGCGCGGCCGCGCTGCAGGGCTTCTCGACCGCCACCGACCTCGCCGACTACCTCGTGAAGCGCGGGCTGCCGTTCCGCGACGCGCACGAAGCCGTCGCGCACGCGGTGAAGATCTGCGACGACCGCGGGATCGACCTCGCCGACCTGACGCTCGACGAAATGAAGCAGGAACTGCCGAACGTCGCGCACCTGATCGGCGACGACGTGTTCGACTACCTGACGCTCGAAGGGTCGGTCGCGAGCCGCAACCACCCGGGCGGCACCGCGCCCGATCAGGTGCGTGCGGCGGTCGAGGCCGCGCGCGCCGCGCTCGGCAAGTAAGCACGCTGTCACGAGCGGACGCCACGGGGCGTCCGTTATTCATTCGGGCAGCCATCGCGCCGCCCGCCCCGCTTCACCGCTTCACCGCTTTCCGGACCCGCCGATGACCTTCTCCGCCGCGCTCTTCGACATGGACGGCCTGCTCGTCGATTCCGAGCGGACCATCATGAACGCGTGGATCGACGTGTCGAACGCGCACGGCGTCGTGCTGACCGAGATCGACTACCTGCAGATCGTCGGCCGCTCGTTCGCCGAAGGCCAGGTGATCCTCGCGCGCCTGATCGGCAACCCCGACACGTTCGACGCCGTGCGCATCCGCGTGCGCGAGCAGCTCGCCGCGCCCGAACCCCATCCGAAGTTTCCGCTGAAGTCCGGCGCACTGACGCTGCTCGAGGCGCTCGCGCAAGCCGGCATTCCGTGCGCGGTCGCGTCGTCGTCCGCGCGCGACGTGATCCGTGCGCGGCTCGACGCGGTCGGCGTGCTGCCGTTCTTCCGCGCGATCGCGGGCGGCGATGAAGTCGCGCGTGGCAAGCCCGACCCGGCCGTGTACCGGCTCGCGGCCGAACGCCTCGGCGTGCCGGCGCACGCGTGCGTCGCGTTCGAGGACAGCGACTTCGGCGCGCAGTCGGCCGCCGGCGCCGGCGCATCGGTCGTCACCGTGCCCGACCTGAAGGCGCCGACGCCCGAGATCGTCGCGCTGAGCCTGCACGTGCTCGCGTCGCTCGACGACGCGGTTGCGCTCGTGCCGTCGTGGTTCGGCCGTCTGGACACGCACCAGCCCGCGTAAGCGCCACGCGGCACTCCACATGCAAACGGGCACCCGAGGGTGCCCGTTTTGCGTTGCCGCGCCGGTTCCCCGGCGTCGCGGCGATCCTCAGTTGTTGCCGGCGGTTTCCGACAGCCGCTTCATCGTCGCGATGCGCGCGCCGATCAGGTCGACGCGGCCGTCCTCGCCGACGAGCGGCGCCGTCGCATCGCTGAACGCCACCCACGCGCGTTGCGCGCGCACCAGCGTCGCGGCCGAATGCGCGGGCATCTTGCGACGCAGCTTCTGATAATAGCGATTCAAATCGAACAGCGCGTGCTCGCACGCGGCATCCTGCGCGCACGGCCGCACGCGGCGGATCGCCGGATCGCGCGGCGCGTTCGCCGGCGGCTTGCCGCCGGCTGCCGCGGCAGCGCCCGGTGCCGCCATCGCACCACCCTGCGCACCACTCGTGGCCGCCACCGGCACGGCGGCGGGCGGCGGCGCATAGCGGTCGGCCGCCGCGCGCAGCGCCAACGCGCGATCGCGCACCGGCTGCAGCTGCATGTCGGCGCTCGACATCGCGTACGACGTGCCGCGCGTCGTGTCGTACACGGCCTTCAGCAGATGAATTTCATCCTTGCGCCACGTGACCCAGCGGCGCTGGCTGTCCTGCCAGCCGCGCTTCGCGTCGGCCGGCGCGTCGTTCGACAGGCGCTGGTACGCGCCGTCCACCACCGCCTGCCACTGCTGCTGCGCTTCGCCCATGCACTGGATCTGGCCGGCCGTCGACGACCGGTCGCGCCGCGCGAGACACTGCCGCATCGCGACGTCGATCGGGTCGGCCGCCGCCACTTCCGCATGCGCGACGTTCTGCCCCGCCGGCCCTGCCGACCAGCTCGCCCAGGCGACGAGCGCGGCCAGCGCCGCGCGCATCGTCCGGATTCGTCCCTGCGTCGCCATCAGTCGCGCACGCAGTCGACGAAGTACTCGACGCGGCCGTTCACCTCTTCCGCGACGAGGCCGTGGATGTCGGTGTGGAAGCCCGGGAAGCGCTCGTTGAAGTCGCGCGCGAACCGCAGGTAGTTCACGATCGTCTTGTTGAAGCGCTCGCCCGGGATCAGCAGCGGAATGCCCGGCGGGTACGGCGTCAGCAGGATGCTCGTCACGCGGCCTTCGAGCTCGTCGAGCGGCACGCGGTCGATCTTGCGGTGCGCGAGCTTCGCGAACGCGTCCGACGGCTTCATCGCCGGCTCCATGTCCGACAGGTACATCTCCGTCGTCAGGCGCGCGATGTCGTTCGCACGGTACACGTCGTGGATCTGCGTGCACAGGTCGCGCAGGCCGACGCGCTCGTAGCGCGGATGCTGCGCGACGAATTCCGGCAGCACGCGCCACAGCGGCTGGTTGTTGTCGTAGTCGTCCTTGAACTGCTGCAACTCGGTCACCATCGAGTTCCAGCGGCCCTTCGTGATGCCGATCGTGAACATGATGAAGAACGAGTACAGGCCGGTCTTCTCGACGATGATCCCGTGCTCGGCCAGGTACTTCGTGACGATCGCGGCCGGGATGCCCGTCTCGCCGAACTCGCCGTCGACGTCGAGCCCCGGCGTGATGATCGTCGCCTTGATCGGGTCGAGCATGTTGAAGCCTTCCGCCAGCGGACCGAAGCCGTGCCAGTGGTCGTTCGGCTTCAGCATCCAGTCGTCGCGCGAGCCGATGCCTTCTTCCGACAGGTCGTCCGGGCCCCACACGCTGAAGAACCAGTCGTCGCCGTACTCGGCGTCGACCTTGCGCATCGCGCGGCGGAAATCGATCGCCTCGGCGATCGATTCCTCGACGAGCGCGGTGCCGCCCGGCGGCTCCATCATCGCGGCCGCGACGTCGCACGACGCGATGATCGCGTACTGCGGGCTCGTCGACGTGTGCATCAGGTACGCCTCGTTGAAGCGATGCTTGTCGAACGTGCGGTTCTCCGAATCCTGCACGACGATCTGCGACGCCTGCGAGATGCCCGCGAGCAGCTTGTGCGTCGAGTGCGTCGCGAACACGAGCGCGCCCGTGCGCGGACGGCCGTCGCCGATCGCGTGCATGTCGCGGTAGAAATCGTGGAACGTCGCGTGCGGCAGCCACGCTTCGTCGAAGTGCAGCGTGTCGAGCAGGTCGCCGAGCAGGTCCTTGATCATCTCGACGTTGTAGACGACGCCGTCGTACGTGCTCTGCGTGATCGTCAGGATCCGCGGCTTCATCTCCGGGTTCTGGCGCATCGCCTCGCGCGCGAACGGGTTCGCCTCGATCTTCTTGCGGATGTTCTCCGGCTTGAATTCGTCGCGCGGAATCGGGCCGATGATGCCGAAGTGGTTGCGCGTCGGCGTGAGGAACACCGGAATCGCGCCCGTCATCGTGATCGCGTGCAGGATCGACTTGTGGCAGTTGCGGTCGACCAGCACGATGTCGCCGGGCGCGACCGTCGCGTGCCAGACGATCTTGTTCGACGTCGACGTGCCGTTGGTCACGAAGAACAGGTGGTCCGCGCTGAAGATGCGCGCCGCATTGCGCTCGGATGCCGCGACCGGGCCCGTGTGATCGAGCAGCTGGCCGAGTTCGTCGACCGCGTTGCAGACGTCGGCGCGCAGCATGTTCTCGCCGAAGAACTGGTGGAACATCTGGCCGAGCGGGTTCTTCAGGAACGCGACGCCGCCCGAATGGCCCGGGCAGTGCCACGAGTACGAGCCTTCGTCCGCGTACTTCACCAGTTCCTTGAAGAACGGCGGCGCGAGCGAGTCGAGATAGACCTTCGCCTCGCGGATGATGTGGCGCGCGACGAACTCCGGCGTGTCCTCGAACATGTGGATGAAGCCGTGCAGTTCGCGCAGGATGTCGTTCGGCAGGTGCCGCGACGTACGCGTCTCGCCGTACAGGAAGATCGGGATGTCCGCGTTGCGGCGACGCACTTCGGTGACGAACGCGCGCAGCTCGATGATCGCGGTCGCGAGCTCGGGCAGTTCGCCGTCCGGGCCCGTTTCGCCGAGCATGAGTTCGTCGTCGTCGATCGACAGGATGAAGCACGACGCGCGGCTCGATTGCTGCGCGAACGACGTCAGATCGCCGTAGCTCGTGAGGCCGAGGACTTCGACGCCCTCCTTCTCGATCGCTTCGGCCAACGCCCGGATGCCGGAGCCCGAGATGTTCTCGGAGCGGAAATCTTCGTCGATGATGACGACGGGGAAACGAAACTTCATGGGCGATTCTCCAAAAAGAACGACCGCGGCGCGTCACGCGCAGCGGTCACCCGGAAACCGGTGAGACGTTATGCAACCAGATCAGGTTTTCGGCAGCGTGACACCGCGCTGACCCTGATACTTGCCGCCGCGATCGGCGTACGACACGTCGCACACTTCGTCGCTTTCGAAGAACAGCACCTGCGCGACACCTTCGTTCGCGTAGATCTTCGCGGGCAGCGGCGTGGTATTCGAGAATTCCAGCGTGACGTAGCCTTCCCACTCGGGTTCGAACGGCGTCACGTTGACGATGATCCCGCAGCGCGCGTACGTCGACTTGCCGAGGCAGACGGTCAGCACGGTGCGCGGGATGCGGAAATATTCGACGGTGCGGGCCAGCGCGAACGAGTTCGGCGGGATGATGCACACGTCACCCTTGAAATCGACAAACGAACCCTCGTCGAAGTTCTTCGGATCGACGATCGTCGAGTTGATGTTCGTGAAGATCTTGAATTCGTCCGCGCAGCGGATGTCGTAGCCGTAGCTCGACGTGCCGTAGCTGACGATCCTGCGACCGTCCTCGGACGCGCGAACCTGATCGGGCACGAACGGCTCGATCATCTTGTGTTCTTCGGCCATGCGCCGAATCCACTTGTCGGACTTGATGCTCATGCCTGCCTCCGCCGGGCCGTCCCAGGGCGGCTGGCCGTCCCCGCGGGGGACAGCGAACAAAGTGAGCGTTGGGGTCGTTTCATATCGGGGCGCCAGGAAACGCTGCGTGACAATCAGGAAGGGCCGCTCGCGACGCGACGACCCGGAAAGGCGGACATTTTACGCGATCATCGGCTCGCGCACGCGGCGGCCGTCAACGGATCACGCCGCAGGCGAGCGCGGGCCCCGCGCCATGCTGCGGAAACGCGGGATCGCCCGGATCGCGGTGCACCAGCGCCGAGCGGTTCAGCGCGGAACGCACGCCGTCGAGGGCCAGATCGGGCGCGACGATGAAACCGGCCGCGACGCCGTTCGCATCCGCATGGATGTTGCCGAGATCGCCGGCGACGCGCGCGCCCGCGCGCAGCCGGTCGGCGGCCGGCGCGAACACCTGGCCGGCGCTCGAGCCGTCGCCCGCGTTGCAGTCGCCACGCTCATGCACCTGCAGCGCGTGATCGCTGTTCGGCGGCAGGCCGGCCAGGTTGTACGTGACCTGGACGCCGTCCGGGCGTTCGACGAACGTCACCGCGCCGCGTGCCTGCGCGCCGACGGTCGGCTGCAGTTGGGCGTCGGCGCGCTTTTCGTGCGACGAGGAAAAGGAGGTACAGCCGGCCAGAAGGCCCAGCGCGGCGGCGGCCAGCAGCGCGCGCCGCGCGCGGCCGGCGCGCACGCCGTGATGTCGTTGGTTCATTCGATCCTCATGCCGGCTGGCGGCCGTTGACACGGCGGCCATGCCGGGCGGGTAAAGGGACCCGGGAAAAGTCGCCATGATACCGCGCCTCGCGGCGCCGTAAACAGCGTGAGGCCCCGCCCCGCAAGGGTTTTACGTATTTTGAACAACGATCGACGGGAACTTCGACGTCATGTCGCGCGCGCGCTCGGCGATCGCCAGCGCGACCCCGCGCGCGATGTCGCGGTAACGCCGCGCCAGCGCGCCGTCCGGTTCGGCCGCGACCGTCGGCATGCCGCTGTCGGCGCGCTCGCGGATCGCGATGTCGAGCGGCAGGCTGCCGAGCACGTTCACGCCGTAATCCTGCGCCATCCGCTCGGCGCCGCCCGCGCCGAAGATGTGTTCTTCGTGGCCGCAGTTCGAGCAGACGTGGATGCTCATGTTCTCGACGATGCCGAGGATCGGAATCCCGACCTTCTCGAACATCTTCAGGCCCTTCTTCGCGTCGAGCAGCGCGATGTCCTGCGGCGTCGTCACGATCACGGCACCCGTCACCGGCACGCGCTGCGCGAGCGTGAGCTGGATGTCGCCCGTGCCCGGCGGCATGTCGACGATCAGGTAGTCGAGCTCGCGCCAGTTGGTCTGGCGCAGCAGCTGCTCGAGCGCCGACGTCGCCATCGGGCCGCGCCACACCATCGGGTTGTCTTCCTCGATCAGGAAGCCGATCGAATTCGCCTGCAGCCCGTGGCCGACCAGCGGGTTCATCGACTGGTTGTCGGGCGACTCGGGCCGCTGGCCATGGATGCCGAGCATGGTCGGCAGCGACGGACCGTAGATGTCGGCGTCGAGAATGCCGACCGACGCGCCTTCCGCGGCGAGCGCGAGCGCGAGGTTGACGGCCGTCGTGCTCTTGCCGACGCCGCCCTTGCCCGACGCGACCGCGACGATGTTCTTCACGTTCGGCAGCAGCTTCACGCCGCGCTGCACCGTGTGCGCGACGATCTCCTGCGAAACGGCGACGCGTGCATCGCGCACGCCCGGCACGGCCTTCAGCGCATCGGCGATACGCGCCCGCACGTCGTCGTGCTGGCTGCGCGCGGGATAGCCGAGCACCACGTCGACCGCCACGGCGTCGCCGTCGATCGCGACATTGCGCACGCCCTTGTTCGCCGCGTACGGACGGCCGGTATTGGGGTCGACGACAGCCGCCAGTGCGGCGTCGACTTGTGCCCGGTCAATGCTCATCGAAACTCCGTGAAAACGTTTTTTTCGCGCACGAACGTCAAAAAATATCAAATAACGCTGCGAAAATCGGGAAAAGTGAAAGAATCTGTTGCACGCCATTGCGCGAACGCGCGCGGCGGAGCAATCTTCGCGTGCGGCATGCTATGGGGCCAAATCGGCCACCAACCGCCTATATTGTAGAGGCTGACGCGTCACCCTGTCCGGAACAGCCACGCTGGCGAACAGGGCATGCGGTCGCCTCGGCGGCTGCCGCGGGCACGGGCCTGCCCTCCTTTTTCGGGCGTCCGTGCAGGGAGCCGTAACTGTTGTTTGTCGTCGTTGTCGACTCGTTCAACCAAGAGAGGAATCCAAGATGAACATGAAAATCGCGACCCGCTTGTCCGTCTTCGCATTGGCCGGCGCACTGCTGGCAGGCTGCGCAACGCAGCAAGGCAGCAACACGGCCGTCGGTACCGGCACGGGCGCAGCGCTCGGCGCAGGCATCGGCGCGCTGGCGGGCGGCGGCAAGGGCGCGGCGATCGGCGCGGGCGTCGGCGCACTGGTCGGCGGTGTAACGGGTTACAACTGGCAAGCGATCAAGAACAAGCTCGCGCCGTCGGCAGCCAAGACGGGTACGCAAGTGACCGAGCAGCCGGACGGCTCGCTGAAGCTGAACGTGCCGAGCTCGGTGACGTTCGCGACGAACCAGTACGCGATCACGCCGGCCTTCACGCCGCTGCTGAACGACCTGGCGACGACCCTGAACCAGAACCCGCAGGTGACGGCATCGATCGTCGGCTACACGGACAGCACGGGCTCGGCACAGCTGAACCAGACGCTGTCGCAGAACCGTGCGCAGAGCGTCGTGAACGCGCTCGTGCAGCGCGGCGTCGCCGGCGGCCGCCTGTCGGCACAGGGCATGGGGCCGTCGAACCCGATCGCGGACAACGCGACCGAAGCCGGCCGCGCGCAAAACCGCCGCGTCGAGATCTACCTGCGCGCAGCACAGCAGTAAGCATCGCCACGAGAGGAGACGGGGCCGCGCGCCCGGCGCACGACCCCGCCGTACAAGGCTTCCAGCGGGATCCGTAACAAATCGAAAAAATTTTCGAACTTCTGTCGCGACCCGCGGTCTGTCTTTACGGTACGCGGCTGGCGCTGCCGGCGCGTCACCATTCTCCTCTTGTCGTTGTTGCTCCGGGGCCGTATCCGCCCCGGTTTTTTTTGCCCGGAATTCGCATGCTGCGCCGCAGCAGCATACCGCCGGGCACGCCGCTCCGGCGGTCCCGCCCCTCCCGGCGCCCGATCCACGGCGCCCGCCCCGACTGAGCTGCCCGCGCCCCTGCTAGAATCGCAGTTTCCGTCGTTTCCGCCGTTCTTCTACAGATCCTATGTCCGCATCCGACCTCACTTCCGTGCAGGCCGCGGCGCCGCAAGGCAGCCGCCAGATCCTCGTTACGTCCGCACTGCCCTATGCCAATGGCCAGATCCACATCGGCCACCTGGTCGAGTACATCCAGACCGACATCTGGGTGCGGACGCTGCGAATGCACGGTCACGAGGTCTACTACATCGGTGCCGACGATACGCACGGCACGCCGGTCATGCTGCGCGCCGAGAAGGAAGGCCTCACGCCGAAGCAGCTGATCGACCGCGTGTGGACCGAGCACAAGCGCGACTTCGACAGCTTCGGCGTGTCGTTCGACAATTTCTACTCGACCGACTCGGACGAGAACCGCGTGCTGAGCGAGAAGATCTACCTCGCGCTGAAGGAAAACGACCTGATCGCCGAGCGCGAGATCGAGCAGGCGTACGACCCCGTCAAGGAAATGTTCCTGCCGGACCGCTTCATCAAGGGCGAATGCCCGAAGTGCCACGCGAAGGACCAGTACGGCGACAACTGCGAAGTGTGCGGTTCGACCTACCTGCCGACCGAGCTGCTGAACCCGTACTCGGTCGTGTCCGGTGCGACCCCGGTGCGCAAGACGTCGACGCACTACTTCTTCCGTCTGTCGGACCCGCGCTGCGAGTCGTTCCTGCGCGAATGGGTCAGCGGCCTCGCGCAGCCCGAAGCCACCAACAAGATGCGCGAATGGCTCGGCGACGCCGGTGAAGCCCGGCTCGCCGACTGGGACATCTCGCGCGACGCGCCGTACTTCGGCTTCGAGATCCCGGGCGCGCCCGGCAAGTACTTCTACGTGTGGCTCGACGCGCCGGTCGGCTACTACGCGAGCTTCAAGAACCTGTGCGACCGCCAGGGCATCGACTTCGACGCGTGGATCCGCGCGGGCTCGACCGCCGAGCAGTACCACTTCATCGGCAAGGACATCCTGTATTTCCATACGCTGTTCTGGCCTGCGATGCTCGAGTTCTCGGGCCATCGCACGCCGACCAACGTGTTCGCGCACGGCTTCCTGACGGTCGACGGCGCGAAGATGTCGAAGTCGCGCGGCACGTTCATCACCGCGCAGAGCTACATCGACACGGGCCTGAACCCCGAATGGCTGCGCTACTACTTCGCCGCGAAGCTGAACGCGACGATGGAAGACATCGACCTGAACCTCGACGACTTCCAGGCGCGCGTGAACAGCGACCTCGTCGGCAAGTACGTGAACATCGCGAGCCGCGCGGCCGGCTTCCTGATCAAGCGTTTCGACGGCCGCGTGCAGGACAGCGCGATGAACCATCCGCTCGTCGCGACGCTGCGCGATGCGATTCCCACGATCGCCGCGCACTACGAAGCCCGCGAATACAGCCGCGCGCTGCGCCAGACGATGGAACTCGCGGACGAAGTGAATGCGTACGTCGACGGCGCGAAGCCGTGGGAACTCGCGAAGGATCCGGCCAATGCGGTCGCGCTGCACGAAACCTGCAGCGTGAGCCTCGAGGCGTTCCGCCTGCTGTCGCTCGCGCTGAAGCCGGTGATGCCGCGCGTGGCCGAAGCCGTCGAGGCCTTCTTCGGGATCGCGCCGCTCACGTGGGCCGACGCCGCGAAGCCGCTGTCGTCCGCGCAGCCGATCAAGGCGTACCAGCACCTGATGACGCGGGTCGATCCGAAGCAGATCGACGCGCTGCTCGCCGCGAACCGCGATTCGCTGCAGGCCGAGGCCGCCGGCGCCGCTGCCGCGGGAGCGACCGCCGCCAACGCCGCGAAGGAAGGGAAGAACGCCAAGGCGAACGCGAAGGCGGCCGCCGCGAACGGTGCCGACGACGGTCCGATCTCGATCGACGATTTCGCGAAGGTCGACCTGCGTATCGCGAAGATCGTCGCGTGCCAGGCCGTCGAAGGCTCGGACAAGCTGCTGCAGCTCACGCTCGACATCGGCGAGGAAAAGACCCGCAACGTGTTCTCGGGCATCAAGTCCGCGTACCAGCCCGAGCAGCTCGTCGGCAAGCTGACGGTGATGGTCGCAAACCTCGCGCCGCGCAAGATGAAGTTCGGGCTGTCCGAAGGGATGGTGCTCGCCGCGTCGGCTGCCGACGAGAAGGCCGAGCCGGGCCTCTACATCCTCGAGCCGCACAGCGGCGCGAAGCCCGGCATGCGCGTGAAGTAAGCAGCGCACGCCGCCGCTCGAGCATGAAAGCCCCGCACGATGCGTGCGGGGCTTTTTTTGTATTTGCGCCACCGGCCAGGCGACCGGCCATGCAGGCCGGGCAACGCGTTCGATACGCGCGGGTTACGCGCCGCCATCACCGCTGCCCGAACCACCGATCGAAGCGCCGCGTGTAGTTCAGGTCGACGCCCTGGAAGGTGCCGCCATATGCGGACACCGACCAGAAGCGCGTCAGGTTGATCGTCGCCTTGAACGCGTTGCTCGCCGATTGCAGCCCTTGCTCGTAGCCGAGCACGAAGCGCTCGTTGATCGCCTTCGAGATCTGCACGACCTGCGCATCGGTCAGGCCGACGTCGCTGCGGCCGATCGAGAATTCATCGAGGCCGATGCTCTGCGCGACACGCTTGCCGGTCGCGCTGCCGAGCAGCCCGAGCGCGGCGGTCATCGCGTTCTGCTGGCCGACGTTGTTGCCCTGGTCGGTGCCGTGACCGAACAGCAGCCACGACAGCTTCTCGTTGTCCGTGACGTTCGGCTCGGACACGAGCTTGACCGTCGGCGACTGGATCGTGCCGATGACCTGCACGCCGGCCTCGACCTCCTGGTTGCGCCGCATCGCGAGGATGTTGATGCCCGGATTCGACACCGGGCCGTTGAACGTGAAGAAACCGTTCTCGACCGCGAGCTTGCGGCCGAACGACGTGTAGGTCGACCCTTCCGTCACGCGCACGTTGCCGACCGCGCGCAGCGGCACCCCCGGCGCGCTCATCACGGTGATCGTGCCGCGCAGCCCGAGGTCCGCGCCGTGGCCCCTGAACCGGAAGTTGTTGCCGAGGTCGATGTCGATGTTCGCGCGCGGCGCGAGCGACGGCGCCGGCTTGTCGGTGACCTTCTGCGGCTTCGCGGCCGCGGTACCCGTCTGCACGTCGCCGCGCACCGTGCCGTCCGGGCGCACGATCACGACGTCGTCCGACAGATGCGGCGCCGATTCCTCCGGCAGGTCGAACAGCGCGCGATCGACGACAAACTTGCCGTCGATCGACAGCGCGCCGCGCGGCCCGTCGTTCGCGACGGTCGCCTTGCCCGACAGCGACAGCTTGCGGTCCGGGGCCGCGAACAGCTCGAGCTTGTCCGCGACGATGCTCGCGGTCAGGTCCGGCGCCTCGCCGTCGAGACGCACGCGGCCGATCGCGCGCAGCGTGCCGTCGCCGCCGTGGAACTCGACCTGCTGGAATTCGACGAGGTTCTCCGCGAGCTTCACGCGCACGATGCCGTCCTTCAGCTGAACGCCCTGGTCGACGAGCGTCGCGGACAGATCGTCGCCCGTCAGCATCCCCGACACGTTCGGCTTCACCGGCGTGCCCGCGATCGTCAGGTGCAGCGCGGCGCGCCCGCCGAGCAGGTAGCTCGGCCCGAACAGGTTGCCGGTCGCCTTCAGCGACGGAATGTCGGCGTCGATGCGGCCCGACAGCGGGCCGTCGTCGACAACGCCGAACACGCTGTCGCGCAGCGCGAACGGCACGGTGACGTTCGCGTCGAGCGTGCCGACCCGGTTCGCCTTCGCGAGCGCCACCACGTTGAGCCGGTTGCCGGGTGCAAAGCTCGCGCGCGCGGACAGGTCGGTCAGCCCGAGCGAGGCGATGCCGCGCGCGGTCTCGATCGTCACGTCGCCACCGCGCCGCTTCACCTGCACGTAGCCCGTCGCGTTCGCGCCGAGCGAGAAATCCCAGTCGGCATCGAGCACGACGTCGGTGCGCACCGGCGGCCGCTGGCCGGTCAGTTCCTGGCGGATCTCGAGGAAGCGCGCGACCGATGCGTTGCGCACGGAGCCTGCCGAGCGCATCTGGCCGTGATCGAACACGAACGACTTCAGGTCGATCGCCGCGCCTTCGAGCGTGAGCCGCGTCGCGCCGAGCGTCAAGCGGCCGGCGCCGGCCGACACGGCGAGCGGCGCCTGCAGCGCCACCGCCGGCGTGCCGCGGTTCGCGAGGCGCGTGACGGTGCCGTCCCAGCGCATCCCGTCGCGGTTCTCGATCACGCCGCCGTTCGCCGCGAGCGTGAGGTCGATCACGCGGCCGCCGGCCGTCCCGATCGCCGATGCGTCGAGCGTGTGCTTCGCGCGCGTGCCGTCGAGGTTCGCGCGCAGCGATTTCAGTTGCAGCGAGCCGAGTGCGATATCGGTTGCGTCGGCCGTGAGCACGAGTGCGCCGTGCGCGCCGTCGCGGATGTCGGCGCGGCCCTGCGCGGCACCGATCCGGTTCGAGCCGACCACGACGTGCTGGGCCTTGTAGGTGGCCGCCACGTTCGGATGCGCGAAGCTGCCAGTCAGCTCGCCCTGCGCCTGCACGAGCCCCTGCACGCCGAAGCCGAGCCGGTCGAGCTCCGGCGCGTCGACGACGAAGCGCAGCCGGTCGCCCAGCGCGCCGAAACTGCCGCGCAGGTCGACGTGGTTGCCCGCGATCGACAGGGTCGCGTTGCTCGGCAGGATTCGCGTGCCGGCGAGCTGCACGACGCCGGCGCCGGTCAGCGGCACGCCGTCGTACAGGCTGTCGCCGAGCTTGAAGGTCGCCTTCGTCGACACCTGCGGCGCGAACGCGCCGGATGCCGTCAGCGTGCCCGACACGCGCGTCTCGCCGCGCCTGGCCGGCGCCTTGGCCGCTGCCTGCGCGGTTTTTGCGGCCGGCTTGCCGCCGCCCGCGCTCGGCGCCTTCATCGCGGCGAGCAGCAGCGGATCAAACGCGGTCAGCGTCGCCTTCGCGTCGTAGCTCGAATGCGCGTCGTGACGGAACACGCCGGTCAGGTCGATGCGGCCCTTGCCCGCCGTCACGCGCGCATCGGTCAGCACCGTCTGCTGCGGCGTCAGCGCGACCTTCGCACGCGCGCCGAGCGCGAGCTTCGGATCGTTCAGGTCGAAGTCGACGGTCGTCACGTCGCCGGCGAGCGTCACGCCGAGCGGGCCGCCGAGGCGCATCGGCCGCAACTCGGCGACGAATGCATTGAGGTCGAGATTCGCGACCTTCAGGTCGAAGCGGCCCTTGCCGCCCGTCAGCGTGCCGTTGCCGGTCACGCTGCCGTCCCGGATCAGTTTCAGCGCGAGGCCGTCGATCCGTTGCGCGTGCGCGTCGAGATTGACGGTCGCACGCGCGTCGACGACCGGCAGCAGGTGCTCGCCGAGCGTGCCGGGTTTCGCGTTGACGATCGATACCGGGCCGGTCACGGCAAATCCCTTCGCCGGTGCGGCGCCGGCCGGCGCGGTCACGGGTGCGAGCTCCGCGCGCACCGCGAGGTCGGCGGCCGGCGCGCCCGGTGCGATCGCCTGCGGGTTCACGTGATCGAACGCGAGCGACGCGCGCGTGAGCGGCACCGCGCCGAACGGCGCGGCCTCGACGTGCGCGCGGCCATTCAGCTTCATCCCGCTCGCGGCGACGTCGGCGACGAGCGCCTCGAGCGAACCCGATACGTTCGCGCTCGCGTTGACCGGTTCGTCGGCGAGCTTGCCCACGTAGGTCGCGTTGCCCGTCAGCGCGAACGGCTTCACGCCGTCGAGCTTCGCGCGCGCGGTCAGCGCGCCGTACGGCGTGTCGACGCCGTCGAGCGCGAGTTCATGGTGGCGGCCGTCGCTGCGGCCGTTCAGCGCGAGATGGTCGAGCCGCGTCGTCGAGCCGCCTTCGTGAATCGCCAGGTGATCGACGCGCAGGTCGTCGATCCGCAACTGCAGCGGCAGGCTCAGGTCCTGCGGCGTCCTGGCCGGCGTCGACGGACCCGGCGCGATCCGCACGTCGATCGTGCCGGCACGCAGGTAAGCGACCGACAGCCGCCACGGCGCGCGGCTCAGCGCCCAGCGGCCGTCGAGCCGGTCGATCCGCACTTCGGTGCCGGCGCCGCCGGGGCTCGTCCATGCGAAGCCGCGCAGCCGCACGCCCGTCGCGAGCGCGCCGCCGTCCAGCGTGCCCGTCAGCCGGCCGCCCAGCACGCGCACGGCCGTCTGCCACGCGAGCCGCGTGCCGCGCTCGGTCGTCGCCGCGGCCAGCACGAGCGCGGCCGCCAGCACGACGAGCAGCACGACCGTCGCGAGCGTCCACGCGACGATCCGGCCCGCACGCCCGCGACGCGGCGCGCGCGGCGGCGCGTCGGGCGCGCGCTCGGGCGAGTCCGGATCGTGAGGCGGCGGCGTGTCGTTCGGGTCCTTCGTCATGCGGTTCGTCGTGGCTCGGGCAATAAGGTCAGAAAGCGATGCCGAGCGTCAGGTACGGGCGCACGCTGTGGTTGCGCAGTCCGTACGCGACGTCGACGTTGATCGGGCCGACGGGGCTGCGCCAGCGCGCGCCGATGCCGACGCCCGGGTAGAACACGCGCTCGCCCCACGCATCGGTCGCGGTGCCGATATCGAAGAAGGTCGCGGCACCCCAGTCGCGGTTGAACCAGTGCTGGTATTCGGCCGTGCCCGTCATCAGGTACTTGGTCGGCAGCACGGAGCCGTCGACGCTGTTGCCGATGCTCTGGTAACCGTAGCCGCGCACCGAGTTCGAGCCGCCCGCACGGAACAGCAGCGACGCCGGCACGCCGGTCGAGCTGCCGCTCGTGAACACGCCGCCGAGCTCCGCGCGGAACACGAACAGGTCGCGCCGGCCGACCGGCACGTACTGCTGGCCACGCGCGTAACCGCGGATGAAGGTCTGGTCGGTCAGCACGCCCTTGATCGCGAAACCGGCCTCCGCGTGGATCAGGTTGCCCGAGCGCGGGAACAGCGGATCGTCGACGTTGCGGCGCGTCCATGCCCACTGCGGCACCAGTGCGCGGCTCGTGGTGGGCCCCGCGCCGTTCTGGTCGAGCCGGTCCTGGTAGAACATCAGCGAGTACGCGTAGTCGATGAACTGACCGGTGCGCGTGCGCTGCACGCCGACCCGCGCGCTGTAGATGCGCGTGTCCGACACGTTGGTGTTCGTGTACGACGCGAGCACGCTGTTGGTCCATCCTTTCGCGCCGGGCGGCATCGACAGCTGGACCTGGCCATACTGCTGGATCTGGTCGAGCCGGCCCGACACGGTGAGCGGCCACGCTGCGCCGAACGTGTCGAGGTACGTGTAGGAGCCCTGCACGTGCGGGCCCGTGTCGGTTGCGTAGCCGACGCCGCCGCGAATGCTGTTGTACGGGAACTCGCTGACCTTCACGTGCACGGGCGTGCGCTCGGGCTTCGCCGTATCGTCGCCGACGTCGATCGCGACGCTCGCGTAGTACGGCGTGTTCTGCAGCTGCCGCTGCAGCTCGGTGATCCGCTGCACGGCGTAGATCTCGCCTTCCGACAGCGGATTGACGTTCGTGACGATCCGCTCCGGATAGCGGCGCACGCCGTCGACGTCGACCTTGCCGATCGTAAACGTCGGGCCGCTGTCGAACGTGACGGCCAGCGTCGCGCGCTGCGTGCGCGGGTCGATGCGCGCCTCCGACGACGCGATCTTCGCACCCAGGTAGCGGCGCGACTGCAGTTGCTTGAGCGCGGCCCCCTTCGCGCCGTCCCAGTCGGACTGCGTGAACGGATCGCCCGGCTTCAGCGAGAACGCGAAGCGGGTCGCGGCCTCCTGCTTCGGATCCTCGGTGCCGACCGGGCCCTTGAACGTCAGATCGACCGTCGACACGACGGTCTGCGGCCCCGGGTCGACGGCGACGCGCACATCGCGCTTGCCGTCGCGCGTGCGTACGTCGGTGCGCACGACCGGCGAGAAGTAGCCGGCCGTCGCGGTCAGGTCGCGCACCTGCTGCGGGGTGGCGGTCACGAGGAAGTCGAACTGGTCGTCGCTGATGTCGTCGCGCTTCGCGAAGCGCGCGATGTCGAGATGGGCCTTGAGGAGCTTGCGGATCGAACGCGGTGCGTCGATGTCGACGTCGTACTTCGCGTAGGCCGGCAACACGATGAACGCGGCGAGACAGCCCACGAGGGCTGCCCGGGCCGCCGCACCGACGCCGCGCCGTGCGCGGCGACCGGGGTCACGGGCCGCGCGCGGGCTCGCCTCATGCGCCGTATGTGCCTGCTGGTTCGCCTGACCCGCCAAATATGACCTCGCCCTCGGTTGTCGTGGTTGTGTGGAAAACCCTGTATTTGACCACAGGGCGGCGGGCCTGCCCGCACGGGCGCCGCTTTGACGCTTGCACGCAACGACGCGCGCACGGGCCCGGCCGGTCGCACCGCAGGCGCCGGCCTGCGGATTCGACGCGCGATTGCCGCCGGCTGTTCCCCGCGATGCGGTAAAATCCCGCCATCGCGAATCCGGCGCATCGTGCGCCGCCCGAAACGGAAAGCCAAGCCATGCCGTACCAGTCCGACGTCACGCAATTCCTGAACCAGCTCAAGCAACAGAAGCCGACGCTCGAAGAAGAGCAGCGCAAGGGCCGCTCCCTGCTGTGGGACAAGCAGCCGATCGACCTCGACGAGCGCGCCGAGCAGCAGGAATCGCGCGTGAAGCAAACGTCCTACGTCTACTACCAGAACTTCTGACGACGTGAGCGCCGCCGACGAGGCCAGCGCCGCCCGGCAGGACGACGCGATCGCCGCGCCCGCGGGCGCCGATTCGACGCCCGACACGGTCGACGGTGTCGCGGCGTTCGCTCGCCTGTACGGCGAGCCGCTCTTCAAGCTGCCGCAGGACCTCTACATCCCGCCCGATGCGCTCGAGGTGTTCCTCGAGACGTTCGAGGGCCCGCTCGACCTGCTGCTGTATCTGATCCGCAAGCAGAACTTCAACGTGCTCGACATCCCGATGGCGCAGGTCACCGCGCAATATCTGGGTTACGTCGACCAGATCCGCTCGTCGAACCTCGAGCTGGCGGCCGAATACCTGCTGATGGCCGCGATGCTGATCGAGATCAAGTCGCGGATGCTGCTGCCGGTCAAGAAGGCCGACACCGGCGAGGAAGCCGAGGATCCGCGCGCGGAACTCGTGCGCCGCCTGCTCGAATACGAGCAGATGAAGCTCGCCGCGCAGCGCCTCGACCAGTTGCCGCAGCTCGGCCGCGACTTCCTGCGCGCCGAGGTCTATATCGAGCAGAGCATCACGCCGCGCTTTCCGGACGTCGATTCGGACGACCTGCGCGCCGCGTGGGCCGACGTGCTCAAGCGCGCGAAGCTCGTCCAGCACCACAAGATCTCCCGCGAGGAGTTGTCGGTGCGCGAACACATGAGCCTGATCCTGCGCCGGCTGCAGAACGCACGCTTCATGGAGTTCGCCGACCTGTTCGACACGTCGCGCGGCGTGCCGGTCGTCGTCGTGAACTTCATCGCGATGCTCGAACTCGCGCGCGAATCGCTCGTCGAGATCACGCAGGCCGAGCCGTTCGCGCCGATCTACGTGCGCCTCGCCTACCTGCCCGCGTAACGCGCCCCCGCCGCGCCTGCGTCACCGCCTCACACCGGAACACACCGCATTGCGCCGCCGCCCGCCCGCGCGGGCTGCCGGCGGCGCGCCCGATTAAAAATTGAACGATCGTTCTTTTTTCGATGCGTCCGGCGGCCAAATCCTCTACAATCCGCCGACGCCCGATGCGCCGCCCGCGCGCCGGCGTTCTCCGCTTCGACCCCGACGCCGCTGCTGCGGCGCCAACGCGCGCATGCGCGAGGAACCCGCTACCCGATCATGAAAGTCATCAGCTCGATCCAGGAACTGCGCGACCAGTTGCGCGGACAGAACCGCACGGCGTTCGTGCCGACGATGGGCAACCTGCACGAAGGTCACCTGTCGCTGATGCGCCTCGCGCGCCAGCACGGCGACCCGGTCGTGGCGAGCATCTTCGTCAACCGGCTGCAGTTCGGCCCGAACGAGGATTTCGACAAATATCCGCGCACGCTGCAGGACGATATCGAGAAGCTGCAGAAGGAAAACGTCTACGTGCTGTTCGCGCCGACCGAGCGCGACATGTACCCGGAGCCGCAGGAGTATCGCGTGCTGCCGCCCGACGACCTCGGCGGGATCCTCGAGGGCGAATTCCGCCCCGGCTTCTTCGCCGGCGTATGCACGGTCGTCACGAAGCTGATGTCCTGCGTGCAGCCGCGCGTCGCGGTGTTCGGCAAGAAGGATTACCAGCAGCTGATGATCGTGCGCCGCATGTGCCAGCAGCTCGCGCTGCCGGTCGAGATCATCGCGGCCGAGACCGTGCGTGACGAGGACGGCCTCGCGCTGTCGTCGCGCAACCGCTACCTGACGACCGACGAGCGCAAGGAAGCGCCCGAACTCGCGAAAACGCTGCAGCGCGTGCGCGACAGCGTGCTCGGCGGCGAACGCGACCTTGGCAAGCTCGAGCAGCGCGCGCGCGCGCATCTGGCCGAGCGCGGCTGGGCGCCCGACTATATTGCGATCCGCCGCCGCGCAAACCTGATCGCGCCGAGCGCCGCCGAACTCGAGGCCGGCGAGCCGCTCGTCGTGCTCGCGGCCGCGAAGCTCGGTGCCACGCGCCTGATCGACAACCTGGAAATCTGACGGGCCGCCCGCCCTCGCCTCTCACGCATCACGGAGATACCATGCAGCGCCACATGCTCAAATCGAAGATCCACCGCGCGGCCGTCACGCACTGCGAGCTGCACTACGAAGGCTCGTGCGCGATCGACGAAGACCTGCTCGAAGCGGCGGGCCTCATCGAAAACGAACGGATCGACATCTGGAACATCAACAACGGCGAGCGCTTCTCGACGTACGCGATCAAGGGCGAGCGCGGCAGCGGGATGATTTCGCTGAACGGCTCGGCCGCGCGCCGCGCGCAACTCGGCGACCTCGTGATCATCGCGGCGTTCGCGATGGTCGACGAAGCCGAACTGCAGGCCGGCTGGAAGCCGAAGCTCGTGTTCATCGACGAAGGCAACAAGATCAAGGGCCACCGCGATCACGTGCCGACGCAGAACTGGACCTGATCCACGCGGCGACCGGCGTGTCGCAGCACGCCGGATCGCTGCGGCGGCGCCTCGTGCGCAGTGTCGACCGACGCCGCGCAGCCGCACACGTACGAAGGGCCTGATCCGGCACGATACCGGATCAGGCCCTTCTTCATTCACCCTGCCTTGCCGGACCGTGCCCGGCCTCGCCGGTGTCCGGCCACCGGCGGTCAAGACGCCTTCGCGACCTTCTCCGCTTTCGGCGCACGGCGTTCGGCCCATTCGACGATCGGCCGCCACTGCTCGAGATCCTTCTCGACACGGCTCTTCGCGACGTCCCACAGCGTCAGGCCGTGCGCGGCGATCTGCACGTAGTTCTGCGTGTCGCGCACGTAGCCGAGCACCGGCAGCCCGAGCCCTTCGACGAAACGGTGCAACTGGTCGGACGAGCGCGTGCGCGCGTCGACCCGCATCCCGACGATCCCGACCTCGACGCTGCCCTTGCGCACGGCCTTCTCGCCAGCGAGGCGCTCCAGAAACTGCTGGGTCGCGAGAATATCGAACATCGACGGCTGCAGCGGCACGATCACCTTGTCGGCGAGCTGCAGCGCGACGTTCAGCCGGTTGCCGTGCAGGCCGGCCGGCGTGTCGATCACCGCATATTCGAGGCCGCGCGGCGGCTTCGACGGCGCGTCCGGATCGAGATCCCACGCCTCGATCGCCGGCAGGCCGGCCGGCCGCAGGTCGAGCCACGCATGCGCGGACTGCTGCCGGTCCAGATCGGCGAGCGCGACCCATGCGCCCTGCGCCGCGAAATAGCCGGCAAGATTGGTGGACAGCGTGCTTTTCCCCACGCCGCCCTTCGGATTCGCCACCACGATGACCGTCATGAATTCCCCCGAAAAAGCCGTGCGGCGCCTGCCGCCCTGGCAGGCGCCGCTCGATTGCGGATACAGGGAGCGATGATATCGGCAAACGGGGTGTCACCGGAACGGGTTGCGCCGATGGCCGCCCCGTTTATGCGGTTCGCGTCGCGGCGCGCGGTGCGCCGAGCGCGAACGCGCCGCCGCCCAGCAGCGCCTGCACGGCCAGCGTGACGGCCCAGAACGCCGGGTATTCCCAGCCGCCGTGCGGCGACGCGAAGCTCCAGCCGTTCGGCAAATGCGCGGACACCGCGCCGAGCATGAACGGCAGCAGCACGAGCGCGGCGATCCGCACGCGGAAGCCCGCGAGCAGCGCGAGGCCGCCGGCCAGCTCGACGATGGTCGTCGCATACGCGAGCCAGCCCGGCAGGCCGATCGACGCGAAGAACTGCGCGGTGCCGGGCAGCGTGAAGACGAACACCTTCTGCGCGACGTGCGCGAGGTACAGCACGCCGAGTGCGACGCGCAGCAACGTCGCGCCGAGATCGTTCAGGCGATTGGGGTTCATGGCGAATTCCTTCGTGAGTGAATGAGGATGGATCGCACTCTATTCGAATCGATTCGACCAATAAATGCGCTATCAGGCTTTAATTGATTCCCGCCAGGAACGAATTGAGCCGTAAAAAAGGGCATGACCGATCATGCCCCGATACCCGTACCCGCGGCGAACCTCAGCCGCCGCTCTTGCCTTGGGCGGCGTCGCCCGAGCCGGCCGGGCCGCCGCCCGGTGCGTACGAATCGCACGCGTGCGCAACCGCCGACGCGCCCAGCAGCGCCGCGAGCAGCACGCTCAACCACCATCGAGCCTTCATCGTCGCGCTCCTTCGGGCGGACCTCCGCCCATCTGAGTTGTACGCGATCCTCAGCAAAATGCCAGGCCGGCACGCCGTGCGTCAGCGGAACTCGGCGTACAGCGCGCGCAGGTCGAGGTGCTCGGCGAACGAATCGGCCAGCCGCTCCAGCGACGCCTCGCGCAGCGCCGGATAGTCGATGCGCTCCGCGCCGTCGAGGCCGGCCCACGCGAGCAGTGCCGCGCACGCGTCGGGCGCGTCGAACAGCCCGTGCACGTAGGTCGCGAGAATTTGCCCATCGGCCGACAGTGCGCCGTCCGTACGCACGCCGCCCGGTGCGTCGCCCGCCGCCAGTTCCAGTGCGGGCGCCGCAAGCGCGGGCCCGCGCGTGTCGCCCATGTGGATCTCGTAGCCGTGCACCGCGGCCGCGCCGGGCAGCGCGAGATGGCCGGTCACGTTCTTCAGCGTCTTGTCCGGTTGCAGCGTCGTGTCGAAATCGAGCAGCCCGAGCCCCGGCACGCTGCCGGGCGCGCCTTCGAGGCCGAGCGGATCGTCCAGCGTGCGGCCGAGCATCTGCATCCCGCCGCAGATGCCGATCACCTTGCCGCCGTAGCGCAGGTGCCGGCGGATCACCGCGTCCCAGCCCGCGTCCCGCAGCCACGCGAGATCGCGCTGCACGCTCTTCGAGCCGGGCAGGATCAGCAGGTCGGCGTCCGGCACCGGGCCGCTCTTCCAGTACGTGAACTCGACCTGCGGATGCGCGCGCAGCGGGTCGAAATCGGTATGGTTGCTGATCCGCGGCAGCGCGGGCACCACCACGCGCAGCACGCCGGCGTCGCCGCGCGCGGCGGCGCTGCGCGCCTGCGACGGCAGCATGTCCTCGGCGTCGAGCATCAGCCCGTGCAGGTACGGCAGCACGCCGAACACCGGCTTGCCCGTCTGCGCGCGCAGCCAGTCGAGGCCCGGTTCGAGCAGCCTGATGTCGCCGCGAAAGCGGTTGATGACGAAGCCGCGCACGCGCGCGCGCTCGCTGTCCGACAGGCACGCGAGCGTGCCGACGAGATGCGCGAACACGCCGCCGCGGTCGATGTCGGCCACCAGCACGACCGGACAGTCGACGCGTTCGGCGAAGCCCATGTTCGCGATGTCGCCTTCGCGCAGGTTGATCTCGGCCGGACTGCCCGCGCCTTCGACGAGCACCGTGTCGTAGCCGGCACGCAGCCGCGCGTACGACTCGAGCACCGCGTCGAACGCGACCGGCTTGTAGTCGTGGTACGCACGCGCATCGAGGTTCACGCGCGCCTTGCCGTGAATGATCACCTGCGCGCCGCGATCGCTCGTCGGCTTCAGCAGCACCGGATTGAAATCGGTATGCGGCGCGACACCCGCGGCGAGCGCCTGCAGCGCCTGCGCGCGGCCGATCTCGCCGCCGTCCGCCGTCACCGCGCTGTTCAGCGCCATGTTCTGCGGCTTGAACGGCGCGACGCGCGCGCCCGCGCGACGCGCGAGGCGGCACAGGCCCGCGACGAGCGTGCTCTTGCCCGCGTCGGACGTCGTGCCCTGGATCATCAAGGTGCCGCGCGGCTGCGGTTCGGGTGCGTTCATCGTATGCAAAGTCGTGGCGAGGCAAAGGCCGCATTATCGCCCGCGTGCGGTCGCCCGCGCCGTTACAATCACGCGATGATTCCGCACGACCTCACCTTCGTCCTCGGCGGCGCGCGCTCGGGCAAGAGCGCGCACGCCGAGCGGCTCGCCGCCGATAGCGGCCGCCCCGTCACCTATATCGCGACCGCGGCCGCGACGGCCGCCGATGCCGAATTCGCACAGCGCATCGCGCATCACCGCGCGCGCCGGCCGGCCGACTGGGGCTTCGCCGGCGCGCCCGTCGACCTCCCCGGCACGCTCGCGCGGCTCGACGATCCGCACGCGTGCCTGCTCGTCGACTGCCTGACGCTGTGGCTCACGAACCTGCTGTGCCCGCTCGACGGCGAACCGCTCGACGATGCGCAGTACGCGGCGCAGGTCGAGCGGCTCGAGCAGGCATTGCGCGGCGCGCGCGCGAAGGTGATCGTCGTCAGCAACGAAATCGGGCTCGGCGTCGTGCCGCTCGGGTCGGTCACGCGCCGCTACGTCGACGAACTCGGGCGCCTGAACCAGCGCATCGCCGCGCTCGCGACGCGCGTGACGCTGCTGGTCGCCGGGCTGCCGCTCGAGCTCAAGGCCGGAGCGCCGTCATGCTGATGCTGTCGCTGCCGGTCGTCGCGATGCTCGCGGTCGCGGCCGCGATCGTCGATCGCATCGTCGGCGAACCGGCCGGCTGGCATCCGCTCGTCGCGTTCGGCCGGCTCGCCGCGCGCATCGAAGGCGCGCTGAACACGGGCCGGCACGGCCGCGTGGCCGGCGTCGTCGCGTGGCTCGCGGCGGTACTGCCGCCGGTGGCCGTCGCCGCGTGGCTCGCGGCCGTGCTGCCCTGGCCGGTCGCGGCCGCGCTGCACGTCGCGCTGCTGTGGTTCGCGCTCGGCGCGAAGAGCCTCGCCGACCACGTCGCGCCAATCGCCGCCGCATTGTTGCGGCACGACCTCGACGCCGCACGTGCGCTGACCGCGCGGATCGTGTCGCGCGACACGAGCGAAGCCGACGAAGGCGCGCTGTCGCGCGCGGCCGTCGAATCGGCGCTCGAGAACGGCAACGACGCGATCTTCGGCGCGCTCTTCTGGTTCGTCGTCGCGGGCGGCCCCGGCGCGCTGCTGTTCCGGCTCGCGAACACGCTCGACGCGATGTGGGGCTACCGCACGCCGCGCTTCCTGACCTTCGGCTGGGCCGCCGCGCGCCTCGACGATGCGCTCAACTGGATTCCCGCGCGCCTCACCGCCGCGAGCTATGCACTGCTCGGCGACACGGCCGCCGCGTGGCGCTGCTGGCGCACGCAGGCGCGCCACTGGGACAGCCCGAACGCGGGCCCCGTGATGGCCGCGGGCGCCGGCAGCCTGAACGTGCAGCTCGGCGGCCCGGCCGTCTATCACGGCGAAATCGAAGACCGTCCCGCGCTCGGCACCGGCGCGCCCGCGACGGCCGTGCACGTCGTCGCCGCGCTGTCGCTCGTCACGCGCGCGCTCGCGCTGTGGCTCGCGCTGCTCGTCGCGAGCGGCGCACTCATCCTCGCTACCCATCATGTCTGACGCACGCATCCCGCACGGCGGCAACCTGCACGAAGCCGCGCGCCGCCACGGCATTCCGTACGACGCCTGGCTCGACCTGTCGACCGGCATCAATCCGGTCGGCTATCCGGTGCCGCCGGTCCCGGCCGACGCATGGCGCCGGCTGCCCGACGACGGCGACGCGCTCGCCGCGTGCGCGGCCGACTACTACGACGCGCCCGGTGCCGCACACGTGCTGCCGGTTGCCGGCAGCCAGGCCGCGATCCGCGCGTTGCCCGCGCTGCTGCCCATCGGCGACGCCGGTGTCGCGGCGCTCGCGTATGGCGAATACGCGCCGGCCTTCGCGCGTCACGGGCATCGCGTCGTCCTGCTCGACATCGACGCGGACGTGTTGCCTGCAACGCTTCGTCACGTCATCGTCGGGAATCCGAACAACCCGACTGCCGAATTCGTTCCGACCGAACGGCTGCTCGGCTGGCATGCGCAGCTGTCGGCACGCGGCGGCACGTTGATCGTCGACGAGGCCTTCGCGGATACCGGCGCCACGCCATCGCTCGCGCAGTACACCGATCGCCCGGATCTCGTCGTGCTGCGCTCGGTCGGCAAGTTCTTCGGACTCGCCGGCATTCGCGCGGGCTTCGCGCTCGCGCATCCCGAGCGGATCGCCGCGCTGCGCGACATGCTCGGCGCGTGGACCGTCAGCGGCCCCGCGCGTCATGCGGTCGCCGCCGCGTTCGCCGACCACGCATGGCAGGCCGCCGCGCGCGCGCGGCTCGCGGCCGACGGCGAACGCCTCGCCGCGCTCTTGCGCACGCACGGCTTCGCGGTGCACGCGACACCGCTGTTCAGCTGGACCGACGACCCGCGCGCCGCCGCGCTGCACGCGGTGCTCGCCGCGCACGGGATCTGGACGCGGTACTTCGCGCGACCGGCGAGCGTGCGCGTCGGCCTGCCGGGCAACGAAGCCGAATGGCGGCGCGTCACCGATGCGCTCGCGCAATGCGTCCCGACGCTGCAACGGGCATCCGCATGAACGCCCGCCTGTTGCGCCGGCTGCCGGCGCTCGCGATGCTGGCCGCGCTCGCGCCCTTCGCTCACGCCGACGTCACGACCCGCGACGATGCCGGCAATATCGTCACGCTGCCCGCACCGGCGCAACGCGTGATCAGCCTCGCGCCGCATGCGACCGAGCTGGTCTACGCGGCCGGCGGCGGCGCGAAGCTGGTCGGCACGGTCACGTACAGCGACTATCCGCCCGCCGCGCAGGCCGTGCCGCGCGTCGGCGACAACAAGGCGCTCGACCTCGAGCGGATCGCCGCGCTGAAGCCCGACCTGATCGTCGTCTGGCGTCACGGCAACGCCGAGCGGCAAACCGACGCGCTGCGCGCGCTGCGCATTCCGCTGTTCTTCAGTGAACCAAAGCATCTCGACGACGTCGCGACGTCGCTGCGCCGGCTCGGCATGCTGCTCGGCACGGAGCCGGTCGCCGACACGGCCGCGGCATCGTTCTCGCGTGATATCGCGGCGCTGCGCGCGCGTTACGCGGCGCGCCCGCCCGTCACGATGTTCTTCCAGGTATGGGACCGGCCGCTGACGACGCTCAACGGCGCGCATCTGTTCAACGACGTCATCACGCTGTGCGGCGGTCGCAACGTATTCGCGGCGCTCAAGCCGCTCGCGCCGACCGTCACCGACGAGGCCGTGCTCGCGGCGAATCCGGAAGCGATCGTGACGACGCGTGCCGGCGCGACGCGTTCGGACGCGCCACTGCCGAGCCTCGCACGCTGGCGTGCGTGGCCCGCGCTGACGGCCGTGGCGCATGACAACCTGTTCGCGATCGACGGCGATCTGCTGACGCGGCCGTCGCCGCGGATCGCGCAAGGCGCGGCCGCGCTGTGCGAGGATCTCGACGCCGCGCGGGCGCGGCGGCCGGCGCGCTGATGTCGGGCTGCGACGCCCTTCCGCACGTCAGACGCGTGCGCGCTCGCCTACCCGTCCCAGTGGACGACTTCCCACGTGCGGGCGGCATCCTCCGTGCGCAACCAGACGACGCCGCCCGTCGGCACCGGTCGTGACAGCAGCGTATCGAGCGGCACGCGCAACGCATGCGAAGCGAATGCGCGAATCACGCCCGCGTGCGTGAGCGCCCATTGCGGTGCGTCGATTCGCGCGACCGCATCCGCGATGCGCGCGACACGCGCGGCGAACCGTGCGACGCTTTCGCCGCCATGCGCGCACGCATGCATCAGGTCGGCCGCCCACGCATCGAGCGCGGCGCGATCGATATCGTCCCAGCGCTGCAGTTCCCACGCGCCGAAGTCCATTTCCTGCCAGCCCGCGTCGCCGCGCAGCGGCACGTCGAACGCCTGCGCGAGCCGTTCGGCGACCGACGCGCAACGCGTCAGTGGGCTCGTCCAGACCTGCTCGGGCAGCGGCGCCCCGAGCACCGCCAGACGCTCGCGCGCGGCCTGCGCGCCCGCGTCGGCCGATGCGGCGAGCGGCACGTCGCTGCGTCCGTAGCAAATGCCCGGCTCGACATCGACGGCCGGATGGCGAATCAGGACGAGGTCCATCCGAGCACCACGAGATAGATCGCCAGCTCGCTCAACTGCTGCGCGAAGCCGAGACAGTCGCCCGTATAACCGCCGATCCGCCTCACGAAATAGCGGGCCGCCCATGCGCGCACGAGCACGAGCGCGACGCAGACCGCGACGCCCGCGCGCCAGTCCGGCCAGAACAGCCACGGCAGCCCGAATACGGCCGCGACCCCGGCCGTGCGTGCGCCCATGCGCTGCGCGACCGGTTTCGCCTTGCCTTCCGGCCGGACGTAGTCAAGCGACATCAGCAGGCTCACGGCCCCCGCGCGGCTCGCCGCATGCGCGGCGATCATCGTCCACGCGGCGCGCAGCGGCGGCATGGCCGCGAGCGCCTGCCATTTCAGCCCCAGCGCGATCACCAGTGCGACCGCGCCGAACGTGCCGATTCGCGAATCGCGCATGATGCGCAGCACATCGTCGCGCGCATAGCCGCCGCCGAACGCGTCGCAGCTGTCGGCGAGACCGTCCTCGTGGAACGCGCCGGTCGCGAGCAGCGTCGCGGCCATCGACAGCCCGACCGCGATCGACGCGGGCAGCACGCGCAGCGCCGCGAGATAGACGAGCGCGCCCCACGCGCCGACGCATGCGCCGACCAGCGGGAAGTAACGCGCGGCCTGGTCGAGATCGCCGGCCGCGTAGCCGATCGCACGCGGTACCGGCACGCGCGTGAAATAGCCGAGCGCGACGAAGAAGTAGCGCAGTTCGGCCACTACGCCGCGCGCGCGCTCAGGCGTCACGATTGTCGACGCCCGCGGATTCGAAGCTCGCCATCTCGGTGAGGAACGCGGCCGCCGCGCGCACCAGCGGCAGCGCGAGCGCGGCGCCCGTGCCTTCGCCGAGCCGCAGGTCGAGCGCGAGCAGCGGCTTCGCGCCGAAATGCTCGAGCATGCGCCGGTGCCCGGCCTCGTGCGACGTATGCGAGAACACGCAGTAGTCGCGCACGCCGGGCGCGATGCGCTCGGCGACGAGCAGTGCGGCCGTCGCGATGAAGCCGTCGACGAGGATCGTCATCCGCTCGCTCGCGGCCGCGAGATACGCGCCGGTCATCATCGCGATCTCGAAGCCGCCGAACGTCGCGAGCACGTCGAGCGGCGCGATCGCATGCGAATGCCGGACGAGCGCACGGCCGAGCACCGCGCGCTTGTGCGCGAGCCCCTGGTCGTCGAGGCCCGTGCCGCGCCCGACGCACGCGTCGATCGGCACGTCGAGCAGACGGCTCATCAGGCACGCGGCCGACGACGTGTTCGCGATCCCCATTTCGCCGAAGCCGATCACATTCGTGCCGAGCGATGCGTGCAGACGCACGCGCGCGGCACCAGCGGCGAGCGCCGTCATCACTTCGTCGCTCGTCATCGCGGCTTCGACCGCGAAGTTGCGCGTGCCGCGCGCGACCGGCAGCGACACGAGTCGGTCGGACACCGGCAGCGGCGTCGCGACGCCCGCATCGACGATCTCGAGCACACTCTGCGCGACACCCGAGAACGCATTGATCGCCGCGCCGCCGGCCAGGAAGTTCGCGACCATCTGCGCGGTGACCGCCTGCGGATACGGGCTCACGCCCTCGGCCGCGATCCCGTGGTCGCCGGCAAACACGATCGTCACGGGACGCTGCACGTGCGGCCGCTCGGTGCGCTGGATCAGGCCGATCTGCAGCGCGATCGTCTCGAGCTGGCCGAGACTGCCGGGCGGCTTGGTCTTGTGATCGATCACATGCTGCAGGCGCGTGCGCAATGCGTCGTCGAGCGGCGCGATCGCGGGCGGGAAGTCGGTCGGGTTCGTCATCGGAAGGTTGCCTCGTTGGCGCGGCCGGTGCCGCGCATCGAAAGAAGGAAGTTCATCGTCGCTCGGGCCACGCGGGCAGCAGCGCGTCACGACCGTTCTCGCGGATCAGCACGAGCGGATAGCCGAACGCGTCGCTTGCGCGCACCGGCGTCAGCACATCGTGCACGGGGCCCGCCCACGCACGGCCGCAGCCGTCGAGCAACAGCGCGTGCGTCGCGAAACGCCGCGCGAGGTTCAGGTCGTGACACGAGAACAGCACCGTGCGCGGGCCCGCGTCGAGCCACGCGCTCAGCGCGGTCAGGCCATCGATCTGGTGGTGCAGGTCGAGATGGGCGAGCGGTTCGTCGAGCAGCATCAGCGGCGCGTCCTGACACAGCGTCGCGGCCAGCGCGACGCGCTGCCGCTCGCCGCCCGACAGCGACAGCACGTCGCGCGACGCGAGCGCGCTCAGCCCGAACGTCGCGAGCGCGTCACGCGCGGCCGCGCGGTCTCCATCGCGCTCCCAGCCCCAGCCGCCGAGATACGGAAAGCGGTTGAGCAGCACCGTGTCGAATACCGTCGCACTGAACGCGTCGTGCAATTGTTGCGGCATCAGTGCGCGGCGCCGTGCGAGCCGTTCGGGCGGCCACGCGGCGAGCGGCCGGCCGTCGATCTCGACCTCGCCGCCGGCCGGCCGCTGCAGGCCCGCGAGCGTCGCGAGCAGCGTCGTCTTGCCTGCGCCGTTCGGTCCCGCGACGCACCAGATCTCGCCGGGCCGGAACACCTGCGTGAAGCGATCGAGCAGCGTCCGTTCGCCAGCCTTCAGCGTAAGGTCGACCACCGCGCAGGTCATGTCGCCGGCGGAGTGCAGAGCGGCATGCGTCATCGCATCGGTCTCCTCAGCAACATCCACAGGAACACCGGCACGCCGATCAACGCGGTCATCACGCCGACCGGCAATTGCGCAGGCGCGATCGCGGTGCGCGCGAGCAGGTCGGCCGCCATCACGCCGCCGCCGCCCGCGAGCATCGCGGCGGGCAGCAGCATGCGCTGGTCGTTGCCGAATGCGAGCCGCAGCGCGTGCGGCACGACGAGGCCGACGAAACCGATCGTGCCGGCCGTCGTCACCGCGGCCGCGGCGGCCAGCGACGCGACGAGATAGATCCGCATGCGCAGCCGCGCGACCGGCACGCCGAGCGCGAGCGCGGTCGCGTCGCCACGCAGCAGCACGTTGAGCTGCGGCGCGGCCGGCAGCGCGACGCATGCGGCCAGCAGCAGCGCGCCCCATGCGAACCACGGCGCCGTCACGCCGTTCAGGTCGCCCGTCAGCCAGAAGATGATGCCGCGCAGCCGTGCATCGGGCGCGAGCGACAGCAGCAGCGTGACGAGCGCGCCCCACCCGGCCGCGATCACGACGCCCGTGAGCAGCAGCCGCGGCGATGCATCGCGTGAGTCGCCGCGCCACAGCTCGCGGCGAGCCAGCCCGAGCACGAGCGCGACCGACACGAGCGCGCCGGCGAACGCGGCCGCATCGACGAGCCACCATGCGGCGCCCGCGATCATCGCGACGAGCGCGATGCCGGCCGCGCCGCCGGACACGCCGAGCACGTACGGCTCCGCGAGCGGATTGCGCAACAGCACCTGCAGCAGCGCACCGGCCAGCGCGAGCAGCGCGCCGCACGCGAAGCCCGCGAGTGCACGCGGCAGCCGCAGCGTGCGCACGATGTCGGCGAACAGCGCGTCGCCGCCGTGCGGCACGAGCGACGCGAGCGCCTGCCACGGCGACATCGGCACGCTGCCGATCGACAGCGACGCGACGAACAGCAACGCGACCACGGCCGCGAGCACGGTCCAGATCGCGATGGCACGCGCGGCGCTCATGCGACGCACGGCATCGCGCATGACGCGCGACGCTTCCGCTGACCGTCGTTGCCGGCCGAGCGCGGCACAGGTGTCGCGCTCCGGCGTGTTATGGGCATATGCAAGCTCGTTATCCTTGTCGAACGTGTCGTTGCGCCGTACGCCGGCCATACCGGCATGTGGCGGCCGCGATCCATCGCGCCACACCCTCCGTGCGGCCGGCGTTCTGCGCAATATAGTGGAAGGCGCCGCATCGGGTCGATCGGCATCGTGACGGCGAGCGTGGGCGCCGATCCGGACGAATCGGCGTCCGCCGCAGTCTGCGCGAGGACGGCAAGCGGTACGCCACGGCGTGTGCCGAACACCGCGCGGACGATTGGGGTCAGCATCGAACAAGTCCCGTGAAGCACTGCGCGCCCCGCTTCCCCGCAGGCCACGCGTCATGAAGCCGTACAGGCTCCTCGCCTCGGCCGGTATCCGGGCTGGCGGCGTACCGGCTCGCCTTCCCGCGCATGTCGTGCGCAGTGGCCCGCGCCCGCGTGCGACCTGTACGCGAAACGCGCCCGAGCCGGCCTGCGTCATGCGACGCGGCCGCTTACCGTTGCGGGGGCAGCGCAGGTTGGCGATCTCCGGGCGGAGCGCGCGCCCTGCTTCCCGTTTAACCGCGCGACACACGCGCGAGCACCGAGGCGGCGCCAGTTTAGGAGCGGGCCACGCGAGCGTCAAGAAAGCGACTGGACCCGCGTATTCACGGCAAGAAGCCGGGGTGTTACGACTGGAAACGTTACAGATGTCGGAATGCGCGTTATTCCGCGCTAAAATGCTGGGTCTTTAGAGGACGCAGCAAATGCTCAACGAACTCGAAACTTTATCTCAAAATATTGGCCGTCTGATCTCGCTGAACAAGCGCTATCACTCGGAACGGCTCGCGCTCGAGGAGCAGGTCGCGCAAATGCGCGCGGAAGCGGACACGGTCCGTGCGGAACTCGCGCAACTGCGCGACGAACGCAATGCGCTCGCGGCCGAGCGCGACACGCTGTCGGCAAAGATCGACGACGCCCAGGTCAAACTGAACGCGATTCTCGAAAAGCTGCCGCGCACGAAGAGTGCGGAGCAAGCCGACAACCAGCTCGACCTGCTGGATGCGCAGGCGCGCACGGATAGCGACGATGCGGCCAGCCACGGAGAACATGCATGAGCACCAAGCAGATCGAAGTCTCGATTCTCGGTCAGCCCTATCGGCTCGCCTGTTCGGCCGAAACCGAAGCGGCGCTGCTCGAGGCCGTCGCGCGCGTCGACGCCGAAATGTCGAAGATCCGCGCGAACAGCTCGGTGCGCGGCACCGATCGCATCGCGGTAATGGCGGCGCTGTCGCTCGCATCCGAATTGCTGCGGCTGCAAACGAGCGTGCGGCACGGTGAAGCATTTCCGGCGGAGGAAATCCGTCGTACAATGCACCAGATGAACGAACAGCTCGGCGCGGTGCTCGCACAGCACGAGACGCAGTAACGTTTGATCGATGCGTCGATTCCCCTTGATCTCGGCGATCAACGGTGGTCAAATTGGCGCAACGAAACACAGTTCAGTCAGCTTCCCTGCCTGGTTCGCCAAGGTCATATATTCCTTGAACCAATGCCATGTGCACGGTTGCGGAAATTTGTAGCACGGGCGCGCGCGTCACTCTGTCTGATGTACCCGAAGTGCTGCTAACTGCGACCAATTCTGAACCCCAGGTTCAGGATGCCGGCCTAGCGGCCAAGGCGGGGGCCTATTCAACGGCATCGGGAAGTCCCGATGCCGTTTCCTTTTCCAGGGTCTGTTTGCATGCGGAACGCGCATGCAAACAGATCCTCATGCCCTTTCTGCGTCGATCACGATCCATGCAATACTGGCTGATGAAGTCCGAACCGGACGAAGCAAGCATCGACGATCTCGCGCACGCGCCGCAGCACTCGCTGCCCTGGACCGGTGTGCGCAACTATCAGGCGCGCAATTTCATGCGCGACACGATGAAGATCGGCGACGGCGTGCTGTTCTATCACTCGAGCTGCCCCGAGCCGGGCATCGCGGGCCTCGCCGAAGTCTCGTCCACGCCCTACCCCGACCCCACCCAGTTCGATCCGAAAAGCCCGTATTACGATCCGAAGTCGACGCAGGAAGCACCGCGCTGGCTGCTCGTCGACGTGCGCTTCGTGAAGAAGTCGGCACTCGTGCCGCTCGCCGCGCTGCGCGAACACGACGAACTCGCCGACATGCGCGTGCTCGCACGCGGCAATCGGTTGTCGATCACGCCCGTCACGCGTGCCGAGTGGCGCTTCATCACCGAAAAGCTGATGAAGTAGGCGCGCGCAGCAGGCGCACGGCAAGCACACGCCAAAGGTCAAATCCGGTCAACACGCGCCACCGCAACGGAACTCGCGGCGCGTTCGTGCAGCCTAAGCAACCGCTGTCGCCCGATCGGGCCGACGGCCGTTTTTTCGTCGCGCGGTACGCCCGCGTCGCGCACGCGTGATCCGCATGCGCGCCCTCGCACAAGGAGTCCAACAATGACCAAGAAATCCGCCCTCGCGCTCGCCGCCGCCGTGCCCGTCGCGCTGACGCTCGCGTCGCCGGCCGCGCACGCGCAGGTCGCAAACCCGCATTTTCCGGAGCCGGCGGGCGTGCTGTCGCTGTCGTCGCAGGCCAGCGCCGACGTGCCGCAGGACATCATCCATATCACGCTGTTCTACGAACAGCAGGCGAAGGATCCGGGCAGCCTGACGTCCGCGCTGAACCAGCGCGCCGACGCGGCGCTCGCGCAGGCGAAGGGCGTGTCGGGCGTCACCGCGCACACCGGTGCCTTCTCCGTGTATCCGAGCACCGATCGCGACGGCAGGATCTCCGCATGGCGCGGCCGTACCGAAGTCGTGCTCGAATCGCGCGATTTCGCGGCGGCGTCGAAGCTCGCGGGCCAGCTGTCGAACCAGATGCAGGTCGCGAACGTCGAGTTCTCGCTGTCGCCCGAAGCGCAGCGCGAGGCCGAGCAGAAGCTCACGACCGATGCAATCAAGTCGTTCCGTGCCCGTGCGGATGAAGCCGCGAAGGCCTTCGGCTACAGCAGCTACTCGATCCGCGACGTGAACGTCGGCGGCAGCCGCAACGTGCAGCCGTATCCGCGCATGATGGCGATGGCCGCCGCACCGATGGACAGCGCGAAGATGAGCGCGCCGATCTCGGTCGAAGGCGGCAAGGCGACCGTGTCGGTCACAGTCAACGGCTCGGTGCAGATGAAGTAACGCGCATCGCGCAACGCGCGGCAGATGCGAAAACGCCGGCCCTCGGGCCGGCGTTTCTCGTTTGAGATCCAGCGATCGATGCGCACGCCGATCGTGCGCGCCCGCATCGCATCATGCGTCACACGGCGCGTGCATCACGCAACCGCATGACGCAGCAACATCACGCAGCCGCATTCGCCGTGCGGCGGCGATACGCCCACACCAGCAGCGCGATGCCCGCGAGAATCATCGGCAGCGACAGCCACTGCCCCATCGACAGGCCGAGCGCGAGCAGGCCGAGGAAGTCGTCCGGTTCGCGCGCGAATTCGACCGTGAAGCGTGCGAGCCCGTAGCCGATCAGGAACAGTGCGGATATCGCGCCCATCGGCCGCGGCTTGCGCGAAAAGAAGAACAGCACGAAGAACAGCGCAATGCCTTCGAGCGCGATTTCATACAGCTGCGAAGGATGGCGCGGCAGCATCTGGTACTGCATGAACACGTCGGCCAGATGCCATTTCTCGACGAGCGCCGGATGCTTCGGCAGCCACGCCGCGTCGTCGCGCATCGCGCCCGGGAACAGCATCGCCCACGGCGCACCCGGATCGGTCACGCGGCCCCACAGCTCGCCGTTGATGAAGTTGCCGAGTCGCCCGGCCGCGAGCCCCGTCGGCACCATCGGCGCGACGAAATCGGTGACCTGCAGCCAGTGACGCTTGCGCTGCCACGCGAACAGCGCCATCGCGAGGGTCACGCCGAGGAAGCCGCCGTGGAACGACATCCCGCCTTCCCACACCTTGAACACGTCGAGCGGATGCGAGAAGTAGAAGTCGGCCTTGTAGAACAGCACGTAGCCGAGCCGGCCGCCGAGCACGGTGCCGAGCACGCCGTAGAACATCATGTCGTCGATGTCCTTCGCGGTCCAGCCCTGCGCCGCGACGTGCGGCAGCTTCAGGCGGATCCGGCCGACGACGATCGCCGCGATGAAGCCGACGAGATACATGAGGCCGTACCAGCGCACGGCCAGCGGCCCGAGATGGATCGCAACGGGGTCGAAATTCGGGTGAATGATCATGGGTTAGCGAAGAAGTTTTCGAATGCGGTACGGCGCTCGCACCGGCGTCGCACCGCGCATTGGACGGCGCCGGCGCGCCATCGTTCGCATCACGTGGCGAACCCCTGCGCGCGCACGACATCGATGAAGCCGGCGAGCACGGGGCTGACATCGCCCGTGCGCCACACGAGGCCCGTCTCGACGACCGGCGCGTCGCCGGCGAGCGGCCGGTAGACCACACCGGTGCGCCGCAGGTTACGCAACGACTGCGGCACCAGTGCGACGCCCATGCCGGCCGACACGAGGCTGACGATCGTCTGCATCTGGATCGCCTCCTGGCCGATGCGCGGGGTTTCCCCCGCCGCGCCGTAGCAGCCCGTAATGATGTCATAAAAGCCGGGCGCCAAACGACGCGGGAAGATCACGAGCGGCAGCGCAGCCAGATCGGCCAGATGCACGGGTTCGCCTTCGGGCACGCCAGGCGCCGCGTCCGCCGGCATCGCGACCACCAGCGGCTCGCGCACGACCGGCAGGTACGACAACCCGGCCGCGTGGCGCGGCGGCACCGGCGGAATCACGAGCCCCGCATCGATGCGGCCCGCGACGAGTTCGTCGATCTGCACGTCGCTCGTCGCCTCCGTGAGTTGCAGCCGCACCTGCGGATAGCGCGCGCCGAACGCGCGCAGCAACGACGGCAGCAGCCCGTAATCGGCGGTCGACACGAACGCGAGCGACAGCGAACCGGCTTCGCCGCGCGCGAGGCGCCGCGCGAGCGGCGCTAGCGCATCGGCCGACGCGAGCAGCCGGCGTACGTCGGGCAGCAGCGCCGCGCCCACCGCCGTCAGCGCGACCGAGCGCTTGGTCCGCGCGAACAGCGCGACACCGAGCGCGTCCTCGAGCGCCCGGATCGCCTGCGACAGCGGCGGCTGCGTCATCGACAGGCGCTCGGCCGCGCGGCCGAAATGGCGCTCGTCGGCAACGGTCACGAAATAGCGCCACTGGCGCAGGTCGGGTGTCGGGTCGGCCATCCCTTACTCATTCGCAAAACGACTTAATAAGCGACAAATAATATATTGGACATCCCAAATCGGAAACGCCATTCTTGATGGATCCGAACCGGCACGCCGTTCGCGGGCGTCGCCAATACAACGATGGAGTCCCCCATGCCGTACAACCGTCGCTCGAAGCACATCACGCAAGGCGTGGCCCGTTCGCCGAACCGCTCGATGTATTACGCCCTCGGCTACCAGAAGGACGATTTCGACAAGCCGATGATCGGCATCGCGAACGGTCATTCGACGATCACACCCTGCAACTCCGGCCTGCAGCGGCTGTCGGACGCGGCCGTCGCGGCGGTGAAGGCGGCGGATGCGAACCCGCAGATCTTCGGCACGCCGACGATCTCGGACGGCATGTCGATGGGCACCGAGGGGATGAAGTACTCGCTGGTGTCGCGCGAGGTGATCGCCGACTGCATCGAGACCTGCGTACAGGGCCAGTGGATGGACGGCGTGGTAGTGGTCGGCGGCTGCGACAAGAACATGCCGGGCGGGATGATCGCGCTCGCGCGCCTGAACGTGCCGGGCATCTACGTGTACGGCGGCACGATCCGCCCCGGCCACTGGAAGGGCCGCGACCTGACGATCGTGTCGTCGTTCGAGGCGGTCGGCGAGTTCACCGCGGGCCGGATGTCACAGGAGGATTTCGAGGGCGTCGAGCAGAACGCGTGCCCGACGTCGGGGTCGTGTGGCGGGATGTACACGGCGAACACGATGAGCTCGTCGTTCGAGGCGCTCGGCATGTCGCTGATGTACTCGTCGACGATGGCGAACCCCGATCAGGAGAAGGTCGATTCGGCCGCCGAATCGGCGCGCGTGCTGGTCGAGGCCGTGAAGCGCGACCTGAAGCCGCGCGACATCATCACCAAGGCATCGATCGAGAATGCGGTGTCGCTGATCATGGCGACCGGCGGCTCGACCAACGCGGTGCTGCACTATCTCGCGATTGCGCACGCGGCCGAGGTCGACTGGACGATCGACGACTTCGAGCGCATCCGCAAGCGCGTGCCGGTGATCTGCGACCTGAAACCGTCGGGCCAGTATGTCGCGACCGACCTGCACCAGGCCGGCGGCATCCCGCAGGTGCTGCGGATCCTGCTCGATGCGGGGCTGCTGCACGGCGACTGCATGACGATCACCGGCCGCACGATTGCCGAGGAGCTGAAGGACGTGCCGGGCGTGCCGCGCGCGGACCAGAAGGTGATCTTCCCGATCGATCGCGCGCTGTACAAGGCAGGCCATCTCGCGATCCTGAAGGGCAACCTCGCGGAAGACGGCGCGGTCGCGAAGATCACCGGCCTGAAGAACCCGGTGATCACGGGCCCGGCGCGCGTGTTCGACGACGAGCAAAGCGCGATGGATGCGATCCTCGGCGACCGGATCCGCGCCGGCGACGTGCTGGTGCTGCGCTATCTCGGCCCGCAGGGCGGCCCCGGCATGCCGGAGATGCTCGCGCCGACGTCGGCGATCATCGGCAAGGGGCTCGGCGAATCGGTCGGCTTCATCACGGACGGCCGCTTCTCGGGCGGCACCTGGGGAATGGTGGTCGGCCACGTCGCACCCGAGGCATTCGTCGGCGGCACGATCGCGCTCGTGCAGGAAGGCGACTCGATCACGATCGATGCGCACCGGCTGGTGCTGCAGTTGAACGTCGACGATGCGGAGCTCGCGCGCCGCCGCGCCGCATGGAAGCAGCCGGCGCCGCGCTACACGCGCGGCGTGCTCGCCAAGTATGCGGCCCTCGCCCGCCCGGCGAACCAGGGTGCCGTCACCGGCTGACGCGCCGCGCGGGGCATGCGACCCCATTGCCGGCGGCCGCCGGGGAAACGCGCAAAACGCGCTTCCCCTTTGCTCTTATAATGCGCGGACCGTGAAGCTGGCCGTCCCGCCGGCGGAGAACCGCATGAAACAGACGATATTGCGCGCACTGCTCGTGGCGCTGCTGACCGGCAGCACGGCGGCGGCACACGCCGACCAGGCCGGCGACGGGCTCGTGCTCGCGCAGCGCAAGAACTGCGTGGCCTGCCATGCGGTCAGCAAGCCGCTGATGGGCCCGTCGTTCCACGACATCGCCGGCAAGTATGCGGCGCGCGCCGACGCGGCCGACTACCTCGCGCAATCGATCGTGAAGGGCAGCGTCGGGGTGTGGGGCAGCGTGCCGATGCCCGCCAATACGCAACTGACGAGCGTCGAAGCGCACACGCTCGCGCAGTGGGTGCTGTCGCTGCACTGAAGCGGATGACGGCACGCGTGCACGCGCGCTGCGCATTGCGTCGGGCACCGTTCCACGCTTGTCGTCGTTGCAACCGGGCGGCGTTCGTCAGCGATGATGACCGGAGCCGCGCCCGCGGTTCCTGCGGACGCAACGACCGCGCGCTCAGCCTGAATGACCGGTCCGGCGGCGGGCGATCTCTGCGTCGACCGCGTCGCGAACCCACTCCATCATTTCCGTTTCGAGCGCCAGCGCCACTTCGCGCGTGATCTGGCCGACGAACCAGGCAGTATGGTCGTGCAGCGCGTCGCGACAGCGTGCCTCGATGGCCTCGCGCCCTTCCCCGATCAGATAATTCGTCAGCCGATTGCGCAAACGCTCGGCGATATGCTGCGTGTCCTCCGCCGTCAGTCCGGCGGCCGCATGCACGTCCGGATGCGATGCGCCGGCGAGATGATCGGTAGCCAGCCCACCGGCAGCCGGTGCAACAACGGGAGACAGCATCGCTGCGCCGGCGTCGCGCGGCGTCGCGGCAACGCCGGCCTGCCGCGCGTCGTCCGCGGCCAGCGCGGAGCGCAGCGGCGCCTGCGTCGCAACCGACTCTTCGGCGACGACGTGCCCGGCGGCACCGGGTTCGGCCGGCGCATCGCTGTCGGCCGGCAGTTCGACGCTCGGAACCTCCGGCGTCGGCACCGGCTCGACCACCACGGATTCGGGGTCGGTTCCCGTGGGTTCCGATGGGGCTGATGCCATGGCCGGATGGCCCGGCGCGACCACGTCGGTCAGCACCGGCACGGCGGCATCGTCATGCGGCGGCGCATCGGCCGCGGACGAACGCGCCGGCACCGGCTTGCCCGGCACCAGCACGTCGGTCAGCGTCGGGATCGAAGAGGATTCGGCTTGTGTCACGGGAATGCTCCGTCGACGGTTTCGGCTAGCTGCCCTGCTTGTAGTTGTTCAGCGCGTATCCGCGATCGCGGTAGAAGCGGTAGCGGTCGCGGCCCGCGGCCAGTTCGTCCGGCGCATTGCCGACCACCTCGAGCAGGCGCTCGAAGCGGGCGAACTGCGCGGGCACGGCCGCGCCCAGGTTCAGCAGCACATGGTGATGCGGCGCCTGGTCGAGATCGGCGGTCAGCACGATCGGCGTGCCGGCCGCGTGCGCGCTGTCGACGCCGCAGTGCGGGATGAAATCGAGCGGCGAGAACGTCCACAGCTGCTCGTCGAGTGCGCGCAGGCGCGCGGGTTCCGCGAGCACGACGACCGGCTGCCCGGCCTGGTAGGCCTTGCGCAGCAGCCGGCATGCGTACGCGAGCGAATCGCCGACGTTCGAATGGAAATCGATTCGCGTCATTGCCCGCGTACCCGCATCGTCGGGAGACCTGCCATCACTGGCCGGCGCGGTCGATCAGGAACTGCGCGAGCAGCGGCACCGGACGGCCGGTCGCGCCCTTCGCCGAGCCGCCCTTCCACGCGGTGCCGGCGATGTCCAGGTGCGCCCACGGATAGCTTTCCGTGAAGCGCGACAGGAAGCAGGCCGCCGTCACCGCACCGGCCGGACGCCCGCCGATGTTCGCGATGTCCGCGAAATTCGACTTCAGCTGATCCTGGTACTCGTCGTCGAGCGGCATGCGCCACGCCGGATCGTTCGCTTCGCGCGATGCGTCGAGCAGTTCGCCCGCGAGTGCGTCGTCCTTCGAGAACAGGCCGCTGTTGTGGGCGCCGAGCGCGATCACGCACGCGCCCGTCAGCGTCGCCACATCGATCACGGCGGCCGGCTTGAAGCGCTCCGCATAAGTGAGCGCATCGCACAGGATCAGGCGCCCCTCGGCGTCGGTGTTGAGCACCTCGATCGTCAGCCCCTTCATGCTGGTGACGATGTCGCCCGGCTTCGTCGCGTTGCCGCCCGGCATGTTCTCGCAGGTCGGCACGATCGCGACGACGTTGATCTTCAGGCCCATTTCGGCGACCGCACGCATCGTGCCGAGCACCGAACCCGCACCGCACATGTCGTACTTCATCTCGTCCATGCCCTCGCCCGGCTTCAGCGAGATGCCGCCCGTGTCGAACGTGATGCCCTTGCCGACCAGCACGACCGGCGCGGCCTTCGCGGCGGCGCCCTGGTAGTGCAGCACGATGAACTGCGGCGGCTCGACGGACGCGCGCGCGACCGACAGGAACGAACCCATCTTGAGCGCCTGGATCTGCTTCAGGCCGAGCACCTCGGCCTTCAGACCCCAATCCTTCGCGATCTTCTTCGCGGTGTTGCCGAGATAGGTCGGCGTGCACACGTTGCCGGGCAGGTTGCCCAGGTCACGCGTGAGGTCCATCCCGTTCGCCAGCGCGACGGCCTGCTTGATCGCCAGCCTCGCCGCCTTTTCATCGGCCGGATCGACGCTGAACACGACGCGCTTGAGCGTGTGCGACGCCGGCTCCGGCTTGCTCTTCATCTGCGTGAAGCGGTAGGTCTCGTTGCGCAGCGCGAGAATTGCCGCACGCACGCCCCAGTCGGAGCCGCGCTCGTCGACCGGCAGCTGCGCGAGCGAGAACGTGACCTGGACGACCTTGGTCGCCAGCAGCGCGCGCCACGCGGCGGTCACGGCGTCGCTGTAGGCTTTCTGATTGAAAGCATCCTGCTTGCCGAGGCCGACGAGCAGCACGCGCGACGCGCCGATGCCCGATACTTCGTGCAGGAACAGCGTCTTGCCGCGCTTGCCGTCCATGTCGCCAGCCTTCACCACGCGCGAGATCAGTCCCTTGGTGGCCGTGTCGATGTCGAGCGCCGCACCCGAGAGGGTCTGCGCCTCGAAGATGCCGAGCACGATGCAGTCGGACTTCCCGGTCAGGAACCCCTTGGCCTCGCCTTTGCTCCAATCACAGCCTTTTATGCTAAAGTCCATCGCGCTTGTCCTCGGATAAAATCTGGGCTAAGGATGAAAGCCGCAATTATCCGCTATTTTTCCCGTGGCGGCGCGAGCGCTCCACCACGCGTGCGCAGCCTCCCGCCCTCTTCTCATCAAGAATGATCTTCGAACGCTCCCTCCAGCGCGAGCTTGCGTATACGGCTGGCGCCGTGTTCATGGTGCTGCTCACGATCATGCTCACGACGATGATGATCCGCATCGTCGGCTATGCCGCGTCCGGTGAAATCGATCCGCGAGACGTGCTCGTGCTGATCGGCCTGACCGTGATCGGCTATCTCGCCGTGATGCTCGTCGTCACGCTGTTCGTGTCGATCCTGTTCGTGCTGACCCGGTGGTACCGGGACTCCGAAATGGTGGTCTGGCTGGCATCCGGCGTGAGCCTCACGCGCCTGATCAAGCCGATCGGCGTGTTCGCCACGCCGATCGTCCTGCTGATCGCGTTCTTCGCGTTCGTCGGCTGGCCGTGGTCGAACCAGCAGAGCAAGATGATCAAGGCGCGCTTCCAGCAGCGCGACGAGATCTCGCTGCTCGCGCCGGGCCAGTTCCGCGAATCGGCGTCGAACCATCGCGTGTTCTTCATCGAGAAGATGTCGCCGGACCAGAGCAAGGTGCAGAACGTGTTCGTCACGTCGACCGAGAACGGCAAGGTCAACGTCGTCGTGTCGCACACGGGCCATACCGAAACCCGGGACGGCGATCGCTTCGTCGTACTGGAAGACGGCCGCCGCTACGACGGCACGCCCGGCCAGCCGAACTTCAAGATCATGGAGTTCCAGCGCTACGGCGTGAAGATCACGAGCACCCCGGTCACCAACGTGCCGACCACCAACAGCACGCCGACACCGGAGCTGCTGCGCAACCCGACGCGCGACAACCTCGCGGAATTCGCGTGGCGCGCGGGGCTGCCGCTGATCGCGATCAACCTGATGGTGCTCGGCATTCCGCTGTCGTACCAGAACCCGCGCCGCAGCCGCACGATCAACCTCGTGATGGCCGTGCTGATCTACCTGACGTACTCGAACCTGCTGAACGTCGTGCAGGCGCAGATCGAGCAGGGCAAGATGTCGTTCGGCGTCGGCCTCGTCGGCCTGCACCTGGTCGTCGCGGTGATCGTCGCATTCATCTTCTGGTTGCGCGTGCGCAATCGTCCGCTGTTTACACGCGCGCTGTTCGGCCGCTCGGGAGCATGATCGATGCGGCTCTATGAAAAATACTTCGCGCGGCAGATCTACGTCACGTTCGTCTTCATCCTGTTCGCGTTCTCGGGCCTGTTCTTCTTCTTCGACCTGATCAGCGAACTGAACTCGGTCGGGCATGGCAACTACAAGTTCGGCTACGCGGTGCTGCGCGTCGCGCTGCAAGCGCCGTCGCGCTTCTACGAGATCATCCCGGTCGCCGCGCTGATCAGTGCGATCTACGTGTTCGCGCAGATGGCCGCGAACTCGGAATTCACGATCTTCCGCGTGTCGGGCCTCGCGACCAACCAGGCGCTGCGCTCGCTGCTGAAGATCGGCATTCCGCTCGTGATCCTCACCTACCTGATCGGCGAGTTCGTCGGCCCGTACGCCGACCAGCTGTCCGAACGCGTGCGGCTGCAGGCGCTCGGCGCGTCGGTGTCGTCGAACTTCCAGTCGGGCGTGTGGGTGAAGGACACGCTCGCGGCCCGCGAGAACGGCGATCAGGTCACGCGCTTCGTCAACGTCGGCAGCCTGTCGCCCGACTCGACGATCAGCAACGTGCGCATCTACGAGTTCGACTCGACATTCCAGCTGCAGAATGTGCGGATTGCACAGACGGGCCGCTACGAGCCGCCCGGCCACTGGCTGCTCACGGGTGTCACGGAAACCGAACTGACGCCGATCAAGCCGATCAGCGGCGCACCGGCCGACGCGCTGAACCCCGTGTACCGGTCGCAGCAGGTGACGCTGCCCGAATACCGGCTGCGCTCGGACCTGACGCCGCAGATCCTGTCGGTGCTGCTCGTGTCGCCGGAACGGATGTCGCTCATCAACCTGTTCCGCTACATCCAGCACTTGCGCGAGAACCAGCAGGACACGCAGCGCTACGACATCGCGCTGTGGCGCAAGCTGCTCTACCCGTTCGCGGTGTTCGTGATGCTCGTGCTGTCGCTGCCGTTCGCGTACCTGCACACGCGTGCCGGCGTGGTCGGCGTGAAGGTGTTCGGCGGCATCATGCTCGGCATGAGCTTCCAGCTGCTCAACACGCTGTTCTCGCACATCGGCACGCTGAACACGTGGCCCGCGCCGCTGACCGCGGCGACGCCGGGCCTCATCTATCTCGCGCTCGGCCTGTTCGCGCTCAAATGGGTCGACCGACACTGAGCGCCGTCACGACGGAGGCTTCGACATGAGTTCGCACGGCATTGTCCTGTTCGGCCACGGCGCACGCGATCCGCGCTGGGCCGAGCCGTTCGAGCGGCTCGCCGCGCGGCTGCGCGGGGTCGGCTCCCCTGCCCCGCACGTGTCGCTCGCGTTTCTCGAACTGATGACGCCGTCGCTCGATACGGCCGTCGCCGCACAGGTCGCGGCCGGCTGCACGCGCATCACCGTGGTGCCCGTGTTCTTCGGCCAGGGCGGCCATGTCCGTCGCGACCTGCCGCAACTCGTCGACGCGTGCCGCGCCGCGCATCCGGGTATCGAGATCCGTTGTGCGACGGCCGTCGGGGAAGACGACGGCGTGCTCGATGCAATCGCGCGCTACTGCATCGATCAGGTCAGCCGCGACGCGTAAGCGAATCCGCAGCCCCGAACAAAAAAGCGCCGGCTTCGGAAGAAGCCGGCGCTTTTCATTTGGCCCGCGGACCGACGGCAATCGACGCCTCTCTTGCCGCCAGAACCGCTACCGAGACTCAAGCGGCACTGCGCAACGTATCGCCCTCTTTCACGAGCTGCGCGCGTTCGGCGAACGCATCGCCGATCATCAACAGGCTCGGCTCCACCGGATCGAGCCACGCCTGCGCACCACCCGCCGCCATCTGCGCGAGCGTCAGCGTCAGCGTGCGCTCGCGCGCCGTGCTGCAGGCCTCGACGATCGCCACCGGCGTCGCGGGCGCACGGCCCGCGTCGATCAGTTCCTGCGCGATGCCCGGCGCGCTGTCGCGGCCCATGTAGTAGACGATCGAATCGGCACGCGCGGCCTCGCGAATCTCGTCGCTGCCCGGTGCGCGGCTGTGCGTCGCGAACGCGACGCTGCGCGCTACGCCACGCAACGTCAGCGAGCGCTTCAGCGTCGCCGCGCCGGCCAGCGCCGCGGTGATGCCCGGCACGACCTCGTAGTCGATGCCGGCCGCCTCGAGCGCGCGCATTTCCTCTTCGGCGCGACCGAACAGCATCGGGTCGCCGCCCTTCAGGCGCACGACGCACGCATGCTCGCGCGCCGCGTCGACGATCTGCTTGTTGATGAAGTGCTGCGCGGTCGAACGCTGCCCGCAGCGCTTGCCGACCGCGATCTTCCGCGCGTTCGGCGCGTAGTCGAGCATCGCCGGCTCGACGAGCGCGTCGTGCAGCACGACGTCGGCTTGCTCGAGCAGCCGCGCGCCACGCACCGTGATGAGGTCCGCGGCGCCCGGCCCTGCTCCGATCAGATACACCTTGCCCATGTTTGTCGCTTCGCTTGTCCTGCTCGTGCGGACGGCGGCCGGCCTCGCGCCGCCACGAGGGCGGCGCTGAATGCCGGTTACGCCGAGAACGCCCGAATCATGCCGGCGGCGACCGTGTGGTGCGTCGCCTCGTCGATCAGCACGAACGCGCCGGTACCCGGGTGCGCGTCGTAGGTGTCGCAGACGATCGGCTTCTGCAGCGTCAGCGCGACGCGGCCGATGTCGTTCATCTTCAGTTCCTGGCGGTCGGTCGCGTGCGACAGCGTATGCACGTCGAGCACTTCCTTGACCGCGCCGATCTTCGCGAACACCGTGCTCGTGGTCTGCTTCAGCAGGTACTTGCGCTGCGGCGACAGCGGTGTCTCGTCGAACCAGCACAGGTCGGCCTCGAGCTTCTTCGCCGGCTCGACCGGCTCGGCGGTCGTGACGAACATGTCGCCGCGCGACACGTCGACATCCTCCTCGAGACGAATCGTCACCGTCTGGCCCGCGAACGCGTGCGCGACGGACGCGGTGCCGCCCGGCACCGGTGCGACGATCTCGGCGATCGTCGCGGTGCGGTTCGACGGCAGCACGACGATTGCGTCGCCGACCTTCACCTCGCCCGATTCGATCCGGCCCATGTAGCCGCGGAAATCGTCCGCCGAGCTGCCGTCCTGACGTGCGACCCATTGCACCGGGAAGCGCAGCGCGTCATGCGCCTGCGTCTCGACCGGCAGCGATTCGAGCACGTCGAGCAGCGGCTCGCCCGCGTACCACGGCATGCGCTCGCTCGCGCCGACGATGTTGTCGCCCTTCAGCGCCGACACCGGCACGAAACGCACGTCTTTCAGGCCGAGCTGCTTCGCGAGCGCGACGTACGCGTCGCGGATCTCGTTGAAGCGTGCTTCGCTGTAGTCGACGAGGTCCATCTTGTTGATCGCGACGATCACGTGCTGCAGCGCGAGCAGCTTCACGATCGCGCTGTGGCGCTTCGTTTGCGGCAGCAGTTCCGCGACGCCGTTCTCGATCGTCACGCGCGTCGCGTCGACCAGGATGATCGCCGCATGCGCGGTCGATGCGCCCGTCACCATGTTGCGCGTGTACTGTTCGTGCCCCGGCGTGTCGGCGATGATGAACTTGCGCTTCGCGGTCGCGAAATAGCGGTAGGCGACGTCGATCGTGATGCCCTGCTCGCGCTCGGCCTCGAGCCCGTCCGTCAGCAGCGCGAGGTCGATCTCGTCGCCGACCGTGCGCTTGTTCTTCGCGCGCGACAGCGCGGACAGCTGGTCGGACAGCACGGCCTTGCTGTCGTACAGCAGGCGGCCGATCAGCGTGCTCTTGCCGTCGTCGACGCTGCCCGCGGTGATGAAGCGCAACACGCCGAGGTCTTCGTTGTTCTCGATGATGCTCATGATGTGAATGTCCTCGTGTGCTTCAGAAATAACCTTGCTTCTTGCGCTGTTCCATCGCGGCTTCGGATGCCTGGTCGTCCATCCGGGTCGCGCCGCGTTCGGTGATCTCGGTCACCGCCGTCTCGGCGATGATCTTCTCGACGTCGTCCGCATCGCTCGCGACCGGGCACGTGCAGCTGATGTCGCCGACCGTGCGGAAGCGCACCTGCGCGAGTTCGCTCGTCTCGCCGTCACGCATCGGCGTGAGCGGCGTGACCGGCACGAGCAGCCCGTTGCGGCGCACGATCTCGCGCTGGTGCGCGTAGTAGATCGACGGCAGTTCGAGGTTCTCGCGCGCGATGTACTGCCATACGTCGAGTTCGGTCCAGTTCGAGATCGGGAACACGCGCAGGTGCTCGCCCTTGTGCAGGCGTGCGTTGTACAGGCTCCACAGTTCCGGGCGCTGCGCCTTCGGATCCCACTGGCCGAATTCGTCGCGGAACGAGAAGATGCGTTCCTTCGCACGCGCCTTCTCTTCGTCGCGGCGCGCGCCGCCGATCAGCGCCGTGTAGCCGTGCTGCTCGATCGTCTCGAGCAGCGTGACGGCCTGCGCGGCGTTGCGCGAATCGGTCTCGCGGCGCAGCACGACCGTGCCGCGCTTGATCGAATCCTCGACGTGGCCGACCACCAGCTCGGCGCCGAGCTCTTGCGCACGGCGGTCGCGGAAGTCGATCACTTCCTCGTAGTTGTGGCCCGTGTCGATGTGCACGAGCGGGAACGGCAGCGTCGTCTTGCGGTTCGCGCCGAGGCCGAACGCCTTCAGCGCGAGGTGCAGCACGACGACCGAGTCCTTGCCGCCCGAGAACAACAGCGCCGGCTTGCTGCACTCGGCAACGAGTTCGCGCAGGATGTGGATCGACTCGGCTTCAAGCCAGTCGAGGTGGCCCATGCGGTCGTCGGCACCGGTGGGCGGGGCAAAGGCGGATTGCTCGAGCGTCGTGCTCATGATTTCAGTCCTTCTCTTCTGGGTTCGTGCCGCCCGCTGTCGCAGGCGGCGCAAGATTCGGTTTCTTGTCGGCTTTCAGTGCGCGGCGCCGGCGTCGGCAGCTGCGGGAATCGGCGTGATCGTGATGTGCAGCCCGCATTCCTTCGTGTCGCGCGACTCCCACCACCAACGGCCCGCCCGGCTGTCCTCGCCGGGGCGGATCGCGCGCGTGCAGGGCTCGCAGCCGATGCTCGGGTAGCCGCGCGCGTGCAGCGGGTTGACCGGCACGTCGAACGCCTTAAGGTACGCCCACACGTCGGCTTCCGTCCAGTCGGCGAGCGGGTTGTACTTCGCGATCCCGCGCGCTTCGTCCTGTTCTGCCTCGTGCAGCTCCGCACGCGTGACCGACTGCTCGCGGCGCTGGCCCGTGACCCACGCGCCGACGTCGGCCAGCGCGCGGTTCAGCGGCTCGACCTTGCGGATGTGGCAGCACGACTTGCGCAGCTCGACGCTTTCGTAGAACGCATTAAGGCCGTGCTCGGCGACGTACTGGTCGACCGCGTCCTGCCGCGGGTGAAACTGCTCGATCTCGTAGCCGTAGCGCTCGCGCACGCGATCGATCATGCCCAGCGTTTCCGCGTGCAGGCGGCCGGTGTTCAGCGAGAAGATGCCGATCGACACGCCCTTCGACAGGATCGCATGCGTGAGCAGCATGTCTTCCGCGGCGAGACTGCTCGCGAACTTCACCTTCTCGTGGCGCGCGCCGATCTGCGCGAGCAGCGCGTCGAGGCGCTCGACCTTCGCGGCCAGTTCCGGCGTCAGTGCGGTCGCGGTGCTCATGCGCTCACCTTGGCGTCGGCCGCGGCGTCGCGGCGGCGGAACAGCGGCGCCGGCTCGTCGAACGCGCCCTGGTAACGCTGCGTGAATTCGCCGAACGCGTTCAGCGCGTCGTGGATGTCCTTGTCGGCACGCACCGCGAACGCGTCGAAGCCGCAACGCGACATGTACAGCAGCTGGTCGCGCAGCACGTCGCCGATCGCGCGCAGCTCGCCGGTCCAGCCGTGGCGCTCGCGCAGCAGGCGCGCGATGCTGTAGCCGCGGCCGTCCGCGAAGCGCGGGAAATCGACGGCGATCAGCGAGATCGCACCGAAGTCGGCCACGAGATCGGCCGGCTCGCTGTCCGGTGCGAGCCACACGCCGAGCTCGTCCTTCGTCTTCGCGGCGACGAGCGCGGCGCGCTCGGCCTGCCACAACACGAACGGCACCAGCACCTTGCCGGCCGGCAACGCGTCGACCGCGGGCAGTGCGCCGTCTTCCGCCGCGCGCACGACCTGCCATGCATCGTCGATCACTGCGCGGTTCTTGATAATCGAAGCCATCTGCTAATTCCCTCTACCCGGTTGGTTACGCGTTCACTGCCTGGCGCGACGCATACACGCGCTCCTTGAACGGCGCGATGCCGATGCGGTCGTACGTGTCGACGAAGCGCTCGCCGTCCACGCGCGATTCGACGAACGTGTCGATCAGCTTCGCGATCACGTCGGGCACTTCTTCCGCCGAGAACGACGGCCCGATCACGCGGCCGAGGCGCGCACCGTTGTGGCCCGTGCCCTGCTCGCCGCCGAGCGACACCTGGTACCACTCCGCGCCGTCCTTGTCGACGCCGAGGATGCCGATGTTGCCGACGTGGTGGTGACCGCACGAGTTCATGCAACCGGAAATGTTCAGCGACAGGTCGCCGAGGTCGTACACGTAGTCGAGATCGTCGAAACGCTGCTGGATCGCCAGCGCGATCGGGATCGACTTCGCGTTCGCGAGCGAGCAGAAGTCGCCGCCCGGGCACGCGATGATGTCGGTCAGGAGGCCGATGTTCGGCGTCGCGAAACCGGCTGCCTTCGCCTTTTCCCACACCGCGAACAGGTCGCGCTTCTTCACGTTCGCGAGAATCAGGTTCTGCTCGTGCGACACGCGCAGCTCGCCGAACGAGTACGCGTCGGCCCAGTCGGCCACCAGCTCCATCTGCTGGTCGGTCGCATCGCCCGGCGCAACGCGGTGATCCTTCAGCGACAGCGTGACGGCTGCATAGCCTGCCACCTTGTGCGGCGCGACGTTACGCTCGACCCAGCGCGCGAACGCCTTGTTCTCGAGCAGGTTCTGTTCGAACGATGCGTCGGTGTCGGCCAGCTTCTCGTAGACGGGCGGCTGGAAGTACTGCGACACGCGATCGACTTCCGCCTGCGTGAGCGTCGACGGGCCGTCCTTCAGGTGCTGCCACTCTTCCTCGACCTGCTGCGCGAACTTCGCGGGCGACAGCGCCTTCACGAGGATCTTGATACGCGCCTTGTACAGGTTGTCGCGGCGGCCGTAGCGGTTGTACACGCGCAGCACGGCTTCGCAGTAGGTGAGCAGGTGCTGCCACGGCAGGTCTTCCTTGATCACCGCACCGATGATCGGCGTACGGCCGAGGCCGCCGCCCGCGAGGATGCTCGCGACCACTTCGCCCTGCGCGTTCTTCTTCAGGTACACGCCGAGGTCGTGGATCTGCACGGCCGCGCGGTCGTCCTTCGAGCCCGACACCGCGATCTTGAACTTGCGCGGCAGCCACGCGAATTCGGGATGGAACGTCGACCACTGACGCAGGATTTCCGACCACGGACGCGGATCGATCTCTTCGTCCTGGGCGACGCCCGCGAACTGGTCGGCCGTGATGTTGCGGATGCAGTTGCCCGACGTCTGGATGCCGTGCATCTGCACCGACGCGAGCTTCGCGAGGATCTCGGGCGTGTCTTCCAGCTCGATCCAGTTGAACTGGATGTTCGAGCGGGTCGAGAAGTGGCCGTAGCCGCGGTCGTGCTCGCGGGCGATGCGCGCCAGCATCCGGAGCTGGTCGCTGCGCAGGTTGCCGTACGGAATCGCGATGCGGTGCATGTACGCGTGGCGCTGCATGTAGAGGCCGTTCTGCAGGCGCAGCGGACGGAACTCCTCTTCGCTCAACTCGCCCGACAGCCGGCGGCGCACCTGATCGCGGTACTGCGCGACACGCTCGTCGACGATCGTCTGGTCGTATTGGTCGTACTGATACATTCGGGGACCCCAGGGTTTTCGTGGTGACCGCGCGACGTCCTAGCCACGTCGCGCCCGAATCTCCGTTCCGCCGCCACCGCCGGCCTTCCGCTGCCCGGCTGGATTGCTAATGACGAAAACAGATATCCATATTTGAAAAACTCCGGTGAATCGTAATAAACTCGCCTTATATTTCAAACGACTAAAAAATTCTGTTGATATGCGGAAGGGTTATAAATGAACCTGCACCAATTTCGCTTCGTGCGCGAGGCCGTCCGGCAGAATTTCAACCTCACCGAGGCCGCGAAGGCGCTCTACACGTCGCAACCGGGGGTATCGAAGGCGATCATCGAGCTCGAGGACGAGCTCGGCGTGGAGATCTTCACGCGGCACGGCAAGCGCGTACGCTCGCTCACCGAGCCGGGCAGGATCATCCTCGCATCGGTCGAGCGGATCCTCCAGGAAGTTGAAAGCCTTAAAAGGGTCGGAAAAGATTATGCGGCGCAGGATCAGGGCAACCTGACGATCGCCGCCACCCACACGCAGGCCCGCTACTCGCTGCCGGCCGCGATCGCCGAGTTCAAGAAGCGCTTCCCGAAGGTGCACCTGTCGATCCTGCAGGGCAGCCCGACGCAGGTCGCCGAGATGGTGATCCACGACCAGGCCGATCTCGCGATCGCGACCGAGGCGATCGCCGACTACAAGGAACTCGTGTCGCTGCCCTGCTTCCAGTGGCATCACGCGGCCGTGGTGCCCGCCGACCATCCGCTGCTCGAACGCAAGCCGGTCACGCTGGACGATCTCGCGCAGTACCCGCTGATCACGTACGACGACGCGTTCGCGGGCCGCAAGAAGATCAACCATGCGTTCGCGCTGCGCGGGCTGTCGCCGGACATCGTGCTCGAGGCGATCGATGCAGACGTGATCAAGACCTACGTCGAGCTCGGGCTTGGCGTCGGGATCATGGCGGACATCGCATTCAACCCGGAGCGCGACCGCAACCTGCGGCTGATTCCGGTCGGCCACCTGTTCGGCAGCAACGTGACGCGCGTCGCGCTCAAGCAGGGCGCCTACCTGCGCAGCTATGTGTATACGCTCGTCGAGTTGCTGTCGCCGACACTGAACCGCAAGCTGATCGAGCAGGCGCTCAAGGGCGAATCCGAATCGTACGAGCTTTGACGGACCGGTATAAATACAGGGGCGCATATCGCGCCCCTTTTTGTTGCCCGACGGAGATTCCCGCATGACGCTTCCCGCCCTGTTGCGCCGCGCCGCCGGCGCCGCCCTCGTGCTCGCCTGCGCGGCCGCGCATGCCGACCTGAAGGTCGGCGTCGACCTGTCGTCGACCGGCCCGGCCGCCGTGATCGGCATCACCAGCAAGAACGCGATCCTGATGTGGCCGAAGACGATCGCCGGGCAGCCGGTGCAGGTGACGATCCTCGACGACGCGTCCGACCCGGGCGCCGCCGTGCGCAACATCCGCAAGCTGGTCGACGAGGACCACGTCGACGTCGTGGTCGGGCCGAACATCACGCCGGCCGCGCTCGCGGCGCTCGACGCGGTGGCGGCCGCCCAGACGCCGATGATCACGCTGGTCGGCTCCGGCGCGATCGTCGAGCCGCAGGAAGGCGCGCGGACCTGGGCATTCAAGATGGCGCAGAGCGACAGCGCGATGGCCGACGTGATGACGCGCTACATGGCGAACCACGGCGTGAAGACGGTCGGCTTCATCGGCTTCGCGGACAGCTATGGCGACAGCTGGCTGAATGAATTCACGCGCTTCGCGGACGTCCGCAAGATCCGCGTGATCGCGACGGAGCGCTTCAACCGCACCGACGCGAGCGTCACCGGCCAGGCGCTGAAGCTGATCGCGGCGAAACCCGACGCGATCCTGATCGCGGGCTCGGGCACGCCGGCCGTGCTGCCGCAGCGCACGCTGATCGAGCGCGGCTACAAGGGCGCGATCTACCAGACGCACGGGATCGCAACGCCGGAATTCATCAAGCTCGGCGGCAAGGACGTCGACGGAACGCTGTTCCCGACCCAGCCGGTCGTCGTCGCGCGCACGCTGCCCGCCGACCATCCGGCCCGCAAGGCCGCGCTCGCGTTCGGCAATGCGTATGAAGCGCGATACGGCGCCGGCACCGTCACGCAGTTCGCGGGCGACGCGGCGGGCGTGTACCCGCGCCTCGCCGACGCGGTCGGCCGCGCGCTCAAGGCCGCGCAGCCCGGTACGCCGGCCTTCCGCGCGGCGCTGCGGCGCGAACTCGAACGCGCGCACGAGCTCGTCGTGCCGAACGGCGTCGTCAACACCAGCGACAAGGATCACGTGGGGCTCGATCAGCGCGCGAGCGTGATGGGGATCGTGAAGCACGGCCAGTTCGTCTACCTGAGCCAATAAAGCACGAGCGGTCGCCGGACAGCTTGCCCGGTGCCCCGTTTTCCGCCATAATTCGCGTTTCGCCGCGCACAATCGCATGCGCGGCCACGATCAAAGCCCAGGTGGTGAAATTGGTAGACGCAGGGGACTCAAAATCCCCCGCCGCAAGGCGTGCCGGTTCGATTCCGGCCCTGGGCACCAGTATTTCGCAGCGTCATGCGCTGCGCCTGTCGAAACCCGCGCAAGCTCGCCGCTTCGCGGTTTTTTTGTTTTTGCAGCGCGCCGGGCACACCGCAACGCGCACCTCCCCCGGGTGGTCCAAGCATCAGGACACGCAAGCACGGAGGCGGCCCATGTCCACGCGCGTCATTTCAAGCCGGATTTGTCGCGGCGTGCTTGCCGCGCTGCTGTCGATCACGCTGGGCGGATGCGACCTGCTGCGCGAGCCGCCCGTGCCCGAGTGGCCGGGGCCGCACGCGCCCTACCCGTTCCCGGACAACATTCCGCACCGCACCGAGTGATCCGGCCGCGGCGTGCCGCTCGTCACGGCTCAGGCCATCAACTCGCGGACGAAGTCGAGAAACACCCTCACCTTCGCGGCGACGAGGTTCGACGCGTGGTGATACGCATAAAGCGGGAAAGTCTCGTCCGTCCATTCCGGCAGCAGCAGGACCAGCCGCCCGTCGGCGAGGATATCCCGCGCATAGAGTTCCAGCAGTTGCGCAATGCCGACGCCGCCGAGGCAGGCGCCGAGCAGGCCGCCCGTGTCGTTGACCGTCAGCCTGCCGGCGGCGTCGACCGGCACGACCTCGTTGCCGCGGTGAAATTCCCATTCGTACGGCCGTCCGGTCACGGGATCGCGGATCAGCACGCAACAGTGACCGTCCGCGAGATCCCGAGGGTGCCGCGGTTCGCCATGACGCGCGACATAGGCCGCCGACGCGCAGGTCAGCACGCGCGTCTCGAGCAGCAGCCGCGCACGGTACGACGACGGCTCCGGAATGCCGAAGCGCACGGCCACGTCGAACCCGTCGGCGACGAGATCGCCCATCCGGTCGCGCACGCTGATTTCGACAGCGAGTTCGGGGAAGCGGTCGAGGAATTCCGCCATCCGGGGCGCCAGCACGTAGTGGCCGAACGTGCCATCCACATTCACCCGCAGCCGCCCCCTGACGCGCGCCGTCGACCGGCCGGCGTCGACCGCCGCCTCCTCGATGCCGGCCAGCAGCGGCGCGACCGCCTCGTAGAAGCGCCGCCCTTCGTCGGTCAACGTGATCGCGCGCGCCGTCCGGTTGAAGATCCGGATGCCGACGCGCTCCTCCAGCCGAGCAACGGCGCGGCTCACGGCCGGCTGCGTCAGCCCCATCGCCTCGCCCGCGCGCGCGAAGGTGCCTGCCTCGATCACCGCCGAAAGCACGCCGATACCGCTCAGGAGCCTGCTGTCAAATGCCATTAGACATACTTTCGGTCATTCTTGATCTGATCATTATTCATTATTTTTATTTATCGAGGAAGCCTACATTAGTCCTGTCGCCGGCTCGACCGGTACTCGCCAACCAAGGAGCAGGACATGAGCACATCGGAAAAGGTCGCCCTCGTCACGGGTTCATCGCGCGGCATCGGCGCGGAAATCGCCCGCCGTCTCGCCCGGGACGGCTTCCGGGTCGTCGTGAACTACGCCGGCGGCGCCGGCCCCGCGCGGGAAGTGGTCGACGCGATCGTCGCCGGCGGCGGTGAAGCCGTCGCGGTGCAGGCTGACGTCGCCGACCCCGCAGCGGTGACCGCGCTGTTCGACGCGGCCGAGCACGCGTTCGGCCGCATCGACGTGGTCGTCAACAGCGCGGGCGTGATGAAGCTGGCCGCCGTGACCGACTTCGACGACGCGGCGTTCGACCAGACCGTCGCGATCAACCTTAAGGGCGCGTTCAACGTGAGCCGCGAGGCGGCGAAGCGCGTGCGCAACGGCGGCCGCATCGTCAATCTGTCGTCGAGCGTGATCGGCATGCGGCTGCCGACCTACGGCGTGTACATCGCGACCAAGGCGGCCGTCGAGGGCCTGACGCAGGTGCTCGCGCAAGAGATGCGCGGCCGCGGCGTCCGCGTGAACGCCGTCGCGCCCGGGCCGGTCGCGACCGAGCTGTTCCTGCAGGGCAAGAGTTCCGAAAGCGTCGACCGGATGGCGAAGCTGAACCCGCTGGAACGGCTCGGCCAGCCCGACGACATCGCCGGTGTCGTCGCCTTCCTCGCCGGGCCGGACGGCACGTGGGTCAACGGCCAGGTCCTGCGCGCCAACGGCGGCATGTGCTGACGGCCCGCGCACCGCGCCGGCGCCCTCTTACCGGAGATCGATCATGAAGGAAGTCATTCTCGTCACGGGCGCGTCCAGCGGCTTCGGCCTGCTGACGGCCCAGGCCCTCGCCCGCGCCGGCCACACGGTCTACGCATCGATGCGCGAAAGCGCCGGCCGCAATGCACCGCGCGTCGCCGAAATCGGGGCCTATGCGCAGGAACACCGCGTCGACCTGCGCACCGTCGAACTCGACGTCGGCGACGACGCGTCCGTCGACACCGCGATCGACCGCGTGATCGCGGACAACGCTCGCCTCGACGTCGTGGTCCACAACGCCGGCCATATGGTGTTCGGTCCGGCCGAAGCGTTCACGCCCGAGCAAATCGCGCAACTCTACGACGTCAACGTCGTGTCGACCCAGCGCGTGAACCGGGCGGCGCTGCCGCACCTGCGCCGCCAGGGCCGCGGTCTGCTCGTGTGGGTATCGTCCTCGTCGGCACGCGGCGGCACCCCGCCGTTCCTCGCCCCCTACTTCGCCGCGAAAGCCGCGATGGATTCGCTCGCGGTGTCCTATGCGGCCGAACTCGCTCGCTGGGGCATCGAAACGTCGATCGTCGTGCCGGGCGCATTCACCCGAGGCACGAATCACTTCCTCCATGCGGGCAAGCCGGCCGATACCGCCGTGCAGGCGGCCTACGACAGCGGGCCGTACGCGGGCGTCGCCGATCAGGCGTTGCGGGGCCTCGCCGCGCTTGAACCGGCGGACGCCGATGCCGGCGCGGTCGCGACGGCGATTGCCGAGCTCGTCGCCGCACCGGCCGGCAAGCGGCCGTACCGCGTGTTCGTCGATCCGTCGCAGGACGGCGCCGAGGAAGTGTTCCGTGTCGGCGATCGCATCCGCCGCGAGATGTTCCGCAACATCGGACTCGCCGACCTGCTCGCGCCCGGCGTCGGCCATTGAGCCCCGTCCGCGGGCCGTGCCTGCCGGCGCTGCCAGCCGCGCGCTTTTACGCGCTCGTGTCGAAGCGCGACAGCGCCTGCGCCGTGCTGATCGACGCGGTGCGGGCCACCGGGCGTACGCGGCAGTTCTCGGCACACGCGGGCTGAACACGCGCGCCGATCGCCATACCGATCGCGTGCCGCAGGCACCCGCCGATCGCGGTCGGCGCGTTCGGGAGCAGCCCCCTTTTCAGTCGCCGCTCGCGCTCGCACCCGTGTCGTTCAGCGCATCCGCCATCAACTCGCCGAACCATTCGATGAACGCGTTGAGCCGCCTCGACCGGTGCCGGCGATGCGGATAGACGGCCGATACGTCCAGCGGCGCGGCCCGATGGCCGGGCATCACCTCGACCAGCGCGCCGCTGTCGAGCAGATGCACGACGTCGAAGCGCGGAATCTGGATCAGCCCCATTCCGGCGATGCAACTCGCGATATAGGTTTCGGCGTTGTTGACGATCACGCGGCTCGGTAGCGCCAGTGTGTGCCGGCCACCGTCCACGCAGTATTCCCAGCCGAGCTCGCGGCCGGTCGTCGGCGACGCATAGCCGATCGCCCAGTGCCCGTGCGCGAGCGCATCGGGATGCTCGGGCACGCCGCATTCGCGCAGGTAGTCGGGGCTCGCGCAGTTGATCAGCGCGAACTGCCCGAGCGGCCGCACGACGAGGCTGCTCTCCGCGAGCCGCCCGACCCGGATCGCGCAGTCGACACCCTCCTGCACGAGATCGATCGAGCGGTCCGTCGAGCCGAGCGACAGTTGCAGCTTCGGGTAGCGGCGAAACAGCGACGGCAGCGCGGGCGCGATCACGCGGCGCGCGATCCGGCTCGGCGCATCGACATTCAGCCGCCCGATCACGTCGCGATCGCGGCGCCGGAACAGCCGGTCGAGCTCGTCGGCTTCCGCGAGCAGGCGCCGGCCGCGCTCGAGCAGCAACGCGCCGTCGGCAGTCACCTGGACCTGCCGCGTCGTGCGGTGCAACAGGCGCGTGCCGAGCCCGGTCTCGAGCTGCTGGACGGCAGCCGACACCGTCGCACGCGGCACGTCGAGCGCATGCGCTGCCTTGATGAAGCTGCCCATCTCGGCAACCTGAAGAAAGATTCTGACCTGGTCCAGCTTGTCCATCTGCGGGCGGAAAACGTGGGGTCGGACGACCGTCACCGGCAAGCGCCGCGCGCCGCCGCCGATCCCGGCGGCACCGATGAAACGGGCGCGCGGCCCTGTGCCCGCGCGCCCGTCCATTGTCCATGCAAACGGTCCATTGCGGGTCGCCGCGCGCATGCGGCGACCGCCGGCGCGGCCCGTTACTTGGTCGTATAGCCGCCGTTGATCAGGATCGTCTGGCCAGTGATCCACCAGCCGTCGGTCACGAGATGACGGATGAACGGCACGACGTCCTCGATGTCGGTGAGACCCGTCTTGCTGAACGGCGACAGCGCGGCCGCCGTCTTGTGATACGCGACCGCGTCGGCGCCTTCGGCCGGATAGAAGAACGGCGTGTCCATCGGGCCCGGCCCGACCGCCGTCACCGAGATGCCGCGCGCGCCGTATTCCTTCGACGCCGCGCGCGTGAAGTGCTCGACCGGCGCCTTCGACCCTTCGTAGGCCGCATAGAACGGCGTGAACGCGCCGAGCAGCGACGTCACGAGCGTGACGAGCTTGCCGTGATCCTCGAGGTGCCGGCCAGCTTCCTTGATGAAGAAGAACGCCGACTTGCTGTTCACCGCGAACATCTCGTCGTACTCGGCCTCGGAGATATCGGTGATCGGCTTCTTCAGCACCTTGCCGACGGTGTTGATCGCGATGTCGATCTTGCCGAAGCGCTGCTTCGCGTCGTCGAACAGCTTCTCGACCGCGGCGGCCGTCGTCAGGTCGGCCTGGAACGTCGCGGCTTGCGCGCCGGCCGCGCGCACGGCGGCGGCCGTCTCTTCGGCCTGCGCCTGCGATGCCGCGCTGTTGTAGTGAATCGCCACCGCCTTCGCGCCGTGGCCGGCCAGGTCCCGGGCGATCAGGCCACCGAGATTCTTGGCGCCGCCTGCAATCAGGACGACCTTGTCTGCGAGCGTGTGAGTAGCCACGGTTGACTCCTTTTTGCGTTGAATGAAGCTAGGAGTGTAGGCACGCACGACGCGCCGGTCAGCCGGGCATGGCTGGATGGATTATCCAGAAAAGCGATCCAATCAAGCATCGGGAAGGGTCGGCTGCCCCACCGGCAACGGCCGCAAAATCCGCTCGATGCGACACGATGCACGGGCCGCCGGGGGCGCGAGTCAGCGTGCGTATAGCGCTGCGTCGATCTTGCCGAGCAGCCACTCCATCCCGGCCAGATGCTGCTGATCGTGGCTGCACAGGTAATGAACGAGGCCGCGCACGGTCAGCGCGCCGTAGCCTTCGAACTCGCCGGTGCGAGCATACTGCTCGGGCGTGAGGCGCGACAGGAGGTCGAGCGTGTCGCGCCGCGCGTCGCGAATCGCGGCGAGCACGTCGGACGCGTACGCGGCGTCGTAGCGGCGCTCGATCGCGAGCGCGTCGCCGTCGACCGACACGAGCAGCGGATGATCCTCATCGAGCATCCGCCGCAGCCGCACGTGGTAGCCGTCGATCTCGATGTCGCGCACGTGGCAGAGCTGCCCGAGCGGCGAAAAATGCTCGCTCGGGATGCCGCTCCAGTCGTCGGGAACCCAGCGTGCATAGCCGTCCGGCACGGCGGCGAAATGGGCTTCGAGCTGGCGGGGGAAATCGGCGAGTGCATCGAGCGTCGTCGGATTCATGCGGCAAACTCCGTGTCGGGTGAAGACGGTGGCCGCCCTGGCACGGGCCGGCCGTCGCCGTGGCACGACTTCACGCTGAAGCCGTACGTGCGTTGCGTGCGATGTCCGTCGGTCGCGAAGGATGAACATGCACGGCGCTGCGGCAGCTTACCAGTGCAGGCGGATTCGTGCCGGTGCCGGCGCGCCGCTTGATAGAATGCGCGCGCTATGGATCTCGAAAGCATTCTCTACACGCAGGGCTTCGGCTCGCGCCGGCAGTGCCGCGGCCTGATCGAAACGGGCCGCGTCACCGTCTCGGGCACGAGCGCGACCGACCCCGACGCGTCGTTCGACACCGAAGGCCTCGTGTTCACGGTCGACGACACCGCCTGGCCGTTCCACGCCCGCGCGTATCTCGCGCTCAACAAGCCGGCCGGCTACGAGTGTTCGCGCGAGCCGCAACACCACGCGAGCGTGTTCAGCCTGCTACCCGCGCCGCTCGTGGCACGCGGCGTGCAATGCGTCGGCCGCCTCGACCAGGACACGACGGGCCTGCTGCTGCTGTCCGACGACGGCCAGTTCGTCCACGCATACACGTCGCCGAAGCGCAAGGTGCCGAAGACCTACGTCGCGACCGTGCGCCACCCGCTCGACGACGCCCAGCTGGACGCGCTGCGCGCCGGCGTGCAGCTCCACGGCGAGCCGAAGCCGATCGCGGCGGTCGCCGCCGACGCGCGCGACACGCACGCGCTCGCGCTGACCGTCCTCGAAGGCAAATATCATCAGGTGAAACGCATGGTCGCCGCTGCAAGCAACCGCGTCGAGGCGCTGCACCGCGAAAGCATCGGCGGTTTCACGCTGCCGGCCGACCTGGCGCCGGGCGCGTGGCGCTGGCTCGGGGAAAGCGACCTTTCAGCCCTGCGCAATACCGTCAAAACCCTGTAAGGGAAAATCCGCACGACCGTTCGGTGTCCGGCCGCGTCGCGGCCGCACGATCCCCCGCTATACTGAAATCACAAGCTGTACGAGCAGCGATGCAGGGGAGACATCATGAACATCAACCATTCTTTCGAGCTGTCGTACGTGACGATCGCGTTCGCGGTCGTGGGCGCCATCGTGATCGGCGGCCTGCTGGCCACGATGCACATGAAGCACAAATATCATCCGAACCTGATCGGCGCGCTGATCGGCGCGTTGCTGTGCTTCCTGCTGATCGAGGCGCTACCGGCGCTGACCTGACGCGCCGCGCGGCGCGAGCGTTTGAAGGAATTCGTCTACGGTCGGATAGCGCAACGTCACGCACAATTCGGCCTTCAGCCTGGCATTGGACAGGCGTCGCGACTCGCGCATGAACGACAGGAGCGTCGGCTCGAGCTGATGCTCGGCGTCCGCGCGGCTGATCCGCGGGGGCGGCGGCAGGCCGAACACCTGCGCGACCCGGTCGAAATACTCTCCCATCCGCAGTTCGCTGTCGTCCGACGCGTGCACGGCGCGCGCCGGCTTGCCGCGCACGGCCGCGCGGCGCAGGATCGCCGCGAGATCGTCCGCATGGATGTGGTTCGTGTAGACGTCGTCGGCCGCGTCGAGCGCCGGCGTGCCGCGCTCGAGCCGCGCGAGCGGCAGCCGGTTCGCCGCGTAGATGCCGGGAATGCGCACGATGCGCGCGGACAGCACGCCGCGCACCGTCGCCGCCCGCAGCTGACGCTCGGCCGACACGCGCCGGAACGCGCGCGGATTCGCGGGGCGCAGCGGCTGCGTTTCGTCGATTCGCGCCCCGTCGCAATCGCCGTAAACACCTGTCGTGCTGGCATAGACGAGCGTCGGGGCGCGAAGGGCGTCGGGTACAATACGCGCTGCCCGCCCCGGCACGCCGGCCTGTCGGGTCGCGGCACGCTGCGTGCGGAGCCGGCCGACCGACGACACCGGCGGCGCGGACGGCCGCCGTGCGGGCACGGACAATGCGGCGATCAGCGCACGGGTGCGGCGATCGTCGAGGCCGTCGGATTGCGGCGGCGCGAGATGCAGGATCGTGCGGGCGAGCCCCGCGATACGGGCGAGCGTCGCCCGGCGATCGAGGTCGCCGACAATCGGCGTCGCGCCTGCCGCGCGCAGTTCGTCGCAGCGGCCCGGATGGCTCGTCAGCGCGACGATGCGCAGGTTGCGGCGCGCGGCGAGCCATTGCGCGACGCAGCGCAGGCCGACGTCGCCGCAGCCGACGATCAATGCGCGCGGCCGGCGCAGGATTCGAGTCGCGATCATGTTGGTTGCGAAGTCTAGTAGCCACCGTTGCGCGGCGCGCAACGGGTTTGCATTGTAGCTGCCGTGCGCGACACGCACGGTCCCCACATTTTGTTCTATTTGGTTCTATGGCATTCAACGTTACTCTCAAGCAAAGCGGCCGGCAGTTCCAGGTCGAGTCGGACGAAACCGTGCTGGCGGCGGCGCTGCGCCAGAACGTCCATCTGCCGTACGGGTGCAAGAACGGCGCGTGCGGCTCCTGCAAGGGCCAGATCGTGTCGGGCCAGATCGAACAGGGCCCGCACGCCGCGTCGGCACTGTCCAACGACGAACGCACGCGCGGCCTCGCGCTGCTGTGCTGCTCGAAGGCGCAATGCGACCTCGAGATCGACGTGCGTGAAATCGCCGGCGTCGACGGCGTGCAGGTGAAGAAGCTGCCGTGCCGGATCGCCGCGCTCGAGCGCCGCGCCGACGACGTGATGATCGTGAAGCTGCAGTTGCCGGCCAACGAGCGCCTGCAATACCTCGCGGGCCAGTACGTTGAATTCATCCTGAAGGACGGCTCGCGCCGCAGCTACTCGATGGCGAATGCGCCGCACGAGGAAGGCCCGATCGAGCTGCACATCCGCCACATGCCGGGCGGCAAGTTCACCGACCACGTGTTCGGCGCGATGAAGGAGCGCGACATCCTGCGCTTCGAAGGCCCGCTCGGCACGTTCTTCCTGCGCGAGGATTCCGACAAGCCGATCGTGCTGCTCGCATCGGGCACCGGCTTCGCGCCGATCAAGGCGATCATCGAGCACATCAAGCATTCGGGCATCACGCGCCCGATGACGCTCTACTGGGGCGCGCGCCGCAAGAAGGACATCTACCTCGGCGAACTCGCCGAGCAATGGGCGCGCGAGATCCCGAACTTCAAGTACGTGCCGGTGCTGTCCGAGCCGGACGACGCCGACCAGTGGACCGGCCGCACCGGCTTCGTCCACCGCGCGGTGATCGAGGACCTGCCCGATCTGTCGGGCCACCAGGTATACGCCTGCGGCGCGCCGGTAATGGTCGAATCCGCGCAGCGCGATTTCACGCAGCACCACGCGCTGCCGGCCGACGAGTTCTACGCGGACTCGTTCACGAGCGCCGCCGATCTCGCGCATCCGGTCTGAGCACCGGGCGCGCCCGCGTTCCCGCTGCGCGCCGCCGTGTCACATCCGTGGCATCGCGGCGGTTTACAGTGGGGCGCGGGATGCCTTATGCTTGCGCACATGAACCGCTTCCTGTCCGCTCTCCGACGTCGCCGCTCGCCGCTCCGCCCGGATGCCGCCGGCTCGTCACGGACTCGCGCGTAACCCCCTCCGCTTCACCGGTTACGCACAAGCTGTTCGACCCACCAGCCACGGCCTTCCGTGGCTTTTTTATTGCCCGTTTACCTTTCAACGCCCGCTGGAGTCTGCTGTCATGCCCCTGAACGACTACCCGATCGACTCGCTGATGTACATCACGAACCGCCCCGACATCGTGTTTACGCACGGCAAGGGTTCGTGGCTCTACGATCACACGGGCAAGCGCTATCTGGACTTCATTCAGGGCTGGGCCGTCAACAGTCTCGGCCACTGCAACGACGGCATCGTCGAGGCACTGAAGACGCAGGCCGAGAAGCTGTTGAACCCGTCGCCCGCGTTCTACAACGAACCGATGGCGAAGCTCGCGGGGCTGCTCACGCAGCACAGCGTGTTCGACAAGGTGTTCTTCACGAACAGCGGCGCGGAAGCGAACGAAGGCGCGATCAAGCTCGCGCGCAAGTGGGGCCGCAAGTTCAAGAACGGCGCATACGAGATCATCACGTTCGACCACAGCTTCCACGGCCGCACGCTCGCGACGATGTCGGCCAGCGGCAAGCCGGGCTGGGACACGATCTACGCACCGCAGGTGCCGGGCTTCCCGAAGGCCGAGCTGAACGACATCAACTCGGTCGAGAAGCTGATCACCGACAAGACCGTCGCGGTGATGCTCGAGCCGATCCAGGGCGAAGGCGGCGTGATTCCGGCGACGCGTGAATTCATGCAGGCGCTGCGCGCGCTGACGAAGCAGCACGACCTGCTGCTGATCGTCGATGAGGTGCAGAGCGGATGCGGGCGCGCCGGCACGCTGTTCGCCTACGAGCTGTCCGGCATCGAGCCGGACATCATGACGCTCGCGAAAGGCATCGGTGGCGGCGTGCCGCTCGGCGCGCTGCTGTCGAAGGCCGACGTCGCGGTGTTCGAGGCCGGCGACCAGGGCGGCACGTACAACGGCAACCCGCTGATGACGGCGGCCGGCTATTCGGTGATCTCGCAGCTCGTCGCGCCGGGCTTCCTCGAAGGCGTGCGCGCGCGCAGCGAATACCTGAAGCGCAAGCTGCTCGAGCTGTCGGCGGAGCGCGGCTTCGAGGGTGAACGCGGCGAAGGCCTGCTGCGTGCGCTGTTGCTCGGCAAGGACATCGGTCCGCAGATCGTCGAGAAGGCGCGCGACATGCAACCCGACGGCCTGCTGCTGAACGCGGCGCGCCCGAACCTGCTGCGCTTCATGCCCGCGCTGAACGTCACGACCGAGGAAATCGACCAGATGATGGCGATGCTGCGGTCGATCCTCGACTCGCTGTAAGGAGACCGCCGCGATGGACGCCGCCGCCGACGCTGTCGCTATCCGCCCGTTCGAACGCGCCGACACCGATGCCGTGCTCGCGGTATGGCGCGACGCGTTCCCGCAGTATGACGAAGCCGGCGCGCCGCCGCACCGCGATCCGCTGCGATCGATCGAGCTGAAGCTCGCGACGCAGCCGGAACTGTTCTTCGTCGCGACCAGCGGCGCGCGGGTCGTCGGCACGCTGATGGCGGGTTTCGACGGACATCGCGGCTGGCTCTATTCGTTCGGCGTGTCGAACGACGCGCGGCGGCTCGGCATCGGCCGCGCGCTGATCGCGCATGCGGAACGCGCGCTCGCCGCACGCGGCTGCCTGAAGATCAACCTGCAGGTGCTGCCCGGCAACGACGACGCGTGCCGCTTCTATGCGGCGCTCGGCTATCGCGTCGAGGAACGCATCTCGTTCGGCAAGACGCTGCCGGCCGCCTGACGCGGCCGGCATTCGCCACTTTCAGCGCGTGATCGGCCCCGCGCCCGGCAGCGGATTGCCGAGCGCGTCGGTCGGCACGGCCTGCTGCTCGAACGCCGCGAAATACGCGGCCCACTGCGACTCGCTCACGCGCACGAGCAGCGCGCCGTCCTGCCACACGTCGTTGTGATCGTTGTGGTCGTCGCCCGCGCGGTGCAGGTAGTTCGAGCCCGTCGAACCCTGGTTCATGTGCGTGTCGTGAATGCCGTTGCCTTCCGAATACGTGCGGCCGAACACGACCACGTCGAGCCCCTGCGACTGCGCCGCGTTGACGAGCCGCAGCAGCGACGGGATCGGCTCCGCGTTCTCGGTGCCGTCCATCACCGCGCTGGCACGCCATGCACCCGTTTCATTCAGGATGTCGCTGCGCAGATAGTCGAGCGCCGGCAGCGCGGCTTGCCCGGTGAGATCGGTGTAGCCTTCGGCCGCGTCCGCGAGCGTCGCCGTGACCGGATGATGGAAATCGTAGACGAGCTTGTAGTTCAGCAGGTCGTCCGCGTCGTTGGTGCCGACGTTGATCGCGACGTCCCAGTCGCCCGTCGGCAACGCGAGCGTCAGGTGGATGTGATACTGAATCTCGCTGCCGTGCGGCGAGCCCTTCAGCCGCGCCACCGACGTCACCTTCGCCTTCACGAAACCGTAGTCCAGACTCATGCGTGCTCTCCGTGTCCCGATGGAACGACCATGCTACGCAGTCCGCGTGTCGGTTTGCGGAGGGCCGGTTGCGGAGGGCCGGTTGCGGAGGGCCGGTATCGGACGGCCGGTATCGGACGGCCTTCGCGCTACCCTGTCCCGCGCCGTATGGTCGGTGTCACTGTCGAATGAATGGAGTCGCATCCGCACGCACAGTTCGTCGCCGGGCGCGCCGCGCGCAAAAAAAAAGCTGCCACGGTATCCCGTGACAGCCTTTCGAAAGCCCTTGCGCGGCACGCCGGCATCCGCCGCCGCGTCGCACCGGGCCCGCTCGTTCATTCGCCCAGATACGCGGCCCGAACCTTCGGATCGTCGAGCATCTGCTTCGCGTCGCCTTCCATCGTGACCGTACCCGAGTCCATCACGTAACCGCGGTCGGCCGCCTGCAGCGCGAGACGCGCGTTCTGCTCGACCAGCAGCACCGTGATGCCCTCCTTCGAGATCTCGCGCACCACTTCGAAGATCTTCTCGACCATGATCGGCGACAGCCCCATCGACGGCTCGTCGAGCAGCAGCAGCTTCGGCTTGGAGAGAATCGCGCGCGACATCGCCAGCATCTGCTGCTCGCCGCCCGACAGCGTGCCCGCGAGCTGCGTCGCACGTTCCTTCAGGCGCGGGAAGAAGCCGAACATCCGGTCGACGTCCTTCTTGATCTGCTCGTTGTCGTTGCGCAGGTACGCGCCCATCTGCATGTTCTCGATGATCGACATCCGCGCGAAGATCCCGCGGCCTTCCGGCACCATCGCGAGGCCGCGCTTGAGCAGCTCGTGCGACGGCACGCCCTTGATCGACTTGCCGTCGTACTCGATGTCGCCCGCCGAATACGGCTTGAGACCCGTGATCGCCTTCATCGTCGTGGTCTTGCCTGCGCCGTTCGCGCCGATCAGCGTCACGAGCTCGCCCTGGCGGACCTCCATGTCAACGCCCTTGACGGCCTGGATACCGCCGTAGTTGACCTGCAAGCCCTTGATTTTCAACATTGCCGCTGCCATCAGTGCACCCCTGCGCCGAGATATGCCTCAATCACCTTCGGATTCTTCTGCACGTCCTGCGGCAGACCCTCGGCGATCACCTTGCCGTAATCGAGCACCGTCATCCGGTTGCACAGTCCCATCACGAGCTTCACGTCGTGCTCGATCAGCAGGATCGTGCGGCCGTCCGAACGGATCTTGTCGAGCAGGCGCGTGAGTTCGACCTTCTCGGTCGCGTTCATCCCGGCCGCCGGCTCGTCGAGCGCGAGCAGCTTCGGGTCGGTCGCCAGCGCACGCGCAATCTCGAGACGGCGCTGGTGGCCGTACGACAGGTTGCGCGACGTGTAGTCCGCGTACTGCAGCACGCCGACGTATTCGAGCAGCTCGATCGCGCGTTCCTTGATCTCGCGCTCTTCCTGGCGCTCGGCCGGCGTCTGGAACACCGCGCCCAGCAGCCCGTGCTTGGTGCGCACGTGGCGGCCCACCATCACGTTCTCCAGTGCGGTCATCCCGCCGAACAGGCGAATGTTCTGGAACGTGCGCGCGATGCCCGTCTTCGCAACCTGGTGCACCGCGGTCGGCTTGTATTCCGTGCCGTCGAGCTTGAACTCGCCGGAGTCCGGCGTGTAGAGGCCCGTGATCACGTTGAAGAACGTCGTCTTGCCGGCGCCGTTCGGGCCGATCAGCCCGTAGATCTCGCCTTCCTTGATCTCGAGGCCGACGTCGGACAGCGCCTGCAGCCCGCCGAAGCGCTTGTTCACGCCCTTGACGGACAGTCGGATTTGTTTGTCGCTCATGTGTGATATCCCCTTGTCCGTCGGTTAGGCGCGCACCGACTTGGCGCTGCGCTTCGCCAGTTTCGCGATCTTGTCCTCATGCTTCGGCGCGGGCCACAGGCCTTCCGAGCGATACAGCATGATGATCACCATCGCGAGGCCGTACAGCGCCTGACGGATCACTTCGGTATCGACGATGTCGTGGCCGAAGATCGCGTGCTGCAGCGGGCTCATCGTCGAGCGCAGGAATTCCGGGAAGATCGCGAGCAGCACCGCACCCAGGATCACGCCCGGGATGTGGCCCATGCCGCCGAGCACCACGCAGGCCAGCACCACGATCGATTCCCAGAACGTGAACGATTCCGGCGACACGAAGCCCTGGAACGAACCGAACATCGCGCCCGACAGGCCGCCGAACGATGCGCCCATCGCGAACGCGAGCAGCTTCACGTTACGGGTGTTGATGCCCATCGCCTTCGCCGCGATCTCGTCCTCGCGGATCGCCGCCCATGCGCGGCCGATACGCGAGTGCTGCAGGCGCGTACACGTCCAGATCACCAGCAGCGCGCAGAGCACGAACAGGTAGTAGTACATGTAGACCGACGGCAGCTGGAAGCCGAAGATCGAGTGCGTCTGCGACAGGTTGAAGCCGCCGACGTGCACCGGATCGATGCCCGTGATCCCCTTCGGGCCGTTGGTGATGTTCACCGGACGGTCGAGGTTGTTCATGAAGATCCGGACGATTTCACCGAAGCCGAGCGTGACGATCGCCAGGTAGTCGCCGCGCAGGCGCAGCGTCGGCGCGCCGAGCAGGATCCCGAAGGTCGCCGCGAGCGCCATCGCGATCGGCACGATGAGCAGGAACGGCACGTGCAGCCCGTTCGGCGCGAGCGCCGCGATCCACTCGAACTGCGAGGCCAGGTGCGGCGAGCTCAGCAGTGCCGCCGTGTACGCGCCCACCGCGTAGAACGCGATGTAGCCGAGGTCGAGCAGGCCGGCGAAGCCGACCACCACGTTCAGGCCCAGCGCGAGCATCACGTACAGCATCGCGAAGTCGAGCACGCGGACCCAGTAGTTGCCGCCGGCCGAGCCGATGATGATCGGCGCCGCGATCACGAAGGCCGCGGTCAGGAGGCCGATGGTGACGGTCTTGGCGGTGTTGCGCTCTTCGACGAGCGACGTCGAGGATTCGATCGGTTGAATGGATGTCATGTTGTTTGCTCCCCTTCCGTTACGCGCGGTCCGCGACACGTTCGCCCAGCAGGCCCGACGGACGGAACACCAGCACGATGATCAGCACGATGAATGCGAACACGTCCTGGTAGTTACTGCCGAATACGCCGCCCGTGAGGTTGCCGATGTAGCCCGCGCCGAGCTGCTCGATCAGTCCGAGCACGACGCCGCCGACCATCGCACCGCCGAGGTTGCCGATCCCGCCGAGCACCGCCGCCGTGAACGCCTTCATGCCGGGGATGAAGCCCATGTAGAAGTGCACGTTGCCGTATTCGGACGCGATCATCACGCCGGCCAGCGCGGCAAGCGCGGAGCCGATCATGAACGTCGCCGAGATCACGAAGTTCGGGTTCACGCCCATCAGGCTCGCGGTGTTCGGGCTTTCGGCGATCGCACGCATCGCGCGGCCGAGCTTGGTCTTGTGCACCAGCAGCAGCAGGCCGCCCATCACGATGAACGCCACCGCGATGATCACGATTTCGGTCACCGAGATCACGGCGCCGGGCGTCGTGTCGGTCGCCTTGATCACGTTGATCGGGTCGGTCGGCAGCAATTGCGGGAACGGCAGCGGGTTGCGCGACCAGATGATCATCGCGGCCGTCTGCAGCAGGATCGACACGCCGATCGCGGTGATCAGCGGGGCGAGACGCGGTGCGCGGCGCAGCGGCCGGTACGCGACCCGCTCGATCGTATAGCCCACGCACGCGCAGACGATCGCAGCGATGCCAAGGCCGATCGTCAGCGTCGCGACGTTGCCGAGTCCAGGAAAGTGGTTCTGCAGCACGGTGATCGCCGACAGGGCGACCATCGCGCCGATCATCAGCACGTCGCCGTGCGCGAAGTTGATGATGCCGAGAATGCCGTACACCATCGTGTAGCCCAACGCGATGATGGCGTACACACTGCCGAGCACCAGCCCGTTGAGGATCTGCTGGACGAAAATATCCATTTAAAGCTCCTTGGCCCATGCTGCCGGAGGACGTTGCGCCCCGCGGGTAAGCGAGGAATCGCGCCTTCTCGGCGACACTGCGGGTACTAGTCGATACCGGTAAGGGTGGATCGTCCCGGCGCGCGCCGCCCGGCCTGTACGGCCGGACCTGCCGCCGGAGCGGATACAGAAACGGCACCGCACTGTTCCGGTGCCATCATGAGTCCCGTCGCTAAATCGTCACGACATCGAGGACGGTGTACTTGGCCTCCTTGAAGTCGTAGGGCAGCGTGCCGCGACGCGATGGGTCGCGGCGACACGCCGTTTGGTCGAATCGAAATGAAAGGGGATCAGTGACATCTGCACGTCGCCTGCGTTGCCCCGAAACCCGGGCGCCCGTCGTTCGACGCGCCCTGCTGCCGGATCACCGCCGGCGGCTCGTTGCCGGGCAACCAGCCTGCCCGTCGCCCGGTCGATGGCAGCGCCGCCGGCGCGTGCTGCCCGCCGTGCCGCATGCATGCCGATCTTCGGGCCCTGCGCGTTGAATTCCTCGATCGCCAAACGTGCCCCGTGGTCCTTGTGTCTGTCCGATTGCGCGATGCGGCACACCGACGCCGCCGCATGACCGGTTCCGGCAGCGCGCACGTCGCTGGCCGCCGGTACTGCGCTCGCCGCAGTCTCCCTGCCCGCCCCGTCGTCGCTCTTTTTGCTGCAGCCGGCAAGCATTGCAACCGGTGCGGCGACGGACATGGCGTAAGCCAACTTCACATGCATCGAGTGGTCTCCCGCGCCTTGCCAAAACCCGATTTCAAAGCCATTCCGGCCTGAAAACGGGCGCATTGTAACTCCATTTATAGGACGCCAATAATCCTGATTCGATGGGGTTTTCCTGCATTGCAACCAATTTTGAGAGACGGTTAAGCACCGCGATAGCAACCCGGTTGCACCATTAATGTGAACAATGGTTGCGATCTCGTTTTCGCGGCGCGAAAAAAAGCGCGCCGGGAGGCGCGCTTCGGGGTACCGCGGGTGCGATGCGGCAATCAGGCGGCGGGCGGCAGGTTCAGGCCGCGCGGCAGCGGAAACGACACGTTTTCCTCGATGCCGTCGAGTGCGCGGACGTTGCGCACGCCGAGTTCGCGCAACCGCGCGATCACGGCCTGGGCGAGCACTTCCGGCGCCGATGCGCCGGCCGTCACGCCAATGCGGCGCTTGCCTGCGACCCAGGCCGGATCGATCTGTTCGGGGGCGTCGACCATGTACGCGGCCACGCCGCGCTTCTCGGCCACTTCGCGCAGGCGGCTCGAATTCGAACTGTTCGGGCTGCCGACGACGATCACGACGTCGCACTGCGGCGCCATGAACTTCACCGCATCCTGGCGGTTCTGCGTTGCGTAGCAGATGTCCTGCTTCTTCGGCTCGCGGATCTTCGGATACTTCGCCTTCAGCGCGCCGATGATCTCGGCCGCGTCGTCGACGGACAGCGTCGTCTGCGTGACGAGCGCGATGCGCTCCGGATCGGCAAGCTCGAGCTTCTGCACGTCCTCGACGCTTTCGACGAGATGCATGCCGCGCTCGACCTGCCCCATCGTGCCCTCGACTTCCGGATGGCCCTTGTGGCCGATCATCACGATGTCGACGCCGTCCTGGCGCATCTTCGCCACTTCGACGTGCACCTTCGTGACGAGCGGGCAGGTTGCGTCGTAAATGCGCAACCCGCGCACGTCCGCCTCGTCGCGCACGGCCTTCGACACGCCGTGCGCGCTGAAGATCACGGTGTTGCCGGCCGGCACTTCCTCGAGTTCCTCGATGAAGATCGCGCCTTTCTTCCTCAGATCCTCGACCACGTACTTGTTGTGGACGATCTCGTGACGGACGTAGATCGGCGCACCGTGCATCGCGATCGCGCGCTCGACGATCTCGATTGCGCGATCGACCCCCGCGCAGAAACCGCGCGGCTGGGCCAGCAGGATTTCGGCATCGGCGGCGACGGTCTGCCCGGACAGCGTATCGGTGGTGCTCATGATTACAGGATTCCGATGATTTTCACTTCGAACGTGAGCGCTTGGCCCGCGAGCGGATGATTGAAGTCGAACAGCGCCGAGGTTTCGCTGACTTCCTTCAGCACCCCTGCATAGCGGCCGCCGTCCGGCGCGTTGAACTCGATCAGGTCGCCCGGCGTGAAATCGTCGCCGACCATCCCGTTCTCGCGCAGCGTCGACAGCGTCACGCGCTGGAGCATGTCGGGATTGCGGGGACCGAACCCCTGCTCGGGCGTTAGCTGAAAAGTCGAATGGTCGCCGACCCTGAGCCCGATCAGAATCTGTTCCAGCGAGGGTGCCAGTTGCCCCGCGCCGAGCAGCAGCGTGGCGGGCTTGTCGGAGAAGGTGTTGACGATGTCGGCGCCGTCGGCCAGTGCAAGCCGGTAATGCAGCGTGACATGGGAACCGGGCTTCACTTCGGATAGATCGATGATGCTCATGAATGACTCGTGTTCGTCGGCGCCCGAACTGGCCGAAAGGCCCGGCGCAAAGCCAATATTGTAAGTCACCTGAGCGCGCAAGGCTGAAAGTGCGACGACGTCGCGCCCACGCCCGCCCCCAATGGAGTTTCGATCATGCTGTCATCCTGCCCCGCCGCCCCGGCGACCGAATGTCGCGATACCGCGGACAACCCGGCCGCCCACGCACGCCGGCGCGCCACCGGCCGGCCGCACAAGCGGCGCCCGAGAAACTGGAAGCCGCATCTGCCACGCGAGCGGCTGCTGGAACGCGGGCCGGGCGCCCTGACCGACGCGGAGCTGATCGCGCTGCTGCTCGGCACCGGCGGCGGCGGCCGCGATGTGTTCGAGAGCGCCCGCGCGCTGCTCGCGCGGTTCGGCGACTCGCTGCGCGACATGCTCGACGCGGAGCCCGGCGTATTCGCCACGCACCCCGGCATCGGCACCGCGCGCTCGGCGGTGCTGATCGCCGTGACCGAGATCGCGCGGCGCGCGCTGGTCGAGAAAGCGCGCGAACGGATGCAGATCGACTCGCCGGGCGCGGTGGAGGACTATCTGCGGCTCAGGATCGGCACGCGTCCGTACGAAGTGTTCGTCACGCTGTACCTGGACGCCCGCCACGGCCTCATCGACGTGGAGGAAAGCGCGCGCGGCTCGCTCACGCGGATGGCGGTCTATCCGCGCGAGATCGTGCGGCGCGCGCTCATGCTCAATGCCGCATCGGTGATCGTCGCGCACAATCACCCGTCGGGCGCCGTGCAGCCGAGCGCGGAAGACCGCAGGCTCACGCGGGTGCTGCGCGAAGCGCTCGCGCTCGTCGACGCGAAGCTGCTCGATCACGTCGTCGTCGGCACCGCCGATACATTTTCGTTCGCGCGCGCCGGTTGGCTGTAGACTGTGGCCCGGCGACCCGCCCCAGGGCCGCCGCAACGACGAAGCGAAATTGAGTTTGATTTTTCTGAACTTTTTCTGCTAGAATCGTCGTCTGTCTTTTTTCCAACCAGTTCTAGCCATCGAAGGGCCTTGTCTGTACAGGCTTCGGCGTTCTGAGTGCAGCCATGGATCACGTGGCGGTGCGATGGAACCTTCATCGGCGATCGAACCCCGAATTTAGCGTATTAGGAGTGCTCTCATGGCACGCGTATGCCAAGTAACTGGGAAAGCGCCGATGAGCGGCAACAACGTTTCCCACGCAAACAACAAGACGAAGCGCCGCTTCCTGCCGAACCTGCAAAACCGCCGGTTCTGGGTGGAGAGCGAAAACCGCTGGGTGCGCCTGCGCGTCTCGAACGCCGGCCTGCGCCTGATCGACAAGAACGGCATCGATTCCGTGCTCGCTGACCTGCGCGCACGCGGCGAAGCCTAAGCCCAAGGAGCACAATCATGGCAAAAGGCGCACGCGACAAGATCAAGCTCGAGTCCACCGCTGGTACGGGTCACTTCTACACGACCACGAAGAACAAGCGCAACATGCCGGAAAAGATGGCGATCAAGAAGTTCGATCCCGTCGTCCGCAAGCATGTAGAATACAAAGAAACCAAGATCAAGTAATCTCCGGTTTCTGCCAGCCTGACGGCGACCGAAAAGCCCCGCACATGCGGGGCTTTTTGTTTTGCGCGCACGCGCGGGCCCGACGCGGTATGCTCTCCCCTTTCCGCGGTCACGGCCGACGGAACGCACAAGATCTAAAGCGTAACGATGGAGATGCAGCATGAAATTCGACGTGGCGATCGTCGGCACCGGCCTGGCAGGGCTGTCGGTCGCACTCAACCTGGCCAGCACGCGACGTGTCGCGCTGATCGCGAAACGTTCGATGATGGAGGGGGCAAGCGATAACGCGCAAGGCGGCATCGCGGCCGTCCTCGATTCGGCGGACAGCATCGAGAACCACGTCGACGACACGCTGGTCGCCGGCGGCGGGCTGTGCGACGAAGGTGCGACGCGCTACATCGTCGAGCATGGCCGCGAGGCGATCGAATGGCTGATCTCGCAGGGCGTGCCGTTCACGAAGGACGATGCGGCCGAACTCGGTTTCCACCTGACGCGCGAAGGCGGCCACAGTCACCGCCGGATCATCCATGCGGCCGACGCGACCGGCCACGCAGTACTCGCGACGCTGTCCGACCGCGCGCGCCAGCACCCGAACATCACGTTCTTCGAAAATCACCATGCGATCGACCTGATCACGTCGGACCGGCTTGGGCTGCCCGGCCGCCGCTGTCACGGGCTGTATGCGCTCGACGTCGACAACGACCGCACGATCACGATCGAGGCGCCGCACACGGTGCTCGCGACCGGCGGCGCCGGCAAGGTCTACCTGTACACGACGAACCCCGATACCGCGACCGGCGACGGCATCGCGATGGCGTGGCGCGCGGGCTGCCGCGTGTCGAACATGGAATTCATCCAGTTCCACCCGACCTGCCTGTTCCATCCGTATGCGAAGTCGTTCCTGATTTCGGAAGCCGTGCGCGGCGAAGGGGGCCTGCTGAAGCTGCCGGACGGCACGCGCTTCATGCCTGCGCACGATCCGCGCGCGGAACTCGCGCCGCGCGACATCGTCGCGCGCGCGATCGACTTCGAGATCAAGAAGCGCGGGATCGACTGCGTGTATCTCGACATCAGCCATCAGCCGGAAGCCTTCCTGCGCGAACACTTCCCGACGATCCACGCGCGCTGCCTCGAATTCGGCATCGACATCGCGAAGCAGCCGATTCCGGTCGTGCCGGCCGCGCACTATACGTGCGGCGGCGTCGTCACCGACCTCGCGGGGCGCACCGATCTCGCGGGCCTGTATGCGGTCGGCGAGACGTCGTACACGGGGCTGCACGGCGCGAACCGGCTCGCGAGCAATTCGCTGCTCGAATGTCTCGTGATCGGCCGCGCGGCGGCCGAGGCGATCGAGGCGGCCGGCTTCGACGCCGAAACACCGGCCACGCTGCCCGCATGGGACGAAAGCCGCGTGTCGGATGCGGACGAGGAAGTCGTCGTCGCGCACAACTGGGACGAGCTGCGCCGGCTGATGTGGAACTACGTCGGCATCGTGCGCACCGACAAGCGTCTCGAACGCGCGAAGCACCGGTTGTCGCTGCTGCGCGACGAGATCCACGAGTACTACGCGAACTTCCGCGTGACGCGCGACCTGCTCGAACTGCGCAATCTCGTCGACGTCGCGACGCTGATCGTGAAGAGCGCGTACTCGCGCCGCGAAAGCCGCGGGCTGCACTACAGCCGCGACTGGCCGCACACGCTGCCCAAAGCGCTGCCGAGCGTGCTCACGCCCCGCTCGCGCCGCTGACCGGTACACGCTTCCCGGCTGCCGCCGCACAAAAAAAAAGCCGCTGGCGTTCTGCACGCCAGCGGCTTTTTTTCGTCAGACGGTATGACGCGCGGTCAGTCGACGATCCGCATCGAATAGTCGGTCGCGCGCACGTCCTTCGTCAGCGCGCCGATCGAGATGCGGTCGACGCCCGTCTCCGCGAACGTGCGCACCGTATCGAAATTGACACCGCCCGACACTTCGAGCACGGCCTTGCCGGTCGCGACGCGCACCGCTTCGCGCATCATGTCGAGCGTGAAGTTGTCGAGCAGCACCGATTGCGCGCCATGCGCGAGCGCCGTGTCGAGTTGCGCGAGCGTCTCGACTTCGACCTGCACCGGCACGCCCGAATCGAGCGCGAACGCCGCGTCGAGCGCTTCGCCGACGCCGCCGGCTGCCGCGATATGGTTTTCCTTGATCAGGATGCCGTCGTACAGCGCGAGGCGCTGGTTCTCGCCGCCGCCGACCCGCACCGCGTACTTCTGCGCGAGCCGCAGGCCCGGCAGCGTCTTGCGCGTATCGAGGATCTTCGCGCGCGTGCCTTCGACGCGATCGACGTAACGACGCGTCGCGCTCGCGACCCCCGACAGCAGCTGCAGGAAGTTCAGCCCGTTGCGCTCGGCCGTCAACAGCGCGCGCGCCGGCCCTTCGAGTTCGCAGACCGTCGAGTCCGGCGTCATCCGGTCGCCTTCGCGATAGCGCCACTGCACGACGATCGACGGATCGATCCGCGCGATGACGGCCTCGAACCACGGCACGCCGCACAACACCGCTTCCTCGCGCACGATGATGCGCGCACGGCGCCACTCGCCGGCCGGCACGAGCCGCCCGGTCTGGTCGCCGGTACCAACATCCTCGGCGATCGCATCGGCGACGTTACGCGCGATCGCCGCGTCGAATGCCGCGCCGTATTGTGCGCGGACCGCGTCGAACAGCGGAGACACTGCAGTCGTCATGCAGCCCCCACGTTTGCAAACAGTTGCTGGTCGCGCTGCAGATCGCCGCTCGCCTGCACGCGCTTCTTGTGCGCCGCCGCGAAATCGAGCATCCGGTCGATCGGCAGACGCGCGCGGGCGCCGATCGCGGGATCGACGAAAATCTCGTTGTGACCGCGTTCGAGCACGTTGGCGAGGTTCGCGAGGCCGTTCATCGCCATCCACGGGCAATGCGCGCAGCTCTTGCAGGTCGCGCTGTTGCCGGCTGTCGGCGCGGCGATGAAGGTCTTGCCGGGGGCCGCGAGCTGCATCTTGTGCAGGATCCCGAGGTCGGTTGCGACGATGAAGTGCGTCGCGTCGAACTTCACGGCTGCATCGATCAGCTGCGTCGTCGAGCCGACGACGTCCGCCTGCGCGACGACGTTTTCCGGCGACTCGGGATGCACGAGCACCTTCGCGTCCGGATATTCGGCGCGCAGCAGGTCGAGCTCGATGCCCTTGAATTCGTCGTGGACAAGGCACGAGCCCTGCCACAGCAACATGTCCGCGCCGGTCTTCTTCTGGATGTAGCTGCCGAGATGGCGATCGGGTGCCCAGATGATCTTCTCGCCCCGCGCGTGCAGGTCGGCGACGATCTCGAGGCCGATCGACGACGTGACCATCCAGTCCGCGCGGGCCTTCACGGCGGCGCTGGTGTTCGCGTAGACGACAACGGTGCGATCGGGATGCGCGTCGCAGAATGCGGAGAATTCGTCGACCGGGCAACCGAGATCGAGCGAGCAGGTCGCGTCGAGATCGGGCATCAGTACGCGTTTGCCGGGGCTCAGGATCTTGGCGGTTTCGCCCATGAAGCGCACGCCGGCGACGACGAGCGTCTGTGCGTCGTGGTCGCGGCCGAAGCGGGCCATTTCAAGTGAATCGGCGACGCAGCCGCCGGTTTCGTCAGCCAGTTCCTGCAGCTCGGCATCCACGTAGTAGTGAGCGACGAGCACGGCCTTTTCACGTGCGAGCAGCGCCTTGATGCGCGCCTTCAGGGCGGCGCGTTCTTCGGCGGACGGTGCATCGGGCACCTTGGCCCACGCTTGCCCGACGCCACAGACGGATCCTGCCGAGACCGGCCGGTCGTACTCGACGGATTTGATCGTCGATTGCATCTCCATATCTCCTGTCGACCCGAGTTAGTGCTTTAGCACTTACTCGGGTCCCATGCTTCGCGGTCGACCCGAGTTAGCGCTTTAGCGCGCACTCCAGCCCCATCCTCTACGCTATCACCCGGGGCACCACGTCGCCGCGCCCCAAGCCTCAAACGAATTCCGCCGCTTCCGGCCGCCCTTCGAAAACCGGCCACCCAAATGAAAAAACCCCGCCAACGCGGGGTTTGTGACGTCCTGAGATTCTAATCGATTTCGAATCAGGCGTAGCGACGCAGGCGCGTCGCGAATTCCTGCAGCGACTTGATGCCGCTTTGTTCCGCGCGATGGCACCAATCCTGCAATTGCGCGAGCAGCTGTTCGCGCGAGGCGGTCGAGCGATCCCAGATCGCGGCCAGATCCTGGCGCAGCTGGAAGTACGTATGCAGCTTCTGGCTGTTCGCGAAGATCTCCGGCAGCAGCTTCTTCTGCGGCTCGTCGAGGCCGTCGGCGTCCTTGTGGAACCACTTGCGCGCGCCGCGCATCAGCTGGTACTTCTCGCCGCCGATTTCCTTCAGGTGCGCGAGCTCCTGGCGATACGCACGCTTCACGGCCTTGCCGTAGCGCGCCATCACTTCGTAGCGGTTCGACAGCACGGCCTGCAGCGTTTCCTGATCGAGCACCGTCTTCGGCTTGTTCAGGCGCGGCGTCGGCGCGACCTTCTTCACCTTCGCGAGACCGAATGCCGACATGATGCGGATGTACATCCAGCCGATGTCGAACTCGTACCACTTGTTCGACAGCTTGGCCGACGTCGCGAACGTGTGGTGGTTGTTGTGCAGTTCTTCGCCGCCGATCACGATGCCCCACGGGAACAGGTTCGTGCTCGCATCGGCCGAGTTGAAGTTGCGGTAGCCCCAGAAGTGGCCGAAACCGTTCACGACACCGGCGGCCCAGAACGGGATCCAGACCATCTGCACGGCCCACACGGTCAGGCCGAGCACACCGAACAGCGCGACGTCGATCACCATCATCAGGCTCACGCCGAGGATCGGGTACTTCGAGTACAGATTGCGCTCGATCCAGTCATTCGGCGTGCCGTGGCTGAACTTGCGCATCGTTTCCTCGTTCTTCGCTTCCGCGCGATACAGCTCGGCGCCTTCGAGGAACACCTTCCAGATGCCACGCGTCTGCGGGCTGTGCGGATCTTCCTCGGTTTCGCACTTCGCGTGGTGCTTGCGATGGATCGCGGCCCACTGGCCCGTCAGCATGCCCGTCGTCATCCACAGCCAGACGCGGAAGAAGTGACTCGCGATCGGGTGCAACTCCAGCGCGCGGTGCGCCTGGCAGCGGTGCAGGTAGACCGTCACGCCGATGATCGTGACGTGCGTGACGGCCAGCGCGAACAGCGCGACCTGCCACCACGAAAAGCGCAGGAGCCCGTGGGAAAGAAAATCGAGCAGGGAATTCAACAAGGCAGTTACCTGTGGTGAGAGCGATGCCGGCGCGGGCCGACGTCATAAAAATGAAAGCATACCGCGTGTAGACCGGAATTTTACTTCAACCGTTCCAAGTCTTTGTAAAAAATGAATATTTTCTTGTCTTGACGCAACGCGGACAGTCCACCGACGGACCGGGAACGCTCGGCGATCCGGTTCTGGCCGCCGGACGCGCCCGATTCACACCCGATCCGCGCCGGCGCAGCGTGCCTAGGCTGCCGACGCGCGCCCGTCCGCCGAGCCGCCGCCGGCCACGGACACGCCCTCGGCCACCACGCCGGTCGCGGCAAACCCGCCCGGCAGGCCGACCACGCGCACTTCGCGCTGCGGGAACGGGATCGAGATGCCGTGCTCGCCGAACAGCCGCCAGATGTTGCGGTTCACGGCCGAACGCACACCCGACGTGCCTTTCGCCGAGTCCTCGATCCAGAAGCCGAGCTCCAGATCGATCCCGTCCGCACCGAAGCTGACCAGGTACGACGTCGGCGCCGGCTCCGCGAGCACGCGCGGCACGCCTTTCGCGGCTTCCGCGAGCACCGCGAGCGCCTGCTCGACGTCGCTCGTGTAGGCGACCTGCACGGCGACCTTCGCGTAGCCGCGCGTCAGGTACGACGACTGGTTCTGCACGACATCGGTGATCAGCTTCTCGTTCGGGATCAGCGTCTCGTTGCCGTCGAGGCCGCGCACGACGGTATAGCGCGTGCGGATCTGGGTGACGACGCCCTGCAGCCCGCCGACGCTGATCGCGTCGCCGAGCCGCAGCGAGCGATCGAGCAGGATGATGAAGCCCGATACGTAGTTGCTGGCGATCTTCTGCAGCCCGAAGCCGAGGCCGACACCGACCGCGCCGCCGAACACGCCGAGCACCGTCACGTCGATGCCGACGAGCGACAGCCCGATCAGGATCGCCGCGAACACGAGCAGCGCGCGGCCGACCCGCGACAGCACGACCTTCAGGTTCGCGTCGAGCGTGGTGGCGCGCGCGAGACGCTCCTCGAGCACCGAGCCGAGCCACATCGCGACCATCAGCGTCACGCACACCCACAGCGCGCCGGAAATCACCGACAGCAGCGTCAGGTGCGCATTCGCGACGCGGAACTGCACGCTGTCGAGCCACGCGATCACGTCGCGCTGGATCCCCAGCACCGTGAGCACCATCGCCGCCCACACGATCACCGACACGATCTTCTCGACGATCGACAGCCACGCATGCGTGTGGCCGTCACGGGCGAACACGCGCCGCGCGAAGAAGAACAGCACGTAGATCAGCCCGATGCCGAACAGCGGCACGAGCGCGAGCGACAGCAGCGACGTCGACATGAACGGGTCGAACCCGAGCTGCGCGGCCAGCACGATCAGCCCGCCGAACAGCGGGAACAGCGCGCGCTTCAGGCTCTGCGCGCCCGCGCCCGGCGTCCGGCCGGCCGCGCGTCTGCGTGCGTCGATGCGGCCGTGCACGAAGCGCGCGGCGACCCACGCAAAACACAGCGCCCCGACGAGGATCGCCGCCTGCCAGATCATCACCGGCTGGTTGAAGTCGCGGATCACCGACGCGAGCCGGTGCGACAGCAGGCGGTTCTGCATCATCCGACCACCCTGCCGTTACTGCGCGCGCCGTTCGAGCACCGCGGCGAAGAAGCCGTCGGTCGCATGGCGGTGCGGCCACAGCGACAGGTAGTCGCCGGTCTCGAGTTCGATACGCTGGTCGGCCAGCACCTTCTGCGCGGGCACCAGCACGAAGTCCGGATGGTCGGCGAGGAACTGCTCGACGATCGCTTCGTTCTCCGCGTCGAGCACGCTGCAGGTTGCGTACACGAGCCGGCCGCCCTTCTTCACGAGACGCGCGGCGCTCGCGAGGATCGACGCCTGCTTCGGCGTGAGCTCCTCGATCGACGTGCGGGTCTGGCGCCACTTGAGGTCGGGGTTGCGGCGCAGCGTGCCGAGGCCGCTGCACGGCGCGTCGACCAGCACGCGGTCGATCTTGCCCGCGAGCCGCTTGATCTTCGCATCGTGCTCGCTGTCGATCAGCACCGGGTTCACGTTCGACAGCCCGCTGCGCGCGAGGCGCGGCTTCAGCTTCGTGAGGCGCTTTTCCGACACGTCGAACGCATAGAGGCGCCCGGTCGAGCGCATCATCGCGCCGAGCGCCAGCGTCTTGCCGCCGGCGCCCGCGCAGAAATCGACGACCATCTCGCCGCGGCGCGGCGCGACCAGCGAGCACAGCAGCTGGCTGCCTTCGTCCTGCACCTCGATCTGGCCTTCCTCGAACAGCTTCAGGCGCGTGAGCGCCGGCTTGCCGACGACGCGCACGCCGTGCGGCGCGAACGGCGTCTCGCCCGCGTCGATGCCGTTCGCGCGCAGCGCGTCGATCACCTGGTCGCGCGTCGCCTTCTGCGCGTTGGCGCGCAGGTCGAGCGGCGCCGGGTAGTTCAGCGCGGCGGCGAGCTGCGCGAGTTCCTCGGCGTCGAAACGGGCCGACAGCGCCTGGTAGATCCAGTCCGGCAGGTTGGTGCGCACGCGCACCGGCAGGCTCGCCGGATCGATCTTCGACACGTGCTCGAGCCACGCGGCCTCGGTGTCGGACACGAACGGCTTCAGCGCATTGCGGCCGAGCGTCTGCATCAGCCCGAGCAGCGTCAGGCGCCGCGCGGGGCTGCCCGAGCCGCTCTCGGCGAGGTGCGAAAACTCCATCTTCCGGCGCAGCACCGCGAACACCGCCTCGGCGATCACGCCGCGCTCGGCATGGCCGAGCTTCGGGTGCGCGCGGAAGAACCGGCTCGTCGTCGCATCGGCGGGGCCGTTGAACTTCAGCACCTCGGCCAGCAGGGTCTCGGTCTGGCCAATCAGGAATCCGTGCAGCTTCATACGCCCTCGCTCGTTTCGGTATGCGGTTGATCCGCGAAAATCCAGCGCGCCTCTTCCGGCGCCACCACTGCCCGGCCGTTCTCGAGGCGCAGGCGCCCCTCGACGAACCAGCGCACCGCACGCGGATACAGCACGTGCTCGACCGTCAGCACGCGCCGTGCAAGCGCCGCCGCATCGTCGCCCGCACGCACCGGCACCGCGCCCTGCGCGACGATCGCGCCGCTGTCGAGTTCGGGAATCACGAAATGCACGCTCGCCCCATGCAGCGCGACGCCGGCATCCAGCGCCTGCTGGTGCGTGTGGATGCCCTTGAAGCTCGGCAGCAGCGACGGGTGGATGTTCAGCAACCGGCCTTCATATCGTCTGACGAAATCGGGTGTGAGGATGCGCATGAAGCCGGCGAGCACGACGAGATCGGGTGCGAAGCGGTCGATCTCGGCGGCGAGCGCCGCGTCGAAGCTGTCGCGGCCATCGAACGAACGATGGTCGACCACCGCGGTCGCCACCCCGTGCGACGCGGCAAAAGCCAGGCCGGCCGCGTCGGGCCGGTTGGCGATCACGGCGGCAACCTCGGCCGGCCAGCGTTCCTGCGCGCACGCGCGGACGATGGCCTCCATGTTGCTGCCGCGACCGGAAATCAGGATCACGAGTTTTTTCATCCGCGAATTTTACCATTCGCCCCCGCGTTTCCCCCCTTCTCGGCCGTCGGGCCGCCCGAACGTTTATAATCTTCTGCTTTGCGGCATCCCACCGCCCATTCCCCGACGCTGCATCCGCTATCGTGAAAGTCTTCCGCGGCCTGCCCAATGCCGAGAGCCGCGCGCCTTGCGCGCTGACGATCGGCAACTTCGACGGTGTCCATCGCGGCCACCAGGCCCTGCTCGCGCGCGTGCGCGCGGCAGCGGACGCGCGCGGCCTGCCCGTGTGCGTGATGACCTTCGAGCCGCACCCGCGCGAATTCTTCAACCCGGCCGGCGCGCCGCCGCGCATCGCGATGCTGCGCGACAAGCTGGAAGCGCTGCGCGAGCACGGGGTCGACCGCGTCGTCGTCGAGCACTTCAACCATACGTTCGCGAGCCAGTCGCCGCAGGCGTTCGTCGAGCGTACGCTGGTCGGCGGGCTGCACACGCGCTGGATGATGGTCGGCGACGATTTCTGCTACGGCGCGAAGCGCGCGGGCACCTTCGACACGCTGAAGGCGGCCGGCGAACAGTACGGCTTCGAGGTCGAGCAGATGGGCACGGTCGCCGGCAGCGACGGCACGCGCATCTCGAGCTCGGGCGTGCGCGCCGCGCTCGCCGCGGGCGATCTCGACGCGGCCGCGCAGGCGCTCGGCCACGGCTACGCGATCAGCGGCCACGTCGCGCACGGGCTGAAGCTCGGCCGCGACCTCGGCTTCCCGACCCTGAACCTGCCGATCGCGCACAAGCGGCCGGCGCTCGCGGGCATCTTCGTCGTGCAGGTGCACGGCCTCGGCCCCGCCCCGCTGCCGGGCGTCGCGAGCCTCGGGCTGCGCCCGACCGTCGACGATTCCGGCCGCGTGCTGCTCGAAGTTCACTTGCTTGACTGGCACGGCGACGCGTACGGCAAGCTCATCCGCGTCGAATTCCTGAAGAAGTTGCGCGACGAGGCGAAGTTCGACGATCTCGAGGCGCTGTCGCGCGCGATCGCGCTGGACGTCGCGAACGCGCGCGCATACTTCGTCGAGCGCGACCGCGCGCCGGGCAGCCGTGCGACCGGCTTCTCGACGTCGGCGACCGATCGAATTAGCTGATCCAGCCGGCGGCGCCCCGCGCCGCCCCCTCGCGCCGCCGATACGCGCGCATCCCCGATTCACGACGCACGAGCGTCCCCCGATTTAGATAGCGATCCCATCATGAGCAACAAGAAAGCCGATTCGAAACCGCAGGCCAAGTATCCGGTCAACCTGCTCGACACGCCGTTCCCGATGCGCGGCGACCTGCCCAAGCGCGAGCCGCAGTGGGTCAAGGAATGGGAAGAGCGCGGCATCTACGAGAAGATCCGCGCGGCCAGCCAGGGCCGGCCGAAGTTCATCCTGCACGACGGCCCCCCGTATGCGAACGGCGACATCCACCTCGGTCACGCGGTCAACAAGATCCTGAAGGACATCGTCGTCAAGTCGCGCAACATGGCCGGCTTCGACGCGCCGTACGTGCCGGGCTGGGATTGCCACGGGATGCCGATCGAGATCCAGATCGAAAAGCAGTTCGGCAAGTCGCTGCCGGCGGCCGAAGTGATGAGCAAGGCGCGCGCGTACGCGACCGAGCAGATCGAGAAGCAGAAGGTCGGCTTCAAGCGCCTCGGCGTGCTCGGCGACTGGGCGAATCCGTACAAGACGATGAACTTCGTCAACGAGGCGGAAGAGATCCGCGCGCTCGGCAAGATCATCGAGAAGGGCTATGTGTATCGCGGGCTGAAGCCGGTGAACTGGTGCTTCGACTGCGGCTCGGCACTCGCCGAGGCGGAAGTCGAGTACAAGGACCGCACCGACCCGACGATCGACGTGATGTTCGCATTCGCGGAACCGGAAAAGACCGCGCAGGCGTTCGGCCTGCCGGCCCTGCCGCGCGCCGAGGGCGGCATCGTGATCTGGACCACCACGCCGTGGACGATCCCCGCCAACCAGGCGCTGAACCTCCATCCGGAAATCGTCTATGCGCTGGTCGACACCGAGCGCGGGCTGCTGATCATCGCGGAAGAACGCGTCGAAGCCTGCATGACCGAGTTCAAGCTGACCGGCCGCGTCGTCGCGACCACCCCCGGCGTGAAGCTCGCGAACCTGCGCTTCCACCACCCGCTCGCGTCGGCCCACCCCGGCTACAAGCGCACCGCGCCCGTCTACCTCGGCGACTACGTGACGACCGACACGGGCACCGGCGTCGTGCACTCGTCGCCCGCATACGGCATCGAGGACTTCCAGTCGTGCAAGGCGCATGGGATGACCGACTCGGACTTCATCAACCCGGTGATGGGCGACGGCCGCTACATCGAATCGCTGCCGCTGTTCGGTGGCCTGTCGATCTGGGACGCGAACCCGAAGATCGTCGAGGCCCTGAACGCGGCCGGCTCGCTGCTGCGCAGCGAGAAGTACACGCACAGCTACATGCACTGCTGGCGCCACAAGACGCCGATCATCTACCGTGCGACGTCGCAGTGGTTCGCCGGAATGGACGTGACGCCGCGCGACGGCGGCAAGACGCTGCGCGAAACCGCGCTCGAAGGCGTCGAGGCGACCGCGTTCTACCCGTCCTGGGGCAAGCAGCGCCTGTTCAGCATGATCGCGAACCGTCCTGACTGGACGCTGTCGCGCCAGCGCCAGTGGGGCGTGCCGATGGCGTTCTTCGTGCACAAGGAAACCGGCGAGCTGCACCCGCGCACGCGCGAGCTGCTCGAGGAAGTCGCGAAGCGCGTCGAGCAGTCGGGCATCGAGGCATGGCAGTCGCTCGATCCGCGCGAGCTGATCGGCGACGACGCGAACCTGTACGAGAAGAACCGCGACACGCTCGACGTGTGGTTCGACTCGGGCACGACGCACTGGCACGTGCTGCGCGGCTCGCACAAGGATCAGCTGCAGTTCCCGGCAGACCTGTATCTCGAGGGCTCGGACCAGCACCGCGGCTGGTTCCACTCGTCGCTGCTGACCGCATCGATGATCGACGGCTGCGCACCGTACAAGGGCCTGCTCACGCACGGCTTCACGGTCGACGGCGAAGGCCGCAAGATGAGCAAGTCGCTCGGCAACGGCATCGACCCGCATGATGTCGCGAACCGCCTCGGCGCGGAAATCATCCGCCTGTGGATCGCATCGACCGACTATTCGGGCGAGCTCGCGATCTCCGAGGAAATCCTGAAGCGCGTGACGGAAGGCTATCGCCGCATCCGCAACACGCTGCGCTTCCTGCTCGCGAACCTGTCGGACTTCGACTTCGCACAGCATGCGGTGCCGGTCGACGAATGGCTCGAGATCGACCGCTACGCGGTCGCGTTCTCCGCGCAACTGCAGACGGAGCTGCTCGGCCACTACGAGAAGTACGAATTCCACCCGGTCGTCGCGAAGTTGCAGACGTACTGCTCGGAAGACCTCGGCGGCTTCTATCTCGACGTGCTGAAGGACCGCCTGTACACGAGCGCGGCCGATTCGCGCGCGCGCCGCTCCGCACAGACGGCGCTGTACCACCTGACGCAAGGTCTGCTGCGCGTGCTCGCGCCGTTCCTGTCGTTCACCGCGGAAGAAGCGTGGAAGGTGTTCCAGCCGGCCAGCGACACCGTGTTTACGGAAACCTACTACGCGTATCCGGAAGTCGCCGGCGCGGCCACGCTGATCGAGAAATGGGCGCTGCTGCGCGACGTGCGCGGCAACGTGACGAAGGCGCTCGAGGAAGCGCGCACCGCGAACCGCATCGGTTCGTCGCTGCAGGCCGAAGTGGCCGTGCACGCGAGCGGCGCGCGCTACGACGCGCTCACGAGCCTCGGCGAGGATCTCAAGTTCGTGCTGATCACGTCGGCTGCGACGGTCGTCAAGGTCGACGACGAAGCGCAGGAAAGCGTCGACGTGGCCGCGTCGAAGTACCAGAAGTGCGAGCGCTGCTGGCACTACCGTGAAGATGTCGGCGCGCATGCCGATCATCCGACGCTGTGCGGCCGCTGCTTCTCCAACCTGTTCGAAAACGGCGAAATCCGGAGCGCTGCTTAACTATGGCGAAAACCCTGTCGAAACCGGCCAGCGGCGCGCTCGCGCCCTGGCTCGGCATTTCGCTGATCGTGATCCTGTTCGACCAGCTGTCGAAGATCGCGATCCTGAAGACGTTCGTGTACGGCGCGCAGCACGAGCTGACGTCGTTCTTCAACCTCGTGCTGGTGTACAACCGCGGCGCCGCGTTCGGCTTCCTGTCGACCGCGGGCGGCTGGCAGCGCTGGGCGTTCACCGCGCTCGGCATCGGCGCGACGCTCGTGATCTGCTTCCTGCTGAAGCGTCACGGCCAGCAGCGGCTGTTCAGCCTGTCGCTCGCGCTGATCCTCGGCGGCGCGCTCGGCAACGTGATCGACCGGCTCGTCTACGGCCACGTGATCGACTTCCTCGATTTCCATCTCGGCGCCTGGCACTTCCCGGCGTTCAACCTCGCCGATTCCGCGATCACGGTCGGCGCGGTGCTGCTGATCTACGACGAACTGCGTCGCGTGCGCGGCTCGCGCTGAGCGCGCATACTCGGTGTCGACGGCCGGCTTCGCGCCGGCCGTTCCGTTTGACCCTTGGAGGCCTGAGTTGGCACACGCAGAACTCGCAGGAAAACACCTCGTTCTCGGCCTGACGGGCGGCATCGCCTGCTACAAGATCGCCGAGCTCACCCGGCTGCTCGTGAAGGCCGGCGCGACCGTGCAGGTCGCGATGACCGAAGCCGCTACCCAGTTCATCACGCCCGTCACGATGCAGGCGCTGTCCGGCCGGCCCGTCTATACGAGCCAGTGGGACGCGCGCGTCGACAACAACATGGCGCACATCGACCTGTCGCGCGAAGCCGATGCGATCGTGATCGCGCCCGCATCGACGGACTTCCTCGCGAAGCTCGCGCACGGATTCGCGGACGATCTGCTGTCGACGCTGTGCGTCGCGCGCGACTGTCCGCTGCTCGTCGTGCCCGCGATGAACCGCCAGATGTGGCAAAACCCGGCCACGCAGCGCAACGCCGCGCAACTGCGCGCAGACGGCGTGTCGGTGCTCGGCCCCGATTCGGGCGCGCAGGCCTGCGGTGAAGTTGGCGACGGCCGCATGCTCGAACCCGAGGCGATCTATGAAGCGATCGTGGCGCACTTCGCGCCGAAGGTGCTCGCGCATCGCCGCGTGCTGATCACGGCCGGCCCGACGTTCGAGCCGCTCGATCCGGTGCGCGGCCTCACGAACCGCTCGAGCGGCAAGATGGGCTTCGCGCTCGCGCGCGCCGCGCAACAGGCCGGCGCCGACGTGCATCTCGTTGCTGGACCGGTCGCGCTCGACACGCCGTGGGGCGTGTACCGCCAGGACGTGCAGACGGCGCAGCAGATGCACGACGCGGTGATGCAAGCGGTGTCCGACGCGGACATCTTCATCGCAGTGGCGGCTGTCGCCGACTGGCGCGTCGCCCAGCCGGCCGAGCACAAGATGAAGAAGACGGCCGACCACAAGGTGCCCACGCTCGCGTTCGTCGAGAACCCCGACATCCTCGCGTCGGTCGCGGCGCTGCCCGACCCGCCGTTCTGCGTCGGCTTCGCGGCCGAAAGCGGCGACCTCGACGTGCACGGCGACGAGAAGCGCAAGCGCAAGAACGTGCCGCTGCTGGTCGGCAACCTCGGCCCGCTGACGTTCGGCCGCGACGACAACGAAGTCGTGCTGTTCGAGGCCGCCGGCCTCACGCGTCTGCCGCGCGCACCGAAAGACGAGCTCGCGCATGTGCTCGTCGCGGAAATCGCGAAGCGCCTGCCCGACAACCGCCTGATCTGATCCCTTGCGCGGCGGCACGCGCCACCGCGCCCTCCTCGACCGATTCGACGACCGCATGAAACTCGACCTGAAGATTCTCGACGCGCGCATGCGCGACTACCTGCCCGCCTACGCCACCACCGGCAGCGCGGGCCTCGACCTGCGCGCGTGTCTCGACGCACCCGTCACGCTGCAGCCGGGCGCAACGACGCTCGTGCCGACCGGTCTCGCGATCCATCTCGCCGATCCCGGTTACGCGGCACTGATCCTGCCGCGCTCGGGCCTCGGCCACAAGCACGGGATCGTGCTTGGCAACCTCGTCGGCCTGATCGATTCGGACTACCAGGGCCAGCTGATGGTGTCGACGTGGAACCGCGGCCAGACCGAGTTCGTGCTGAACCCGTTCGAGCGGCTCGCGCAACTCGTGATCGTGCCGGTCGTGCAGGCGCAGTTCAACATCGTCGACGACTTCGCGCAAAGCGATCGCGGCGCAGGCGGCTTCGGCAGCACCGGCCGTCACTGACCGGCGCCACGCAAAAAAAGGGGCCTCGCGGCCCCTTTCCTTTTCCGTTGCCGCTCACCGATCGGCCGTCTGCGCGATCCGCGCGGGCACCAGTTCGCGCCGCCGCGCCTGTGCGATGCTCGCGTAGATCACCATCGCGACCAGGACGCCGAGCAGCACCGCCGACGAGCCGACCGTGCCGAGCGCGAGTCCGCCCTTGTCGACGGGTTTCGTCAGCAGGTCGCCGACCGTCGCCCCGAACGGACGCGTAAGCACGAACGCGGCCCAGAACAGCAGCACGCCGGAAATGCGCGTGAAATAGTGCGCGAGCACGATCGCCGCGAGCAGCCCGCCGATCAGCAGCGCGCCGCCGCCGAAGCCGAGGCCCGAGCTGTCCGCGAGGAAATCGCCGAGCGCGGTGCCCAGCGTGTTCGAGAACAGGATCGCGATCCAGTACAGCAGCTCGACCTTGCGCGTGCGGATCAGGTCGACCGACAACGATTCGCCGCTCAGGCGCCACACCGTGAAGATCGCGAGCAGGATCGCGACGAGAATCGACGAGCCGGCCGCGTAGCCGAGGCCGAGCGTCCGGTCCATGAAATCGGACATCGTCGTGCCCGCGGTGCTCGTCGCGACGATCACGGCCCAGTAGATCGCGGGGCGATACTGCGTCGTTCTGAGCTGTGCGCCCAGCGTCACGAGAAAGAAACCGAACAGCAGGATCGAGCTCACCGCGTAGCCGACGTTCAGCGTCATCGACAGCAGGTCGCCGCCGGTTTCGCCGAGCGTCGTCGCGCAGATCTTCATGATCCAGAATGCGAGCGTGATTTGAGGAAGCTTGTTCATTCGAACCCCTTTTGCAGGAAAGCAGCGAGCCGACATGGGCCAACCCGCATTGCAGACAGGCTCGAATGTAATCGCCGCAGGCTTAACGGAACCTTAGCGGCGTCGTATCGCCTCGCCGCCTGCGGCCCGCGGCGTGAAGCCACGCGTCAACGCGCGTGCTGGTGCCGGTAGTGCAGCGCGTACGCGAGCGTCAGCAGCACGACGAACACGACGCCGACCACCATCGTCATCCGGAATTCGCGCGTGAACGCCGTCGTCAGCAGGATCGCGCCGACGAGCCCCGCACCGAGCAGGCTGCCGAACGGGTGGCCCCACATCCGGAACGCGAGCGCCGGGCCGTCGTATCGCGCGCGAAAGCGCAGGTGCGTGACGAAGATCATCATCCACGTGAACAGCGCGCCGAACATCGCGATCGCCATCATCACAGTGAACGCGGTGTCGGGCGACAGCGCGACCAGCACGGCCGCGACCGCGACGCCACTCGTCGAGATCCACAGCGCCGCGCGCGGCACGCCGTTGTTGCCGAGCCGGCCGAACACCGCCGGCGCGAGTCGCGCGCGCGACAGGCTGAACATCATCCGCGTCGTCACGTAGAGCTGGCTGTTCATTGCCGAGAGCGCCGCGATCAGCAGCACGAAGTTGATCACGCCCGCCGCATACGGCACGTGCGTCGCGGCCATCACCTTCACGAACGGGCTTTCGTCGGTGCCGGCCTGCGTCCAGGGCACGATCGCGAGCATCAGCGACAGCGTCAGCAGGTAGAACAGCACGAGCCGGAACACGGTCGAGCGGAACGCGCGCGTGACCGCGTGCTGCGGATCGCGCGCCTCGCCGGCCGCGATCGCGACCGCCTCGATGCTCATGTAGCTGAAGATCGCGACGATCACCGCGACCCAGGTGCCCCACGGCCCTTTCGGCATGAAGCCGTCGTGCGCGGTGTAGTTCGCGAAGCCGATGCCCGAGGCGGCCGGCGCCGACCACACGAGCGTCGCGCCGAGCACGATGAACACGACGATCGCCGCGATCTTCAGTAGCGAAAATGCATATTCGACCGACCCGTACAGCGTGACGCTCGCGAGGTTCACCGCGATCAGCAGCGCGGAGAAGCCGATCACCCAGTACCAGCCGGGCACGGCCGGGAACCAGTACTTCATGAAGACGGCGATCGCGCTGATCTCGGTGCCGATCGCGAACACCACCGCAAACCAGTACGCATAGCGCACGAGAAAGCCCGCGAGCGGGCCGAGGTAATGCTCGGCATACGCGCCGAACGAGCCGGCCGTCGGATGCGCGACCGTCATCTCCGCGAGCGCGCCCATCAGCAGCAGCGCGATCAGCGCGCCGATCGCGTACGAAACCAGCACGCTCGGGCCCGCGAGCCCGATCGCGAACCCGCTGCCGAGAAACAGCCCCGTGCCGATCGCGCCGCCGATCGCGATCATCGCCATCTGCCCCGACGTCAGCGCGTGCCGCAATCCCTGTTCGCGCGCGACGATGTTGTCGAACGATCGTTGTTGTTCTGTCACTGCGTTACCACTCCCCTGCACCACCATCGCGCCACCGGCGCCGGATAAAACGAAACGGCGCGGAGAACTTCCCGCGCCGTTCGCATGAACAACGAATTATCGCTTACTCGACTTCGACCGTCTCTTCGTTCGGCTTGTGCGGCGGATTCGCCAACTTGTCGAACGACAGCTGCACCTTGTCGTTTTCGTCCACGTCGACCGTCACATGACCGCCGTTGACCAGCTTGCCGAACAGCAGTTCGTCGGCCAGCGCGCGACGGATCGTGTCCTGGATCAGCCGCTGCATCGGCCGCGCGCCCATCAGCGGGTCGAAGCCGTGCTTCGCGAGATGCTTGCGCAACGCGTCGGTAAAGAGCGCGTCGACCTTCTTCTCGTGCAGTTGCTCCTCGAGCTGGATCAGGAACTTGTCGACCACGCGCATGATGATTTCCTCATCGAGCGAGCGGAAGCTGATGATCGAATCCAGACGGTTACGGAACTCCGGCGTGAACAGGCGCTTGATGTCGGTCATCTCGTCGCCCGTCTCGCGGCGCGTCGTGAAGCCGATCGTCGCCTTCTGCATCGACTCGGCGCCCGCGTTCGTCGTCATGATGATGATGACGTTGCGGAAATCCGCCTTGCGGCCGTTGTTGTCCGTCAGCGTGCCGTGGTCCATCACCTGCAGCAGCACGTTGAAGATGTCCGGATGCGCCTTCTCGATTTCGTCGAGCAGCAGCACGCAATGCGGCTTCTTCGTGACGGCTTCGGTCAAGAGGCCGCCCTGGTCGAACCCGACATAGCCCGGCGGCGCGCCGATCAGGCGGCTCACCGCGTGACGCTCCATGTATTCCGACATGTCGAAGCGGATCAGCTCGATGCCGAGCGTGAACGCGAGCTGGCGCGCCACTTCGGTCTTGCCGACGCCCGTCGGGCCGGAGAACAGGAACGCGCCGATCGGCTTGTCCATCTTGCCGAGGCCCGCGCGCGCCATCTTGATCGATGCGGCGAGCGCATCGATCGCCGGATCCTGGCCGAACACGACGCTCTTCAGGTCGCGATCGAGCGTCTGCAGCTTGCTGCGATCGTCCTGCGACACACTCTGCGCCGGCACGCGCGCGATCTTCGAGATGATTTCCTCGATCTCGCTCTTGCCGATCGTCTTCTTCTGCTTCGACTTCGGCAGGATGCGCTGCGCGGCGCCCGCTTCGTCGATCACGTCGATCGCCTTGTCCGGCAGGTGACGGTCGGTGATGAAGCGTGCCGACAGTTCGGCCGCGGCCGACAGTGCGCCCGACGAATACTTGACGCCGTGATGCTCCTCGAAGCGCGACTTCAGCCCGCGCAGGATCGCGATCGTCTGCTCGACGGTCGGCTCCGTCACGTCGACCTTCTGGAAGCGCCGCGACAGCGCCGCGTCCTTCTCGAAGATGCCGCGATACTCGGTGAACGTGGTCGCACCGATGCACTTGAGCGTGCCCGACGACAGCGCCGGCTTCAGCAGGTTCGACGCGTCGAGCGTGCCGCCCGATGCGGCGCCCGCGCCGATCAGCGTATGAATTTCGTCGATGAACAGGATCGCGTGCGGACGTTCCTTCAGCTCCTTCAGCACCGTCTTCAGACGCTGCTCGAAGTCGCCGCGATACTTGGTGCCCGCGAGCAGCGCACCCATGTCGAGCGAATACACCTGCGCGTTCGCGAGGATGTCCGGCACTTCGCCGCGCGTGATGCGATAGGCGAGCCCTTCCGCGATCGCGGTCTTGCCGACGCCGGCTTCGCCGACGAGCAGCGGATTGTTCTTGCGGCGGCGGCACAGCACCTGCACGACGCGCTCGACCTCCGGCTCGCGACCGATCAGCGGATCGATGCGGCCGTCCTTCGCCATCTGGTTCAGGTTCTGCGTGAACTGGGCGAGCGGGGTTTCCTTCTGCGCGTTCGCGTCTTCGCTTTCCGCGTTCGCGTCGGCCGACTTCGCGGCTTCGCCGCCGTTCGTCTTCGCGATACCGTGCGAAATGAAGTTCACGACGTCCAGGCGCGTGACGCCCTGCTGCTGCAGGTAATAGACGGCGTGCGAATCCTTCTCGCCGAAGATCGCGACCAGCACGTTCGCGCCGGTCACTTCCTTCTTGCCGTTCGACGTCGACTGGACGTGCATGATCGCGCGCTGGATCACGCGCTGGAAACCGAGCGTCGGCTGGGTATCGACATCGTCGGTGCCCGGGACGGTAGGTGTATTGTCGTGGATGAAATTGCGCAGGTTCTGACGCAAGTCCTCGATGTTGGCCGCACACGCGCGCAACACCTCGGCTGCCGTCGGATTATCCAGCAGGGCCAGCAGCAGATGCTCGACCGTAATGAACTCATGGCGCGCCTGACGTGCTTCCATGAACGCCATGTGCAGGCTGACTTCCAATTCCTGGGCAATCATGCTTCCTCCATCACGCACTGCAGCGGATGCCCGGCCTGCCGCGCATGGGTAACGACTTGCTCAACCTTGGTCGACGCGATGTCCCGCGTATAGACCCCACAAACCCCTCGCCCTTCGCGATGGACCTTCAGCATGATCTGCGTGGCCGTCTCGCGATCCTTCTTGAAATACTCCTGTACGACCATCACGACGAACTCCATCGGCGTGAAGTCGTCGTTCAGCAGCACCACCTTGTACATCGAAGGCGGCTTGAGCTTCTGCTGCTTGCGTTCCAGGACGGTGCTGTCCTGCTTGTCCGGGATAATCGCCATACACCCATTCTAAACAACTCGGACAGGCCCGCAATCCTGCCATTACCCGACCGACCGGCCGGCGCCCTCCCTGGTCCCCGACGACCCGCGATCGTCTTCGTGCCATACGAAAGCCGGCTGCGGTGCCGGCTTTCACGCGTGGCGCGGAACACGAACCGTCAGGGGGAAACTGCACCGGACGTCGCATCCGCGTCCAGTATCCCACAAGCCGGGACGACTCGATCGCGTGTCACTCGAGCCTGGTATATGAGCCGATTATGCGACTTTTCAAGTCCGCGCGCTCGGCGGCATGCTGCAAAGCAAAGCCGGAAAAACCCTGAAAATGGGTTCTTTACAACGGCCCTCTAACCGTCTAAAAATTCCGCTTGACACTCAAATAAAGAGCGCCAACAATCAAGCTGGCACTTTTTTCAACTCGCCGGTTGGGGAAATGAAAGAGGCCGAAGGTGAGCTTGTGAGGGGGGAACGGCTGTATTTTCCGGTCGTTTAGCTTTTCGAGCGTGCTCGTGGTAAGTAGCAGCGACTGTGTGACAGGGGAAGTAGGAAAATGGCAACTGGTATCGTTAAGTGGTTCAACGACGCGAAGGGCTTCGGTTTCATCACTCCCGACGAGGGCGGTGAAGATCTGTTTGCGCACTTCTCGGCCATCAACATGCAGGGCTTCAAGACCCTGAAGGAAGGCCAGAAGGTGAGCTTCGAGGTCGTTCAAGGGCCGAAGGGCAAGCAAGCGTCGAACATCCAGGCCGCGTAAGGCACCGGATATCGGACGAAGAAACCCGGCAATGCGCCGGGTTTCTTTTTATTCAGGCCGGCCACTCGTTAATTCGATTGGCCGGCCTTTTCGTTCAATCCCGATAATTGAACACATATTGTCTTGTTGCACGCGCGGATCGAATGCCGTCATACGCGTGAAACACATTCGATATTCGTTACACGACCTTCAGCGTGCCCATCATGCCGAGATCCTCGTGTTCGAGAATATGGCAGTGAAACATGCGCTCGCCGGGCATGTCTTGCGTGACGAGTATCGTCAAGGTCTCGCCGCTGCGCACGTTCACGGTGTCGCGCCACGCGCGGAACGGTTCGCTCGTGCGCGTGCCGTCCGATGCGCGCTCGATCACCTGGAATTGCGTACCGTGCAAATGGAACGGGTGATCCATGTCGGTGGCGTTGCGGATCGTCCAGCGTTCGACGTCGCCGCGGCGGCTCGTCAGCGTCGCATGGTGCGGTGCGTAGGTCGCGCCGTTGATCGTGAAACGCATCCCGGCCGGGCGGCCATGCGCCGGCCCGTTCATCATCGCATCCATGTCCATCTCTTCGCCGAACGCGACTTCCTTGTGCGCGACGGGTTCGCCAGGCGCGGGCACCGCGCGCAGCGTTGCCGGCAGCGCACGGGCGGCGGCCGGTGCGAACGCGACGTCGGCGAGCGGCAGCGCCGGATCGGGCGGCAGGCTGCCGTGGCCGTCGTCGTGCGACATCGCCATCTTGCGGCGGTCGTATTCGGCCGCCTGCAGCACCGCGCGTGACGCGCGGTCGCCGGCGCGCACCAGGAGTTCCGCGCGCTCGCCCGGCGCGAGCAGCAGCGACGTCACACGGCGCGGCGCTTCGAACAACCCGCCGTCGGTGCCGACCTGCTCGAATGCGCGGCCGTCGTCGAACGCGACGCGCAGGTAGCGCGCGCTGCACGCGTTCCACACGCGCCAGCGCTCGTCGCTCGCAACGTCGATCCGCGGCCGGCGCGCACCGTTGACCAGCACGAACTGGCCTTCGCGGCCGTTCATCCAGTCCATCATGTCGTTCAGCGGGATCGAGCCGTCGCGCGCGAGCTTCAGGTCGGACACGAACAGGTTGCGTTCGGGCCAGCCGGCGAGCGGATCGTCGGCGGCACGCACGACGAACGGGCCCGCCAGCCCGCGGAACACCTGCTCGGCGGTCATCATGTGCGGATGCGGGTGATACCAGTAAGTGCCGGCGCTCCCCTTCGGCAGCGTGAAGCGGTACACATGCGACGCGCCCGGCGCGACGGGATCGGACGGGTTGCCGTCCTGGTCGGGCGGCACCGGCAGGCCGTGCCAGTGGATCGTCGACGGCTGCGGCAGCTTGTTCACGAAGCGGATTTCGACCGTGTCGCCCTCGCGCACGTCGATCAGCGGGCCGACCACCGGGCCTTGCGTGCCCGCGCCGAACTGCCAGAACGTCGTCGGACGCGCACCGTGCAGCATCGGACGCGCGACCGGCTGTGCGACCAGCGTCGCGCGGAACGTGCCGGGCTCGCGGCTTTCGTTCGCCAGCGTGCGCAGCGACGCGAGCGGCGCGCCGGCCGGCAGCGCATCGGCGGCCGCGAGCACGACCGGCCCCGGCTTCGTGTGCTGCGCATGGTCCGCCATCCCTGACATGCCCGGCATGTCGTCCATCTGATCCATGCCGGCCATGCCCGCGTGACCGGCATGCTGCGCCCAGGCGGTGCGCGCAAACAGCGATGCGGCCGCGATGCCGATGGCGTGCGACAGGAAGGTTCTCCGTATCATCAATCGTTCCTCGTTATTCGTGCTGCGTCGCGCGGCCGTCGCGGCACGCGCGCCGGCTGACACGGGGAAGCGCGCGGGCGCGACGCGAAACCTGATGCCCGCGTCATCATAACCGCAGCCCCCCGGCCGAAACGCGGCAACAGCCGGCGAGCGTCGATACGACACGGCGCGCGGCCGGCCGTCCCGCCATCGACACACTGCGCACCGCCAACGCGTGAACCCCTCAATTTTTCACGATGCGGAACGAGTCCCTGCGTTGTAAAAATTCGTGGTGCAAGGCACAAATTCGCTGTTTCGCGATGCCAAAAATCGTTCCGCAATATAAAACTCCGCTTTTAATACACTGTTTTTGTTGAATATTTTTTGTTTCGAGAAAGCGTTCTACGCGCACCATCGGACGCGGTCGCGGACGTAGACTTTGTTCCATGCACTGACGCTTCGCCACGACGTTCGATACGGAACCCGGCGCAAGCAGCCAGTCGGGCCACAGCCGGACGAGCCGGCGGGCGGCACAACAGAATCGCTTGTGATCAGAAAGGGAGAACGGAAATGAAGGGATTTCGCTTTGGTTCAGCGCTCGGGTCGTTCTACATCCTGCCGGGTAACGGCGGCTGGGAAGCGACGTTCGGCAACGCTCTGCTCGGCGCGTTCTCGTGCCCGGAAGTGGCGGCCGACCACATCTCCCGCGGCGACTGCGAGCAACTGTCCGATCTGGATACGGCCACGCTCGAAGTGCCGCACGAAATCGCCGAATGGGAAATCGTTCACGTCTGAATGGCACGCCTGCAACGAAAAACGCCCCGGGCGACCGGGGCGTTTTCATTTTCGGCGGGACGGCGAGCCGCCAGGACCGCCGCATCGGCTGCTGCCGCTGCCGTGGCGCGCGCGGTGGGGCAGCCGGCGTCAGGCGACTGCGTCGACGATGCCGTTCAGCGTTGCGCTCGGGCGCATCGCCTGGCTCGTCAGCTCGACGTTCGGACGGTAGTAGCCGCCGATCGCCTGCGCGTTGCCCTGCGCGGCCGACAATTCTTCCAGGATGCGCGCTTCGCTGTCGGACAGCGACTTCGCGACGCCTTCGAACTGCGCCTTCAGCGCGGCGTCCTCGGTCTGCTCGGCCAGCGCCTGCGCCCAGTACAGGCACAGGTAGAAGTGGCTGCCGCGGTTGTCCAGGCCGCCGACCTTGCGTGCCGGCGACTTGTTCTCGTCCAGGAACTTGCCGGTCGCCTGGTCGAGCGTCTTCGCGAGCACGAGCGCCTTCGGGTTCTGATAAGCGTTGCCGAGATGTTCGAGCGACGCGGCCAGCGCGAGGAATTCGCCGAGCGAATCCCAGCGCAGGAAGCCTTCCTCGACGAATTGCTGCACGTGCTTCGGCGCGGAGCCGCCGGCGCCCGTTTCGAACATCCCGCCGCCGGCCATCAGCGGCACGATCGACAGCATCTTCGCGCTGGTGCCGAGTTCCATGATCGGGAACAGGTCGGTCAGGTAGTCGCGCAGCACGTTGCCCGTGACCGAGATCGTGTCCTTGCCCGCGCGGATGCGCTCGAGCGAGAAACGCGTCGCGTCGACCGGCGTCATGACGCGAATGTCGAGGCCGTTCGTGTCGTGATCCTTCAGGTAGCGTTCGACCTTCGCGATGATCTGCGCGTCGTGCGCACGTGCCGGATCGAGCCAGAACACGGCCGGCGCGCCGGTCGCGCGGGCGCGATTCACCGCGAGCTTGACCCAGTCCTGCACCGGTGCGTCCTTCGTCTGGCACATGCGCCAGATGTCGCCCGCTTCCACGGCATGCTCGAGCAGCACGTTGCCCGCTTCGTCGGTGACGCGCACGACGCCATCCGCCGGGATCTGGAACGTCTTGTCGTGCGAACCGTATTCTTCAGCCGCCTGCGCCATCAGGCCGACGTTCGGCACGCTGCCCATCGTGACCGGATCGAACGCGCCATGCTGCTTGCAGTCCTCGATCACAGCCTGGTAGACGCCTGCGTAGCAGCGGTCCGGAATCACGGCCTTCGCGTCGTACAACTGGCCGTCCGGGCCCCACATGCAGCCCGATTCGCGGATCATCGCCGGCATCGATGCGTCGACGATCACGTCGCTCGGCACGTGCAGGTTCGTGATGCCCTTGTCCGAGTTGACCATCGCGAGGCGCGGACGCGCTGCGTATTCAGCCTTGACGTCGGCTTCGATCGCTTCGCGCGTGTCGGCCGGCAGGTCCTTCAGGCGCGCGTACAGGTCGCCGATCCCGTTGTTCGGGTTGAAACCGGCCTGCGCCAGCACGTCCGCGTGCTTCGCGAGCGCGTCGCGGTAGAACACCGACACGAAGTGACCGAACAGGATCGGGTCCGAGACCTTCATCATGGTCGCCTTCAGGTGCACCGAGAACAGCACGTCCTGCGCCTTCGCGTCGGCGATCTGCGCTTCGATGAAGCTGCGCAGCGCGTTGCGGCTCATCACCGACGCGTCGATCACTTCACCGGCCTTCACGGCCGTCTTTTCCTTCAGCACCTTCTTCGCGCCGTCGGTCGTCGTGAGTTCGATCTTCACGCTGCCGGCACCGGCGATCAGCGCCGACTTCTCGCTGCCGTAGAAGTCGCCTTCGGTCATGTGCGCGACATGTGCCTTCGACGTGGCCTTCCACGCGCCCATCTTGTGCGGGTGCTTGCGTGCGTAGTTCTTGACCGACAGCGGCGCGCGGCGGTCGGAGTTGCCTTCGCGCAGCACCGGGTTCACCGCGCTGCCCTTGATCTTGTCGTAGCGGGCCTTGACGGCCTTCTCGTCATCGGTCGACGGCTCTTCCGGATATGCGGGCAGCTTGTAGCCCTGCGCCTGCAGTTCGGCGATCGCGGCCTTGAGCTGCGGCACCGATGCGCTGATGTTCGGCAGCTTGATGATGTTCGCTTCCGGCTTCAGCGTGAGCTGGCCCAGTTCGGCCAGATCGTCGGAACCCTTCTGCTCCGGCGGCAGGATGTCCGCGAATGCGGCGATGATGCGGCCGGCGAGCGAAATGTCGCGCGTTTCGACGGCGACGCCCGACGAGCGCGTGAAGGCCTTGACGATCGGCAGCAGCGAATAGGTCGCGAGCGCGGGCGCTTCGTCGGTGAGGGTGTAGATGATCTTGGGCGAAGTGGACATGGTCGATGCGTTGCTACGTGAAAATTTGGGACTGAGGAGCGCCGGCGGTAACCGGCGGGGAGCGACCGGGTCGATCGCGAAAGGGGCGTGCCGGCTAGCCGGGCGGTGGTGTTGCGAGGGCCGTCATGTTCTACCTTGCAGGGCACCCGGGCCGCGTCGCGGCGCCGCGGCCCGCATGCCGGACCGCCCTGCCAACAAACCTGCCGTTCATGAAACGCCCCGGCGCCGGCAGTAGGCGCCGGGGCGGCCGGCTGCCCGCCGGCCTACCCCGGAAGGGGACTTACATGTTCTCGATCAGCACTTCGCCGAAGCCGGAGCACGACACCTGCGTCGCACCTTCCATCAGGCGCGCGAAGTCATACGTGACGCGCTTCTGCAGGATCGACTTTTCCATCGCGGCGATAATCGTGTCGGCCGCTTCCGTCCAGCCGAGGTGGCGCAGCATCATTTCCGCCGACAGGATCTCGGAACCGGGGTTCACGTAATCCTTGCCCGCGTACTTCGGCGCGGTGCCGTGGGTCGCCTCGAACATCGCGACCGAATCCGACAGGTTCGCGCCCGGCGCGATCCCGATGCCGCCGACTTGTGCGGCCAGCGCGTCGGAGATGTAGTCGCCGTTCAGGTTCAGCGTCGCGATCACGTCGTACTCGGCCGGACGCAGCAGGATCTGCTGCAGGAACGCGTCGGCGATCGAATCCTTGATGACGATCTCGTTGCCCGTCTTCGGGTTCTTCACGCGCATCCACGGGCCGCCGTCGATCAACTCGCCGCCGAATTCCTTCTGGGCGAGCGCATAGCCGGCGTCACGGAACAGGCCTTCCGTGAACTTCATGATGTTGCCCTTGTGCACCAGCGTGACCGACTTGCGATCGTTGTCGATCGCGTACTGGATCGCCTTGCGCACGAGACGCTCGGTGCCTTCGGTCGACACGGGCTTGACGCCGATCCCCGAGGTTTCGGGGAAGCGGATCTTCTTCACACCCATCTCGTCCTGCAGGAACTTGATGACCTTCTTCGCCTGCTCGGAGCCCGCGGCCCATTCGATGCCCGCGTAGATGTCTTCCGAGTTCTCGCGGAAGATCACCATGTCGATCTTTTGCGGCTCGCGCACCGGCGACGGCACACCCTTGAAATACTGGACCGGGCGCAGGCACACGTAGAGGTCGAGTTCCTGGCGCAGCGCGACGTTCAGCGAACGGATGCCGCCGCCGACCGGGGTCGTCAGCGGCCCCTTGATCGACACCACGTATTCCTTCAGCACCTGCAGCGTTTCGTCCGGCAGCCACACGTCCGGACCGTACACCTTCGTCGCCTTCTCGCCCGCGAAGATCTCCATCCAGTGAATCTTGCGCTTGCCCTTGTAGGCATGCGCGACCGCCGCGTCGACGACCTTGATCATGACCGGCGTGATATCGAAGCCCGTACCGTCGCCTTCGATATAGGGAATGATCGGCTGATCGGAAACGTTGAGCGAGAAGTCCTTGTTGACGGTGATCTTGTCACCGCCCTCCGGAACCTTGATGTGCTGATACGGCATGATCGACTCCAGTGACGTGGCTGAGCAGGTGATGCTGGTCGAAACTGCGCGCGGCGAGGTGGCCTTGCCACCTTCGTGACGGCAACAGCGAGCCGCTATTCTAGCGCCCCAACCGGGGCCGGCGGCACGAAGCGCGACGCTGCGTATCAAGTCTTCCCTTATGTCTTATATAAGACAGATGACTTGCCGTTCCGTATTATGCATTAAGATTCCGCCATTTGCCATAGACCGCCCGCCCCGCTTCCCCGCGGCACGCCGGGCGGACGCCCCCGCCATGACCCTGATCGCCCTCAACAAGCCGTTCGGCACGATTTGCCAGTTTTCCGCGCACGAGACGCGGCCGTCGCTTGGCGACTGGGTAAAAACGCCCGGCGTCTACCCGGCCGGCCGGCTCGACGCGGACAGCGAGGGCCTGCTGCTGCTCACCGATGACGGCGCGCTGCAGGCGCGCATCGCCGAGCCGCGCCACAAGCTCGTCAAGCGCTACTGGGCGCAGGTCGACGGCGCGCCGGGCCCGACCGACATGAAGGCGCTCGCGCGCGGCGTCGATCTCGGCGACTACGTGACGCGCCCGTGCCGCGCCGAATTCATCGAACCGCCCGACACGCTGTGGCCGCGCAATCCGCCGATCCGCTACCGCGCCGCGATCCCGACCACATGGATCGAACTCGCGATCACCGAAGGCAAGAATCGGCAGGTACGCCGGATGACGGCCGCGATCGGCTTCCCCACGTTGCGTCTCGTGCGCGTCGGCATCGGCGCACTCGACATATTCGCGCTCGGCATTGCACCGGGCGAAACAATCGCGCTGCCGCCGCGGGCGCCGTGGGACGGTTTCGCGCGCGCCGAATGACGAATTCGGGACGCGCGAATTTTTCGTCATCTTTTTCGTCAACCGCCGGCGAAGATCGCGCGTTAAACCACGCAGATGCCACCCTGAGCTATCCGGCATTGGCAGCCGAACCGGTATTTCCGTGTTTGCGTCACGAAAGCGACGTTTTCTTCGAATACGATTCGGCGCCCGCAGCGCAATGAGAAATTTCTCGGAGCGTCTGTCAACCGAAAGGTGGATGGCACCGTTAGACGTCATGACTCCTATGCCGGGTCATTTGGTTAATTAACTAAAGCTGAGGAATACAACATGAACAAACTGATCGCCGCTCTGGTCGCTGGTCTCTTCGCAACGGCTGCTTTCGCACAAGCTTCGGCTCCGGCTGCTGCTTCGGCTGCTGCTCCGGCAGAAGCTGCTTCGGCACCGGCTAAGAAGGCAATGCACAAGAAGCACCACGCAGCGAAGAAGCACCACGCTGCCAAGAAGGCTGCAAGCGAAGCCGAAGCTCCGGCCGCTGCTTCGAACTAAGCAAGCTGGTTGTAATAACGCAGTCAAGAACACGCAGTCTTGCCGTTCTTACGGCGTTGAAAGGCAGATCACCGCGAGGCGATCTGCCTTTTTCTTTTTTGTGCCCGCCTGCGCGCTTCGCGTACCATGCGGTTCTCGTTTTCCCGATAGGAGCCCTGCTGTGCGATTCTCCCTGCGCTCGTCGCTCGGCCGCCTTGCGCGCGCCGCCGTGTTTCCCGCCGCGCTCGCCGTCCTCGCACTCGGCATGCAGACCGCCCACGCGCAGATGCCGCCCGGCGCCAAACAGCCGAGCGAGTTCCCGCACGTGAAACTGCGCGCCGGCATGTACGTGATCGACGCGGCCGTCGCCGCGAACGACGCCGACCGCGAACAAGGGCTGATGTACCGGTCGCAGCTCGCGCCGAACGAAGGCATGCTGTTCGTGTTCAACGAGAACGCCGTGCACTGCTTCTGGATGAAGAACACGCTGATCCCGCTGTCGATCGCGTTCATCCGCGCGGACGGCACGATCACCGACATCGACGAGATGAAGGCCGAGACGACCGATAACCACTGCCCGCGCAACAACGGCGTCTATGCGCTCGAAATGAGCAAGGGCTGGTTCGCGGCGAAGGGTATCAAGCCTGGCATGAAGCTCGACGGGCTGCCCAAGCCCCAGTAACGACGCATGCCGCGGCACCGCCGCACGTCGACCGAAGCCGGCCGCCCGATGCGCGCCGGTTTTTTTTCGCCCGCCGGCGGCGGCGCCCGCCTTGATTCGGCAAACGCTGCCCGCATCTGCAAAAGCCACGGACAAGCGCTATGCTTTAAATCTCGCTTGTTCCAACCCGGGCCGGTGCAGCCGGTCCGCTTACGATCCGAACCACCAGGAGGTTCACGTGCCCCGCAAAACCCCCATCGAGCGCTATCGCAACATCGGGATCAGCGCTCACATCGATGCCGGCAAGACCACGACGACCGAGCGCATCCTGTTTTATACCGGCGTGAGCCACAAGATCGGTGAAGTGCACGACGGCGCGGCCACGATGGACTGGATGGAGCAGGAGCAGGAACGCGGCATCACGATCACGTCGGCTGCGACCACGGCCTTCTGGAAGGGCATGGCCGGTAACTATCCGGAACACCGGATCAACATCATCGACACCCCGGGCCACGTCGACTTCACGATCGAGGTCGAGCGCTCGATGCGCGTGCTCGACGGCGCGTGCATGGTCTACGACTCGGTCGGCGGCGTGCAGCCGCAGTCCGAAACCGTGTGGCGCCAGGCGAACAAATACAAGGTGCCGCGCATCGCGTTCGTCAACAAGATGGACCGCATCGGCGCGGACTTCTTCCGCGTGCAGCGCCAGATCGGCGAGCGCCTGAAGGGCGTCGCGGTGCCGATCCAGATTCCGATCGGTGCGGAAGATCATTTCCAGGGTGTCGTCGATCTCGTGAAGATGAAGGCGATCGTCTGGGATGACGAAAGCCAGGGCGTGAAGTTCACGTACGAAGACATCCCCGCGAATCTCGTCGAGCTCGCGCACGAATGGCGCGAGAAGATGGTCGAGGCCGCAGCGGAAGCCAGCGAGGAACTGCTCGAGAAGTACCTGCACGACCATGAATCGCTGACCGAGGACGAGATCAAGGCCGCGCTGCGCCAGCGCACGATCGCGAACGAGATCGTGCCGATGCTGTGCGGCAGCGCGTTCAAGAACAAGGGCGTGCAGGCGATGCTCGACGCGGTGATCGACTACCTGCCGTCGCCGGTCGACGTGCCGGCCATCCTCGGCCACGACTTCCACGATCCGGAAAAGCCCGCGGAACGTCACCCGAGCGACGACGAGCCGTTCTCGTCGCTCGCGTTCAAGATCATGACCGACCCGTTCGTCGGCCAGCTGATCTTCTTCCGCGTGTATTCGGGCGTCGTCGAATCGGGCGACACGGTGCTGAACGCGACGAAGGACAAGAAGGAGCGGCTCGGCCGAATCCTGCAGATGCACGCGAACGAGCGCAAGGAAATCAAGGAAGTGCGCGCGGGCGACATCGCGGCAGCGGTCGGCTTGAAGGAAGCGACGACGGGCGACACGCTGTGCGATCCGGCCAAGCCGATCATCCTCGAGAAGATGGAATTCCCGGAGCCGGTGATCTCGCAGGCCGTCGAGCCGAAGACTAAGGCCGACCAGGAAAAGATGGGCCTCGCGCTGAACCGTCTCGCGCAGGAGGATCCGTCGTTCCGCGTGCAGACCGACGAGGAATCCGGCCAGACGATCATCTCGGGGATGGGCGAGCTGCACCTCGAAATCCTGGTCGACCGGATGAAGCGCGAGTTCGGCGTCGAGGCGACGGTCGGCAAGCCGCAGGTCGCGTATCGCGAAACGGTGCGCACGACGGCGTCCGATGTCGAAGGCAAGTTCGTCAAGCAGTCGGGCGGGCGCGGCCAGTACGGGCATGCGGTGATCACGCTGGAGCCGAACCCCGGCAAGGGCTACGAGTTCCTCGACGAGATCAAGGGCGGCGTGATTCCGCGCGAATTCATCCCGGCCGTCGACAAGGGCATCACCGAAACGCTGAAGAGCGGCGTGCTCGCGGGCTACCCGGTCGTCGACGTGAAGGTGCACCTGACGTTCGGCTCGTACCACGACGTCGACTCGAACGAAAACGCGTTCCGGATGGCCGGCTCGATGGCGTTCAAGGAAGCGATGCGCAAGGCGAAGCCGGTGCTGCTCGAGCCGATGATGGCCGTCGAGGTCGAGACGCCCGAGGACTTCATGGGCAACGTGATGGGCGACCTGTCGAGCCGGCGCGGCATCGTGCAGGGGATGGAGGACATCGCGGGCGGCGGCGGCAAGCTGGTGCGCGCCGAAGTGCCGCTTGCCGAGATGTTCGGCTATTCGACGTCGCTGCGCTCCGCAACGCAGGGCCGCGCCACCTACACGATGGAGTTCAAGCACTACGCGGAAACGCCGGCGAACGTGTCGGAAGCCGTGATCAACGCGAAAGTGAAGTAAGCGCCGGGCATTGCGCCCTGCCGCGGCATGTCGAAGCCCGTCCGGAACCGGACGGGCTTTTTTTTCGTCCGCCGGACGGATCGGAGCCGGCCGCCGTATCCCTTTCAATCGGCACGCCGGGCATTTTTCGCATGACACAATGCATCTCGATACGTCAGATGGATATACCCCGATGTCGCCCACCCCTGCCCTGCGCCGCCTGCTGATGCTGTATGCCGGCCTGATCGCCGCGAACGTCGCCGCCTGGCTGTGGGCGCTCGCCGTGTTGCGCGACCATCCGCTGCTGCTCGGCACCGCGGCGATCGCGTACGGGCTCGGGCTGCGTCATGCGGTCGACGCCGATCACATCGCCGCGATCGACGTCGCGACGCGCAAGCTGATGCAGGACGGCCAACGTCCGGTGACGGTCGGCCTGTTCTTCTCGCTCGGCCACTCGACGATCGTGGTCGCCGCGACGCTCGGCATCGCGCTGAGCGCATTCGCGCTGCGCGACCGCTTCGACGCATTCCGCGAGATCGGCGGCACGATCGGCACGGCGGTATCCGCCACCTTCCTGCTCGTGCTCGCGTGCATGAATCTCGTGATCCTGCGCAACGTGTGGCGGCGCTATCGCGGCGCGCCGGATGCTGCTCACGGCGCCGCGCACACGCATCGCGCGGGCGGCCTCGTGCCGCGGCTGCTGCGCCCGCTGTTCCGGTTCGTGTCGAAAAGCTGGCACATGTATCCGGTCGGCGTGCTGTTCGGCCTCGGTTTCGATACTGCAACCGAAATCGCGCTGCTCGCGATCGCGGCCGCGCAGGCAAGTCACGCGCTGCCGGTTCATGCGGTCATGCTGTTTCCCGCACTGTTCGCGGCCGGCATGACGCTGATCGACTCGACCGACAACGTGCTGATGACTCATGCGTACGGATGGGCGATGGACGACCCGCGGCGCAAGCTGCTCTATAACGCGAGCATCACGCTGCTGTCGGCGGCCGTCGCGCTGGCGGTCGGCGGGATCGAGGCCGCCGGCCTGCTCGCCGACAAGCTATCGCTGACGGGCCCCGTACGCGATGCGCTCGATGCGCTCGGCGAACGCTTCGGCGCAATCGGTTACGGCATCGTCGCGCTGTTTCTCGTCGCCTGGATCGCGTCGATCCTCTGCCATCGCTGGCTGCGCGCTGCCGACACAACTGCACGCTAGCCGTAGTCAGACGTTTCATTTCAGAAACAAAAACCTCCAAAAAACTCACAACGACGTTTCGGGCATTGTCGCGCGCTACGTGCGCGCCTTGCGCCACGGGCGTAGCCGACCGGTGGCACGAATCTCGCAGTTAGGGATTCGCACGGCGGGCCCGCGTGCCGATTCGTGTTCGCGGCTGGCCTCCGACGCCGGTCCGACATTCGTCGGCTGTCGAAACGACAATGCATCGTTGCTGGCCCCCTGCATCACACGTTGATGGGCGCGCGTGGCGGGGCATCGCGCACATCGGGAGGCCAATGATGAGCATAACGAAACAACTGTCCCGTGCGACGGGACGGTGCTATCGCATGACCCTGCTGGCCGCAGCCGCGATTGCGTGCTGCTGCTCGTATGCCGTCGCGCAGGAAACGACCGACGTCGGTCCGGTTACTGCGCTGCCGGCTGACGGCACTTCCACTCCCCCACCGGTCCAGGTCGAGCAGAGCGCGGCGCCTGACAGCGCGGCCAATGCAGATGCAAATACAAGTACAGACGCTGGCACGAACGCAGTGATGATGTTGGCCGAGAATGCATCGTCATGTGCGGCCAACCCGGCCGCTTGCGCAGTGCGCGTCTACGCCGGCGGCGGTATCGGTGGCAACACCGGCAACGGTGCCGGCGGGACTACCGGCGGTGGCAGCCCGGGCAGCGGCGGAAACAGCGGCAACGGCGCCGTCGGGCCCGCAGGGGTCGGCGGTTCGGCGGGCGGTACGACCGGCTCGGGAGGCACAGGCCGCGGCGGCAATGCAGCGGGCAACGGGGGTTCGGGTGGCGGGTCTTCCGGTGGTGGTTCCTCCGGTGGTGGTTCCTCCGGTGGTGGTTCCTCCGGTGGTGGTTCTTCCGGTGGTGGTTCTTCCGGTGGCGGTTCTTCCGGTGGCGGGGGATCTGGTGGAGGTGTAGAGGGACGCGGTGGTGAAGGAGGAGGTTGATGCGGAGAGGTGGCAGAAGT
>NZ_QTQF01000022.1:0-136126 GCF_003854235.1 Burkholderia sp. Bp8998
ATCAACGCGCAGAACTGCGTGCACTGCAAGACCTGCGACATCAAGGACCCGACGCAGAACATCGTGTGGGTCACGCCGGAAGGCGGTGGCGGGCCGAATTACCCGAACATGTAACGCAAACGCATCCCCGCGCCCGCGGGCGCGAACGAACCGGAGTGAGACGATGAGCAATGCAGCGAAGGAAGTCGTGGTGGTGAGCGGTGTCCGTACCGCGATCGGCGATTTCGGCGGGAGCCTGAAGGATTTCTCGCCGACCGATCTCGGTGCGAAGGTCGTGAGCGAAGTGCTGTCGCGCGCGAACGTGTCGGGCGACGCGGTCGGGCATGTCGTGTTCGGCCACGTCGTGAACACCGAGCCGAAGGACATGTATCTCGCGCGCGTCGCGGCGATCAACGGCGGCGTCGCGCAGCACACGCCGGCGCTGACCGTGAACCGCCTGTGCGGCTCGGGCCTGCAGGCGATCGTGTCGGCCGCGCAGACGATCATGCTCGGCGATGCCGATGTCGCGATCGGCGGCGGTTCGGAGAACATGAGCCGCGCGCCGTATACCGTGCCGGCCGCGCGCTTCGGCCAGCGCATGGGCGACGCCAAGCTCGTCGACATGATGCTCGGCGCGCTGCACGACCCGTTCCAGACGATCCACATGGGCGTGACCGCCGAGAACGTCGCGAAGAAATACGGCATTTCGCGTGACGCGCAGGATGCGCTGGCGCTCGAATCGCATCGTCGCGCGGCGCGCGCGATCGCGGAAGGGCGCTTCAAGGACCAGATCCTGCCGATCTCGATCCGCACGAAGAAGGGCGAGGTCGCGTTCGACACCGACGAGCACGTGCGTCACGACGCGGGCCCGGACGACTTCTCGAAGCTCAAGCCGGTGTTCGTGAAGGAAGACGGCACGGTGACGGCCGGCAATGCGTCGGGGATCAACGACGCGGCCGCCGCGGTGCTGATGATGAGCGCGGATGCCGCGCGCGCGCAGGGCGTGAAGCCGCTCGCGCGTCTCGTCGCGTACGCGCACGCGGGCGTCGATCCGGCGTACATGGGCATCGGCCCGGTGCCGGCCACGCAGAAGGCGCTCGAGCGCGCGGGCCTGAAGATCACCGATCTCGACGTGATCGAGGCGAACGAGGCGTTCGCCGCGCAGGCATGCGCGGTCACGCAGGAACTCGGCCTCGATCCGGCCAAGGTCAACCCGAACGGCTCGGGCATTTCGCTCGGCCACCCGATCGGCGCGACGGGCGCGTTGATCACGGTCAAGGCGCTGTACGAGCTGAAGCGCATCGGCGGGCGTTACGCGCTCGTGACGATGTGTATCGGCGGCGGCCAGGGCATTGCGGCGATCTTCGAGAACATCTGATAATCGACCGTTCAACACCCGAATACACAGGAATCGTCATGGCTATCGAAACCGTCGGCGTCGTGGGCGCCGGAACCATGGGCAACGGCATCGCGCAAACCGCCGCCGTTGCAGGACTCAACGTCGTGATGATCGACGTCAGCGATGCGGCGCTCGACAAGGGCGTCGCCGCACTGAAGGGCAGCCTCGAGCGGCTCGTATCGAAGGACAAGCTCGCCGCCGCCGCGCGCGACGCCGCGCTGGCGCGCATCACGACGTCGACCGATTACGCGAAGCTCGCCGCGGTCGACATCGTGATCGAAGCCGCGACCGAGAACGTCGAGCTGAAGAGCCGCATCCTGAAGCAGATCGAGTCGGTCGCGCGGCCCGACGCGATCATCGCGACCAACACGTCGTCGATCTCGATCACGTCGCTCGCCGCGCTGCTCGCCGATCCGTCGCGGTTCGTCGGCATGCACTTCTTCAACCCGGTGCCGCTGATGCCGCTCGTCGAGATCATCCGCGGGCTGCAGACGAGCGACGCGACCGCGTCGGCGGTGCGCGCGCTGACCGAGCGCTTCGACAAGTCGCCGATCGGCGTGCGCAACGCGCCGGGCTTCGTCGTGAACCGGATCCTCGTGCCGATGATCAACGAAGCGTTCTTCGTGCTGGCCGAAGGCATCGCGTCGGCCGAGGAGATCGATGCGGGGATGAAGCTCGGCGCGAACCATCCGATCGGGCCGCTCGCGCTGGCCGATCTCGTCGGGCTCGACGTGTGCCTCGCGGTGATGGACGTGTTCCTGAAGGACTTCGGCGACACGAAGTATCGCGCGTGCCCGCTGCTGCGCGAGATGGTGTCGGCAGGAAGGCTCGGGAGGAAGACGGGGCGCGGGGTGTACGACTACAGCTGACATACTGCAGGTACGTCAGGGCGTCAACGCGGATGACGAGCCGCGCCGGAGGTTGTGTCCGGTGTCGGCTTGTCGTCCGCGTTTTTTGTCTGGAGCGCTATAACAGCTCAATCCGAAAGCAGGATGTAATTATCGGCGATGTGCCAATTGCACGTCGTGACAATTCTTGATCATCTCGCGATTTCGTCTGTGCAATCATTGGCAGCAAATACCGAGAGAGACCAAACATGCGCCGCGTCATGCGCGAAATCGAAAAAGCGGCACGTTCAACGGGAAACGGCCAGATCGGGGATTATTTTCGACCGTGCTTCGTTGAAGAGCGAAGCGCCGGCGCTTTGGGTCAAGGCGACCGCCTGGATCATGACGGTCGCGATGTATTTCGGTCCGGCCGTGCTTCTGATGGATCAGACCGCACACGCCGCGCCGATCGTCGACCCGCGCGCGCCGATTCCGTTCCAGCCGTCCGTCGCAGGCAACACGACGCTCGGCGGGAACGTCACGAGCGGTGGATACCTGAACGTGATGTCGGGCTTGGAAGGAAAGATTCGCGGACGTGTTGAACCGGGACTTGCTCTTACGTACGGCGAAGCCAGCGCTCCAAATTGTTGCGCTTGCGTGATCGATGCCGATCACTATGACTACCAGCGTGTAACACGCGATGTGGCGCAGTTTGATGCGGAATGCGAGAGCGATCAGGGGTAGGTGGCGAGTTGCCTGATCAGGAGGGCGACGACACCAGGTTTGCCCGACGAGGCAGGGGTCCGAAAAGTGGCGCGCAAATCTTCGATCTTTTTGGTGCTCTTCAGCGTCGGCTGCACGGGCCTGTCTGCCTATCTCAATTGTGCTGATGGAGTGTCGCCGACAACATTGGTGCAGCCACACTGGATGATCGCACTGCATATCGGTGCTGCTCTGTTGGGTTCGTTGCTATTTGCCCTGTTTGTGCTCGGAACACCGGGGGCGCTGAGGGGGCCTGTATCCGAATCGAGTTATGCAGTCGGCATGGTGCCACGCATTGGGGCAGTGCGATTTTTCATACCCGCCGATGGCGCATTCTTTTCTGCATTTCGGATAGCTCAGCTCCTTGGCGTGATTCTGTGCCTGATGATTCAGTTCGTTTCGGTCGCGCCACTGGATGCGACGAATGGTCCGCAGAAAAGTGAAGGTCAATCCGGCAAGCTGTCGCGCGGAAGGCTCACGACGTAGTAATGCTGTGAGCAGCGTTGCTGACCGTCGTTGGAACACGAGATAGCCTGATTTGTAATTTGGCGCGCCGGGGGGCGACTTGATCCGCGCGCGATTGCCGATGAAAGAGAACGCCATTGACAACATGATCGCGAACCGCGAAGCTGCGGCCGACCGACGCATGAGCACCGTTCCGGAGGTGGGCGTCTCGTGACCCGGTCGAATGCCTGCGGCACAATCGCGGTCGGCTGATCAACGTAATCGAATTTCGACACAATGAAAATAAAGACAGGCCTTTTCGGGGTGGTGTTGTCCGTTGCAACCGCAACGGCATATGGATTGGGCGTGCAGAGCGCCCCGGCCGAGCCGGCGTCGTCCGCGCCGTCGGCGAACCCGGCGATCAACCTGACGCCGGCGCAAATCACTGAACGGGCGCGCGCATTCGTCGTGCAAGCCGGCGTGGATCCCGATTCGGAAAACGGACAGATCATGGTCGCCTGGTTCACGCAGGTCGCGCAGAATCCTGGCTATCTCGCAAGACTGACCAGCCTGCGCGGCAAATCGACCATGGGCACGGAAATGACGTTGTCCCCGGCCGACCGGCTGCGGTTCCTTCAACTGATGAAGGACATCGCGGGCGAATCGCACGACGGTTGCGAGATGTCGAAGCTGACCGGTCGCGGTCTGGTGTCATTGGCGAAGACTTCGTCACCGAAGATGCTGCGCACCATCTTCGCGTTGATGGATCTGATCGGCGCGCGCAATGGCCCGTCGCCCGGCGACGACGAGCATTACACCGTTGCCGAATTGCTCGACGTCGACGCGCGCATCGATGCGATCGACGTGCCGCCATCGCTGCTGGAGCAAGCGAGGCCGACCACGTGTGCGCTGATTCAGTTTGCCGTCGACGCGCTCGAAAAGCTGCCGGAGCCGGAGCAGCGCCGCGCAACCTATGAACTTTTCAAGCTGATCGCCGATGGCAAGTCGGCGGCCGAGACGGTGCTTGCGGATCCGTCCGCGTATCTGGATGACGTATTCGACGAGCGCCGCTTGCCGGACCCGCTTCGCAGCCAGTTGCCGCCCGACGGCAGCCGGCCGCTCCCGTATGCCCGTCTGGTCGTGGACGGCGAATGGGTGAACAAGACGACGCTGAAGGACTCGGGGCCGTATGTCGACACCTACGTCAATCGACGCAATAACGGCGTGGTCATTGAGCTGATGACCACGAAAGACGCATCGGGGAACCCGCACTGGTCGTATTTCGACATGGGGTACGGGCTGGCGGACCTGATGAGTCAGAGCGTCAGCGCACCTCGCCACGCCTCGATGCTTCGCATCCAAAAGGACGCGGCGGCGATCGCGCTGGCGAACGAGCCGATGACGGCAGGCAAGCGTGTCGAGATTGCGGTGCCGCAACCGTCGACCGACGGTCAGCGGACCCGTCGCTGCGAAATCGGCAAGACGGAGCCGGCATCGTCGATCTTCGGCACATTGACGGGCAATGCGATCAACCTGGACTGCAGCGAGGTCCACAAGGACGGGAAGACGGTTCGCGTTCGATCCGCATGGCTGGTCGACTACCGGATCGAACTGAGCAAGTCGATCGACGACGAAGACGGCCGAACCGACGTCGTCATCAAGAACGTCACGATCGTGAAGCCATGAGGTGGACGGGTGAACTTCGGCGGCGCATGGTCGCCCGCCGGCGGCACGGCGTCGTCGGCCCCACCTTGAAATGGTCGATCGGAGCCGCTGCGCTGATGGCGGGGCTGACCGCCGGGTCCGGCAGCGCCGCCGCGCCGCAGCCCGAGTCGCCGTTTGTCGCGATGCCGCCCATTCATCGTGGTGTGTCCGTTCCGGTCCTCGACGACACGACGCCATGCTCGCTCGCATTGAACGCGCGATTCGGCAGCATTCCGCTCAAGGACAAACCCGCACGGATCCGCAGTTTGTGCAGGCAGGACGCCGAGGCCGGCAACCTCACGGCCCGCGCGATCTACGGGCAGATGGTGCTGCATGGCTACGCGGCTCGTCCTGACCCGCGGCGCGGGATGACGATCCTCGAATCGGCGGCGAGCGACGGGTCGACCGTGGCCAAGCGCGCACTGGGCTACCTCTACTACGACGGTGTCGCGCAGCCGCGCGACCTGGCGGCGGCGCATGCATGGTTCGTGTCGGCGGCGCGCGACGGCGACGCGGCGTCGGCGAACCAGCTCGGCGGGATGAGCGCCGACGGCGACGGCCAACCTGCCGACGATGTTGCGGCCTATCGCTACTTCGTGACGGCCGCCGAGGGCGGATCGCCGGCGGGCGCGACCAACGCGGGGAAATTCGCGTTGGCCGGCCGTGGGGTCGCGCGTGATCCGGTTGTCGCGGCGGCATGGTTGTCGCGCGCGGCGGCGGGCGGCGAGCCGAACGGGCAGTTCATTCTGGGCCTGATGCTCGTCCGGGGCGACGGGGTGCCGCGCGACGTCGGCGAGGGGGCGAAGTGGCTGCGCGCCGCGGCGGACCAGAACCATACCGAAGCGCAGGCGGTGCTGGCCAGTCTTTATCTTGCGGGCATCGGCATGCGGCAGGACGCGCGTCGCGGCTTCAGCCTGATGTCGGCCGCGGCCCTTGCCGGCTCGCCCTACGCGCAGCGCAGGCTCGGCGATCTGTACAACAGCGGGACGGGCGTGCCGCGCGACGCCGCGAAGGCGCGCGACTGGTACCGGAAGGCGGCGCTCGCCGGCGATGCGCGAGCGCGTTACGCATTGGCGAACCTCTATCTGTTCGGGCGGGGCGGCCCGGTCGACCAGGAGGCGGCACTGGGATGGATGCAGGGGGCGGCGGATGCGGGCCTGGCCGTGGCCCAGAACGATCTCGGCGCGATGCTGCAGAACGGCCTGGGGACGCAGCGGAATCCGGCCGCCGCCAGACCGTGGTTCGAAAAGGCCGACGCGCAGGGCAATGGCGCCGCGGCGGCCAACCTGGCCCGTTACGCGGTGCGCGGCGACGATGAGCCGGTGGACATGAACAAGGCGTTTCGGCTGGCGAAGCGCGGTGCGGATCGCGGCGACGGAGCGGCCGCGCTGATGGCCGCCGGGATGGCCTGGCGCGGAGAAGGCACGCGCGTCGACCGGACGCAGGCGATGCAGTGGTTCCGGTTTGCCGCGGATCACGGCAACGCCGAGGCGGCGCGCTGGGTCGGCTATCAATATCTGGCGGGTACCGCCGGCGTGCCGCGCGACGAACAGGCGGGCCTGCGCTACCTGACGCAGGCCGCCGACGCCGGCGATCACGCTGCCGGCGTATCGATCGGCTTCTACCTGAACGAGCACCATACGTCGTTCGCGGGGAGGACCGGGCTTCAATGGCTGGAGGATCTTGCGAACCGCAAGGTGCCCGCCGCGTATTCGGCGCTGGGCTCGGCCTATTGGCGCACGCGGCCGGCGATCGCATTCGACTGGTTCACACGCGGCGCGACGCTGGGCGATGCCGGGTCGCAAGCGATGCTGTGCTCGATGTATCTGGACGGCAATGGCACGCTGCGTAATCCGGCCGATGCCGCGCGCTGGTGCCGCGCGGCTGCTGCCGGCAACCAGGTCGGCGCGATGCGCATCCTCGCGTCGGCCGACAGCGGCTTCGTGACGGCCGACGAGCGGGTGTACTGGCAATGGAAGCTCGCGGATCGCGGCGAAGCGACGTATCAGTCGACCCTCGGCGATGCCTACGATCTCGGAGAGGGTGTACCGGCGGACTTCGATGCGGCGATGTACTGGTTTCGCCGCGCCGCGGAGCAGGGCAACGTGTCGGCACAGGGTTCGCTCGCGTGGCACCTGTCGACCGGCCTCGGCGGACGCACCGACGACTACGAGGCTTTCGCATGGGCACGCCGTGCCGCGCCGTCGAGCGTCGAGGCGAAGCGGATGGTGGGGATTGCTTATCTGCGCGGACGAGGCGTCGCGCGCGATCCGAAAGCCGCATCGACGTGGCTCGAAAGCGCGGTCGCAGCCGGTTCGCAATGGGCGGAAAGCGATCTTGCACTGATGTACGAAACGGGCGACGGCGTGACGCTGAACGAGACCACGGCCCTGGACCTGCATCACCGCGCCGCGCGACGGGGCTCGGCGGTCTCCGAGATCGCGCTGGCGCTGCGCAGCGTTGCACCGGGAACGGAGGCGGGACTCTCGGCCGGCGAGAAGCGCTGGCTGGTACCGGCCGATCCGGTCGCCACGTTGTGGAGCGATCCGCCGGTCAATGCGGCCGCGGCGGCCAATCGCCAATGGGAAGGCCTGTCGAGCCTGAACGAGGCGTTGCTCGGCGATCCGTTCATGCAGTATGCGGTCGGTATCCGGTTCCTGACTGGAAACGGCCTGCCGAGAGACCGGGCACTCGGCGTGGCATGGATCGAGCGTTCGCGCGCGAGCTTCGATGCGGTAGCCGGTTTCCGGCAATACGGTGCCGCCGCGGCGCTCGTCGAGGCGAGAGTCGCCCGGCGCCTGGATGACGCGGAAAAACAGCGTGCCGCCGATATCGCCGGGAACCTGAACACGACACTACATTGAGTACGGCCGGATGCGGCTCGCGCGATGACGCATCCGGACGCACGAATCGATGACGACCCACATGAAAAATACCTTCAGGAACGCATGGAACGGGGAAGAACGCTTGTGGAAAGTCTGGTGGCTGATCGGCGTACCGCTCGGTCTGCTGTTCATGAGAGAGAAGGAGATGCACATGCCGGCATATCCCATCGTCATCGTCGGCGGCTCGGGCAGGACGGCCGCGGCCGGCGCGCGGAGCGCACGATCATGATCGCGTTCCTGACTTCCGCGTTGCTATGGGGTTCGGCGATCGGCTGCGGGCTGATGGCCGGCGTCTATTTCGCGTTCTCGACCTTCGTGATGACGTCGCTTGCGCGGATCCCGCCGCAGGCGGGCGTCGCGGCGATGAATGCGATCAACGTCGACATCGTGCGTTCGCCGTTCATGCCGCTGTTCCTCGGCACGACGCTGATGGCGCTCGCGCTGATCGCGATCGCGCTGCTCGATCGCGACCAGCCGGGTGCGATGGCGGCGCTTGCGGGCGGCGTGTTCTATCTGTTCGGGATGTTCGCGGTGACGATGGCCGTCAACGTGCCGCTCAACGATGCGCTCGCCGCCGCGGATCCGGCCACCGCGCAGGGCGCGGCGCAGTGGGCGCGTTACGTGCACGACTGGACGCGGTGGAATCACGTGCGCGCGGTGGCATCGGCGGCGGCCTGCGTGTCGTTCATCGCGGGGGTTGCGGCGCGGTAGTGACCTCGTCGAATGCCGGCTCTCCGTGTCCGAGAGTCGGTTCGACGGCCGTTCGTGCCATCGATTGCCCGTCTCATCGGTAGTTTCCCTTGCGTCCCTCCGTCCGGAATTTCCCCTGGCGCGGCCTTCCACGCACCCCGCTCGCCGCATCGGCGCAATCTCCGCCACATCCCGCATAGCCGCGCCGGTGCTGGCTTTCGCGTCCTTCGCACCATTCCGCGCCACAAGTGCTTTTCCGCACGTTTTCGATGCATTACCAAAGGTATGGAAAAGCGCACAGAAAATGTATCTGGAGCGACGAAATTGGATTGATACGCTGCAATCACTGAATCAGCGCCGTCAACCAAGCGAGAGCGGCATCGACCTCGGCAGCAAGCGGGCAGTCGATGGCGACACGTGCGAAGTTCGCGGTTTCCGTTACCAGTTAGTCGGGATGACAGAATGGCCCCAAATCTGACGTTTGCACCGGGCGACGTGCTTCCCCCCGGAGCAATCCACACCGACGGTGCGCCGTCGATCGCCCGGTCGAGTACCGCGACCGGAACCGACATCCTGACCGTCAAGCACCTGTCGAAGATTTTCGGTCCGAAGCCCGAGCGTGCAATCGAGATGATGAAGCGCGGCATCGGGCGCAACGAGATCTTCGCCGAAACGGGCAACATGGTGGCGGTCGACGACGTGAGCCTGAGCGTGCGGGCCGGCGAGATCTTCGTGATCATGGGCCTGTCGGGCTCCGGCAAATCGACGCTGGTGCGACTGCTCAACCGCCTGATCGAACCGACGGCCGGGCAGGTGGTGCTCGAAGGCCGCGACATCGCACCGATGTCGACGCCGGAATTGCGCGACGTTCGGCGCCAGAAGATGGCGATGGTGTTCCAGTCGTTCGCACTGCTGCCGAACCGCACCGTGATCGACAACATCGCGTACGGGCTCGAGGTCGCGGGGATCAAGAAGACGCAGCGCTACGAAGTTGCGCGTGCCGCGCTGGAGCGCGTCGGCCTGGGTTCATACGAGAAGCTGCTGCCGAGCGAGTTGTCCGGCGGCATGCAGCAGCGCGTGGGGCTGGCCCGCGCGCTGGCGGTGAATCCGTCGGTGCTGCTGATGGACGAGGCATTCTCCGCGCTCGATCCGCTGATCCGCTTCGAAATGCAGAACGAACTGCTGCGCCTGCAGAAGGAAGAGCAGCGCACGATCGTGTTCATTTCCCACGACATCGAGGAAGCGGTGAAGATCGGCGGCCGCATCGGCATCATGAAGGACGGCTGCCTGATCCAGGTCGGCACGCCGGCCGAACTGATCCAGACGCCGGCGGATGCGTACGTGCAGGACTTCTTCCGCAACGTCGACGTGTCGCGCTTCCTGAAGGCATCCAGCATGATGACGCAGGTCGAGCGCGGGCTGCTTCGGTGCGACGCCGGCACGCCGTCCGACCGCTACCTGAACCAACTGATCGACAGCGGCGCGGAATGCGGTTACGTGTGCGACGAGGCCGGCCATTATCTGGGCTGCGTCACGGCCGCCACGCTGCACCGGTCCGGTACGCGGCCGATCCGCGAGGCATTCATCGAGGACGTCAACGCGGTGTCGATCGATACGGATCTTCACCAGCTCGCGTCGATCGCGCTGACCCAGGAGCACGACGTGCCGGTGACGGACGCGGCGGGACAACTGGCGGGCGTCGTGTCCTGCCGGACGATACTCAAGCAGATGATGCAACGGAGGGCAGCATGAATTCGTCGGTGATCGGGAAGTTCGCGGAACATTTCGTCAACTTTCTGTTTCTGCATTTCCGCGGTGGCTTCGACACCTTCTCGGCGGGGCTCGGCGCGGTCGTGAAGCTGCTCGAGGACGGCCTCGCCGCCGTGCCGTTCATCGCGATGGTCGTGATCCTGGTCGGACTCGCGCTGTGGCGTCGCGGCATCGTGTTCTCGGTCTTCGTCGGCCTCGCGCTGCTCGTCATTCACTACATGGGCCTGTGGGCGCAGACGGTCTCGACCCTCGCGCTCGTCACCGCGGCGACATTCTTCAGCCTGGTGATCGGTGTCCCGCTGGGGATCTGGGGGGCGCGCAACAACCGGATCGGCATGATCCTGCGCTCGCTGCTCGACTTCATGCAGACGATGCCCGCGTTCGTGTACCTGATCCCGGCCGTGATCCTGTTCGGCCTCGGACGCGTGCCGGCGGTGATCGCGACGATCGTGTTCGCGATGCCGCCCGTCGTGCGGCTGACGACGCTCGGCATCCGGCAGGTCCGCGAGGAACTGATCGAGGCCGGCCGCTCGTTCGGCAGCACCGACTGGCAGCTCCTGTGGAAGATCCAGCTGCCGAACGCGCTGCCGTCGATCATGGCCGGCGTGAACCAGACGATCATGATGGCGTTGTCGATGGTGGTGGTCGCGTCGATGATCGGTGCGGGCGGCCTCGGCGAGTACGTGCTGAGCGGCATCCAGCGCCTCGACATCGGGATCGGCTTCGAAGGCGGGCTGGGCGTCGTGCTGCTCGCGATCGTGCTGGATCGGTTGACGGAGAGCTTCGGCGTGAAGGCGAAGAAAAAGAAGGCGCGGCCGGTGGCGCGTGCAGGCAAGGCCGGCCCGCGTGGCGCGGCACGAACCTGACCGAAATGGCGGTCGCAGGCAGTTGACGGAAGATGAAGCGCCGCGGCCACGGTGCCGCGGCGTAACCGGTGTAGCAGTGCGTGGAGACCAGAAACGCCGATCGAAGGCGTTCCTCATCCTTGAAAGACCTCGCGTGATTAACAAGGAGTACTAGATGAATACCCATACGTTCAAGTCGCTTCTGGCGAAACTTGCGGTGTCGACGGTGGTTGCCTGCAGCGCAGGTGTGGGAGCGGCGTCGGCGGCCGAGCCGGTCAAGATCGCGGTGACCAACTGGGCCGACGTGCTCGCGGTGGCCAACGTCGCCAAGTACGTGCTGGAGACGCAACTGAAGCAGCCGGTGCAGTTCGTCCAGGCCGACATCGGCATCCAGTACCAGGGCGTCGCGCGCGGCGATCTCGACATCATGGTCGGCGGCTGGCTGCCTGTCACGCATGCGACGTACTTCGCGAAGTACAAGAACGACCTGGATGACGTCGGCATCATCTACACCGGCGGCCGGAACGGCTGGGCGGTCCCGACCTACGTTCCGGAATCGGAACTGTCGTCGATCGCCGACCTGAACAAGCCGGAAGTCAAGAGCAAGCTGAACGGCACGGTCCAGGGCATCGAGCCGGGCGGCGGCCTGATGCAGGCGTCCGAGAAGACCATCAAGGCCTACAGCCTGGACGGCTACAACCTCCAGGCATCGAGCGAGGCCGGCATGCTGGCGAGCGTGTCCCGTGCATACCAGTCGAAGCAGTGGATCGTCGCGACGGTATGGAGCCCGCACTGGCTGTTCCAGAAGTGGCAGATGCGCTACCTGAAGGATCCGAAGGGCACGCTGGGCGGTGAAGAGCAGATCCACGCGTTCGCATCGAAGAAGTTCGCCGGCAAGTTCCCGCGCGCCGACGTGTTCTTCAAGCACCTGAAGCTGACCTTGGCCGACGTCGAGGCGATCGAGTTCGAAGGCAACAGCACGAACGACTACGCGACGGCCGCGAAGAAGTTCGTCGATGCGCACCCGGACAAGCTGAAGGCCTGGTTGCAGCAGTAAGGCAGCGGCGGTGACGCGGACGACGCGATCGGCGTCGTCCGCGCAAGCCGACGGGGCGTACCGCCCGATGCCGACGGCCGGGGCCACGACGATGGCGCCGGCCTTGCAATGTGCGGTACATGAAGTTCATGCAGCACGTCACGAATCGCGTCGCGGAGTCACCAAGTGAACGAGAATGCCCGCTTTTTTTCCGAAACGCTCCAGAGCCGGGATCCGGTGATCGCATCGGAAATCGCGCTGGAACTGCGTCGCCAGCAGAGCCAGATCGAACTGATCGCGTCCGAGAACATCGCGTCGGCGGCGGTGCTGGAAGCACAGGGCACGGTGCTGACGAACAAGTACGCGGAAGGCTATCCGTCCCGGCGGTACTACGGCGGTTGCGACCATGTCGACCGCATCGAGGCGCTCGCGATCGATCGCGCGTGCGCGCTGTTCGACGCGAGCCACGCGAACGTCCAGCCGCACTCGGGCGCGCAGGCCAACGGCGCGGTGATGCTCGCGCTCGTCAAGCCGGGCGACACGGTGATGGGCATGTCCCTCGATGCGGGCGGCCATCTCACGCACGGCGCGCGGCCCGCGCTGTCGGGGAAGTGGTTCAACGCGGTGCAGTACGGCGTGAGCCCGGACACGCTGCGCATCGATTACGACGATGTGCGCCGGCTCGCCGAGCGGCATCGCCCGAAGCTGATCATTGCCGGCTACTCGGCGTATCCGCGCGCGCTCGACTTCGCCGCGTTCCGCGAGATCGCGGACAGCGTCGACGCGAAGCTGATGGTCGACATGGCGCACATCGCCGGCATCGTCGCGGCCGGCCGGCATCAGAACCCGGTGCCGTTCGCCGACGTCGTGACGTCCACCACGCACAAGACGCTGCGCGGCCCGCGCGGCGGCTTCATCCTGACGAACCATGCCGAGATCGCGAAGCAGATCAATTCGGCGGTATTTCCGGGGCTGCAGGGCGGCCCGCTGATGCATGTCGTCGCCGGCAAGGCGGTGGCGTTCGCCGAGGCGCTGCGCCCGGAGTTCACCCGCTATATCGATCAGGTATTGCGCAACGCGCAGACCCTCGCGAGCGTGCTGACGGCCGGTGGCCTGTCGCTCGTCACGGGCGGCACGGACAACCATCTGCTGCTGGTCGACCTGCGTTCGCGATGCATCACCGGCACGCAGGCCGAGAAGGCGCTGGAGCGCGCCGGCATCACCTGCAACAAGAACGGGATTCCGTTCGATACGGAAAACCCGACGGTCACGTCCGGCATTCGGCTCGGCACGCCGGCCGGCACCACGCGTGGCTTCGGACCCGCGCAGTTCGAGCAGATCGGGGACATGATTCTCGAAGTCCTGGCGGCGCTCAAGCGCGAACCGGGCGGCGACGAAGCGGTCGAGCGGTCGGTGCGGACCCGCGTGCGCGACCTGTGCAGTCAGTTTCCCATTTATGCGCATGCGGAGGCGTTCGCCTGATTCCGGCATCGGTCCGGACCCGGAACATCGTTCGGATCACGTAGCGAATCGATCGGCGTGGCGGCGCGACTGCCGCGACGCGCCGACGATGTTTTGTCGAATTGCCGGTTTCCCGCCAGACCGCGGGAACCTGGTGCAACCACTTGATTGAGGAATCTAAATGAGCTTCGAGGGCGTACACACACCGCTGGTCACCCCGTTCGACGCGGACGGCGAAATCGATCATGCACTGCTGGGCCGCCATGCGGCCGATCTCGCGGGCCGGGTGTCCGGTCTGGGCATCGGCGGGACGACGGGCGAATACTACGCATTGAGCTTCGACGAGCGCGTGCGCACGTTCGATACGGTCGCGGCAGCGGCCGGCGGCAAGACGTTCCTGACCGCGGGCATCAACGCGACGACGACGAAGGAAGTGCTGCGCCTCGGCCGCGAGGCGAAGCGCGCGGGACTGAACGCGTTGCTGGTTGCCGCGCCGTACTACGCGCAGCCGACCCAGCAGGAATTGCTCGCGCATCTGCTCGCGGTCGACGACGCGCTCGACATGCCGATCATGCTGTACAACTTCCCGGCCCGCACGGGCACGGCAATCGGCGACGACATTCTCGAGACGCTGCTCGAGCGCAAGAACTTCGTCGCGATGAAGGAAAGCACCGGCGATATCGCGCATCTGCATCATCTGTCGACGCATTTCAGCGGCCGGCTCGTGCTGAGCTGCGGGATGGACGACCAGGCGCTCGAGTTCTTCGCATGGGGCGCGCGCAGCTGGGTCGCCGGCGCGTCGAACTTCCTGCCGGAAGCGCACACGGACCTGCTCGACGCGTGCGTGAAGCGCGGCGATTTCGCGGCCGGCCGCACGCTGATGGCGCAACTGCTGCCGGTGCTCGAACTGCTCGAGCGCAGCGGCAAGTTCATTCAGTACGTGCGCTACGGCTGCGAGCTGGCCGGCTTGCCGGTCGGGGTCGCGCGCGCACCGCTCGGCGCGCTGTCGGGCGACGAGCGTGACGCGTTCGCGAAGCTCGTGAAGCCGCTGCTGCGCGACGGCCGGTAATTCGTCATGGGCTCGAACCTGGAGTTCGCGCGGTTTCCGGCACCGGACGGGATGAACGGATGGTGGGAGAGCCTGCCGCCCGCGCAGGAAGCCCGAACCGTCACGTCCGACAGCCGGTTCGACTGGGTGGTCGTGGGCGGCGGCATCACCGGGCTGTGCGCGGCGCGCCGGCTGGCGGAGCTCGCACCCGACGCGTCGATCGCGCTCGTGGAGGCCGACCGGATCGGCCGCACGACGGCCGGGCGCAATTCCGGATTCTTCGTCGACCTGCCGCACGACATCAGCAGCGAAAGCTACTCGCGCAGCATCGACGAGGATCGTGCCGACGTGCGGTTTCAGCGGCACGGCATCGACTACGTGCGTGACATCGTGCGGCGCTTCGGCATCGACTGCGACTGGCGCGACGACGGCAAATTCCACGCGTCGGTGAACAAGAAGGGCGCCGCCGCGCTCGCGCATTTCGCCGACGGCCTGACCCGCATCGGCGAAGCGTTCGAATGGCTCGACCAGGCCGCGATCAAGGCCGTGACCGGCACCGACTTCTACACGGGGGCGCTGTTCACGCCCGGCTGCAGCACGGTGCAGCCGGCCGCGCTGATGCGCGGCCTGGCGGCGACGCAACCGGCGAACGTGACGGTGTTCGAGCTCAGCCCGGTGACGCGGATCGAACCTCGCGGCGACACGCGCGTGCTGCATTTCGCGGGCGGCACGATCGCCGCGAAGCAGGTGATCCTCTGCACGAACGCATACGCGGCGACCTTCGGCATGCATTCGAACGGCCTGCTGCCGGTCTATACGTTCGCGTCGCTCACGCGGCCGATGAACGCCGACGAAGTGGCGAAACTCGGCGGCACGCGCTCGTGGTCGCTGATTCCGGCCGACCCGATGGGCACGACGGTGCGGCGCCTGATCACCGATCGCATTTGCGTGCGCAACCATTTCGCGTTCCGGCCGGACGTGCAGGTGTCGCAGGCCGATCTCGCGAAGTCGCGGCAGCTGCATCAGCGCTCGTTCGAGCGCCGCTTCCCGATGCTCGGCGGCGTCGAGCTGGAATATACGTGGGGCGGGCCGCTGTGCCTGTCCGCCAACAACGGTGCGCTGTTCGGCAGGCGCGACGACGGCCTCTACCAGGCGATCGGCTGCAACGGCCTCGGCCTGAGCCGCGGCTCGTCCTCCGGCAAGCTGATCGCGGAATACGCGCTCGGCGAATCGAACAGCCTCGTGCAGCAGTTGCTGAAGCAGCCGCATCCGCGGCCGCTGCCGATTCGGCCGATCGTCGACCTGGCCGTGTCGGCGACGATCTGGGCCAAGGAGTTCTCGGCCGGTGCCGAGCTTTGATTACTGAGGAAACGACATGACGACCCATCAGGATTGGAAACAGAAGGCGAATGCGTTGTCGCTCGACGGTCGCGCGTTCATCGCGGGGCAACGCAGCGCGGCGGCGTCGGGCGAGACGTTCGCCACATTCAACCCCGCATCGGGCAAGGTGCTCGCCGAGGTCGCGCGATGCAACGAGCGTGACGTCGAGCGGGCGGTCGCGGCCGCGCGCGACGCGTTCGAATCGGGCGTCTGGTCGAAGGCCGCGCCTGCGCACCGCAAGGCGGTGCTGCTGCGCGTCGCGCAACTGATCGACGAGCATGCGGAGGAACTCGCGCTGCTGGAGGCGCTGGAAGCCGGCAAGCCGATCGGCGAATGCCTGGGCCTCGACATTCCCGAGTCGGCCGCGTGCATTCGCTGGCATGCGGAGGTGACCGACAAGCGCTACGACGCGTTGTCGCCGTCCGGTGCGGGCGTCGTCGGCATGATCACGCGCGAGCCGATCGGCGTCGTCGGCGCCGTGCTGCCGTGGAATTTTCCGGCGCTGATGCTCGCCTGGAAGATCGGCCCCGCGCTGTCGGTAGGCAACAGCGTGGTCGTGAAGCCGGCCGAACAGACGTCGCTGTCGACGCTGCGGATCGCCGATCTCGCGCTCGAGGCCGGCGTGCCGCCGGGCGTGTTCAGCGTCGTCACCGGGTTCGGCGCCGAGGCCGGCGAGGCGATCGGCCGCCATCCGGACGTCGATCTCGTCGCGTTCACCGGCTCGACCGCGACCGGCAAGCGCTTCCTGCACTATTCGGCCGATACGAACCTGAAGCGCGTCGTGCTCGAGTGCGGCGGCAAGAACCCGCAGGTGATCCTGCCGGACGTCGCGAACCTCGATGCGGTGGCCGAGCAGGCCGTCGCGGCCGCGTTCTGGAACATGGGCGAGAACTGCAGCGCCGGCTCGCGGATCCTCGTGCCGGCGAGCCGCAAGGCGGAACTGCTGGAGAAGGTCCAGGCCGTGCTCGCAGGGTGGAAGACCGGCGATCCGCTCGACCCGGACGTGAAGCTCGGTGCGCTGATCGAGCAGAAGCACTACGAGAAGGTGCTCGGCCATATCGAGAAGGCGAAGGCGGAAGGCGCGCGCGTGGTGTGCGGCGGGCACGCGATCCTCGCGGAGACGGGCGGCTGGTTCGTCGAGCCGACGATCTTCGATCATGTTACGCCGGAGATGAGCATCGCGCGCGACGAGGTGTTCGGGCCGGTCGTGTGCTTCATCGAATTCGACGACGTCGACGACGCGGTGCGGATCGCGAACGACACGTGCTACGGGCTGGCCGCGTCGCTGTGGACCGACAACGTGAACAGCGCGCACAAGGTCGCCGCGCGGATTCGCGCCGGGACGGTCACGGTGAACTGCTTCGGCGAAGGCGACCTGTCGACGCCGTTCGGCGGCTTCAAGCAGTCGGGCTTCGGCGGGCGCGACAAGTCCGTCTACGCGCACGATCAATATTGCGAGCTGAAGACCACCTGGCTGAAGCTCGACTGAGGGCGCGCGCCGGACGAGCCACGCGCCCGGCCCGCACCGCCGACGGTCATGCCGATCCGCCGTTCGTCTTGCAGTCCCCATCATCGCTTCCGACACTGGCGATGCAGTGCACAATCGATCGACAATAGCGTCATCGCGCCGCCGTTGCCAGCCGCCAGGCCGACTCGCAAGCTGCCCTATTCGGACAATTGAAAGGTTTGCGATGCAACTGCCCGCGGGCAGCCGGCGGGACTGTCGTCGACGGGTTCGTCGACCCAGCGTCCGACCTCCGTTTTGAGAGTGAAAGCCATGTTGAAGAAGCAATTGTTTGCCGATCGGCTCCTCGCGCAGATGCCGTCGCTGCGCGCGCTGCGGTGTTTCGTGACGGCGGCGCGCTACGAGAGCTTCACCCAGGCGGCCGAGGTGCTATGCGTGACGCAGGCCGCGATCAGCCGGCAGATCAAGGAACTCGAGGATTCGCTCGACGTCGCGCTGTTCGAGCGGACCGGCCGGCATATCGCGCTGACGGACGCGGGGCGGATTCTCTACAACGCGTCGTATCTGTCGATCATGAACATCGCCGAGGCGGCGGAGGCCGTGCGCCGCACCGACCGGCACGCGCTGATGATCTGCGTGTCGCACACGTTCTCGGCGCTCTGGCTGTCGTCGCGGTTGCCGGCGTTTCGCGAGCAGTTTCCGGATATCCGGCTGCACGTGATCGTCACCGAGCACTTCATGGAACTCGACGGGCTCATCGAGCCCGACGTCATCATCACGAAGAACCCGCCGCGCGAGCCCGAGTTCGAAGTCGAGCCGCTGTTTCACGACATCGTGTATCCGGTGTGCAGCCCGTCGTTTCACCAACGTCATTTTCATGGGCGGTCGCTGAAGCCGCTGGACCTGCTGTCGCGCCCGACCCTGAACCTGTCGATGCTAGGCCGCGCGCAGGTCTGCGAGCACGTCGACTGGCGCGTGTGGCGCAACTGGTTCCAGCAGAGCGACGGCACCGACACGCTGACCGAGAACAAGCATCTGGAAAGCAACGACTACCGGCTGCTCGTCGCGCAGGCCGAGTCCGGCGAGGGCACGCTGCTGGGCTGGCACCACCTCGTGCACCGGCAGATCGACCAGGGCATCCTGATGCGGCCGGTGCAGGACGTGCTGGTGTTTCGCGATCGCCATCACTATCTGATCACGCACCGGAATGCGCAGCCGCGCCCGGAATACCGGCTGTTCCGTCAATGGCTGAGCGACGAGGTCGGCGTGATGATGCGCGGCTGGCTCGATGCGGGCGTCGAGGTCGATTGACCACCCTCGCCGGATTTCAGAATTGAAACTTCGATTCCATCTCTGAGCCGAGATGGGGCCGGGTCGCGCGTCGGGAGCTCATCCATCAACGCCGTCCGTTCGATATGCGAGGTGGCCTGCTTTTTGCGTCGACGGAACGACATGCCCGGTGTTCGCTCGTTTGGCCGGTCTTTCCGGATGAAATGAACCGGACCGACGCCCGGCCGGCGAGCCGGTCCCTTATTTCCGGTTGGTCGGCTGAATACCATTCGTCGTCGCGACGGTTATAGCCACAGTCGGGCGATATGACGAACATGTTGACTGGCGAAAGCCGGGACGATGCAACTGCGCTCGACCGACGCGAGGATTCGCACGCCGCCCAGTGAAGCAACCGGGTGGAGGACGGCGCATCGACGAATTCCATTCAACCCTTCACTATCCATGGCCGCCGTGACGCCTACCCCCATCCAGTCCATCCTGATCGCGAACCGCTCGGAAATCTCGATTCGCGTGATGCGTGCCGCCGCCGAACTGAACATGCGTACGGTGGCGGTGTATTCGAAGGAAGACCGTCTCGCGCTGCATCGCTTCAAGGCGGACGAAAGCTACCTGATCGGCGAGGGCAAGAAGCCGCTCGCCGCGTATCTCGACATCGACGACATTCTGCGCGTCGCGCGGCAGGCGAAGGTCGACGCGATTCACCCCGGCTACGGCTTCCTGTCCGAGAACCCGGACTTCGCGCAGGCCGTGATCGACGCCGGCATTCGCTGGATCGGCCCGTCGCCGGACGTGATGCGCACGCTCGGCAACAAGGTGGCCGCGCGCAACGCGGCGATTGCCGCGGGCGTGCCGGTGATGCCCGCGACCGCGCCGCTGCCGGACGATCTCGCTGCATGCAAGGCGCTGGCCGCCGAAGTCGGTTATCCGCTGATGCTGAAGGCGAGCTGGGGCGGCGGCGGACGCGGGATGCGCGTACTGGAAAGCGCTCAGGACCTCGAAACGCTGCTGCCCGTCGCGCGCCGCGAGGCGCTGGCCGCGTTCGGCAACGACGAGGTGTACGTCGAGAAGCTCGTGCGCAATGCGCGCCACGTCGAGGTGCAGGTGCTCGGGGATCTGCACGGCACGGTCGTGCATCTGTACGAGCGCGACTGCACGGTGCAGCGGCGCAACCAGAAGGTGGTCGAACGCGCACCGGCGCCGTATCTCGATCACGACGGCCGGCAAGCGCTGTGCGAATCCGCGCTGCGCCTGATGCGCGCCGTTGGCTATACGCATGCGGGCACCGTCGAATTCCTGATGGATGCCGACACCGGCCAGTTCTACTTCATCGAGGTGAACCCGCGCATCCAGGTCGAGCACACGGTGACCGAGATGATCACCGGGATCGACATCGTGAAGGCGCAGATCCGCATCACGGAAGGCGGGCGGATTGGTCTGGCCGACGATGTCATCGATGGCGCGGGCACGCTCGTCGAACGTGCGGCCGGCGTGCCGGAACAGCAGGCGATTCCGCTGAACGGCAACGCGCTGCAATGCCGGATCACGACCGAGGATCCGGAGAACGACTTCCTGCCCGATTACGGGCGGCTCACCGCGTATCGCAGCGCGGCGGGCTTCGGCGTGCGGCTCGACGCGGGCACCGCCTATGGCGGCGCGGTGATCACGCCGTACTACGACTCGCTGCTGGTCAAGGTGACGACCTGGGCGCCGACGGCGGCCGAATCGATTCACCGGATGGATCGCGCATTGCGCGAGTTCCGGATTCGCGGCGTCACGTCGAACCTGCAGTTCCTCGAGAACGTGATCAACCACCCGTCCTTCATCGCGGGCGACGTCACGACGCGTTTCATCGACAAGACGCCGGAGCTGCTCGCATTCGCGAAGCGCGGCGATCGCGCGACGAAGCTGCTGCGCTATCTCGGCGAGCTGAACGTGAACGGCAACGCCGAGATGGACGGCCGCACGCTGCCGGTACTGCCGCTGCCGAGGCCGGTGCTCCCGAAGATCGATACGACGGCGGCGATCGCAGCCGGCACACGCGACCGCTTGCGCGAACTCGGGCCGGAGAAGTTCTCGCAGTGGATGCTCGACCAGAAGCAGGTGCTGCTGACCGACACGACGATGCGCGACGCGCACCAGTCGCTGTTCGCGACGCGCATGCGCACGGCCGACATGTTGCCGATCGCGCCGTTCTATGCGCGCGAGCTGTCGCAGCTGTTCTCGCTCGAATGCTGGGGCGGTGCGACCTTCGACGTCGCGCTGCGCTTCCTGAAGGAAGACCCGTGGGAGCGGCTCGCGCTGCTGCGCGAACGCGTGCCGAACATCCTGTTCCAGATGCTGCTGCGTGGCTCGAACGCGGTCGGTTACACGAACTACGCGGACAACGTCGTGCGCTTCTTCGTGCAGCAGGCCGCGAGCGCCGGCGTCGACGTGTTCCGCGTGTTCGATTCGCTGAACTGGGTGCGCAACATGCGCGTGGCGATCGACGCGGTCGGCGAGAGCGGAATGCTGTGCGAAGGCGCGATCTGCTACACCGGCGACCTGTTCGACACGTCGCGCTCGAAGTACGACCTCAAGTATTACGTCGGCATCGCGCGCGAGCTGCAGAAGGCCGGCGTGCACGTGCTCGGTATCAAGGACATGGCCGGCATCTGCCGCCCGCAGGCGGTCGCGACGCTCGTGAAGGCGCTCAAGGAGGAAACCGGGCTGCCCGTGCATTTCCATACGCACGACACGAGCGGGATCGCCGCGGCGTCGGTGCTCGCGGCGGTCGGTGCGGGCTGCGACGCGGTGGACGGCGCGCTCGACGCGATGAGCGGGCTCACGTCGCAGCCGAACCTGTCGAGCATCGCGGCGGCGCTGGCCGGCAGCGAACGCGATCCGGGGCTGGATCAGGACCGCCTGCACGAAGCATCGATGTACTGGGAAGGCGTGCGCCGTTATTACGCGCCGTTCGAATCGGAGATCCGCGCGGGCACGGCCGACGTCTATCGTCACGAGATGCCCGGCGGCCAGTACACGAACCTGCGCGAGCAGGCGCGCTCGCTGGGCATCGATCATCGCTGGACCGAAGTGTCGCGCGCGTACGCGGATGTGAACCGCCTGTTCGGCGACATCGTGAAGGTCACGCCGACGTCGAAGGTGGTCGGCGACATGGCGCTGATGATGGTCGCGAACGACCTCGGCGTGGACGACGTGCGCAACCCGGACAAGGACATCGCGTTCCCGGAATCGGTCGTGTCGCTGTTCAAGGGCGAGCTGGGCTTCCCGCCCGATGGCTTCCCGGCGGACCTGTCGCGCAAGGTGCTCAAGAGCGAGCCGCCGGCGCCGTATCGTCCCGGTGACCAGATTCCGCCGGTCGACCTCGATGCGGCACGCAAGCAGGCCGAGGCCGCTTGCGAGCAGCCGCTCGACGATCGGCAACTGGTGTCCTACCTGATGTATCCGAAGCAGACGGTCGACTACTACGCGCACGTTCGCGCGTACAGCGACACGTCGGTCGTGCCGACGTCGGCGTTCCTGTACGGCCTGCAGCCGCAGGAGGAGGTGGCGATCGACATCGAGCCGGGCAAGACGCTGCTCGTGTCGCTTCAGGGCCAGCACGCCGATGCGCAGGACGGCATCGTGAAGGTGCTGTTCGAGCTGAACGGCCAGTCGCGTTCCGCGCTGGTCGAGCAGAAGACGGTCGTGCACGCGGGCAAGGAGCGCCATGGGCTGCAGCGCGCCAATCCGGGCAATCCGCTGCATGTGGCCGCACCGATGCCGGGCTCGGTGGTGACGGTGGCGGTGCAGCCGGGGCAGCGCGTGACGGCCGGCACGACGCTGATCGCGCTCGAGGCGATGAAGATGGAAACCCACATCGCGGCGGAGCGCGACTGCGAGATCGCGGCCGTGCATGTGAAGCCGGGTGAGCGCGTCGCGGCCAAGGATCTGCTGATCGAGTTGAAAGACCCGATGCAATGAGTGGTGCCGCGATCGGTCGTCCGGGCTGACCGGGCAGGGAATCGCAACCGGCACGCCGCCCGCCCGGGTGGCGTGCCGACTGGCTCGGAGACGGCTGCCCGCAGGTCGTTATCCGCGGACGCGCAGGCAGCCGGCCCGCCGCCCGGTCAGTACGCCGCGTCGCCGCCGCCCTGGTCGCTGACGATCGCCACGCCCGAGCTCGTGCCGAGCCGCGTCGCGCCGGCCGCGAGCATCGCGAGCGCGGCTGCGCGGTCGCGCACGCCGCCCGATGCCTTCACGCCGAGCACGGGACCGACGGTGCGGCGCATCAGCGCGACGTCCGCGAGCGTCGCGCCGCCGTGTCCGAAGCCGGTCGACGTCTTCACGAACGCGACGCCGAGGTCGCGGCACATCTCGCACACGCGCACCTTCTCGTCGTCGGTCAGCAACCCCGTTTCGAGGATCACCTTGAGCGGCACCGTGCCGCATGCGCGGTGCACGGCGTCGATATCGGCCTTCACGTCGTCGGCGCGGCCGCTCTTCAGCGCGCCGAGGTTGATCACCATGTCGATCTCGCGCGCGCCCGCCGCGATCGCGGCCGACGCCTCGAACGCCTTCGCGGCGGACAGGCCCGCCCCGAGCGGGAAGCCGACCACCGCACAGGCGAGCACGCCGGTGTCGGCCAGCTCGCGCGCGGCGAGCGGCACGTTCGCCGAATTCACGCAGACCGAGTAAAAGCGATGCTCGGCCGCCTGGCGGCAGAGTTCGCGGATCTGCGCGTCGCTCGCGTCGGGCGCGAGCAGCGTGTGATCGATGGTTCGGGCGAGCTGGGCGTTGGAAAGCGGCATGTGTCGGGGCTCCACGGATCGTGTGCCGGAACGGTACACGGAAAGTTGATGTGTTCACCTCGGTTCGTTACCAATACGCGGTGCCGGCCGGGCGCGCGCGCCGGCATTCACAGCGATGTGGCCTTCGTCTCGGGCAACAGCAGAACCGCCAGCAGCACAACGCCATAGGCCGCGCCGGAAAAGATCGCGATCGCCAGCGCGAGGCCGAGCGAATGACTCAGCAATCCGACGAGACTCGGGAACAGCGCGCCGATACCGCGACCGAAGTTGTAGGTGAAGCTTTGCGCATTCGCGCGGAAGTTCGACGGATACAGTTCCGTCAGGTAGGCGCCGACGCCGCTGAAGATCCCGCATGACGAGAAGCCCAGCGGGAAGCCGAGCCACAGCATCTGCGCGTTCGACAGCGGAAGCGTCAGGTACAGGCACACCGACACGAGGGACAGTGCCGAAAACAGCATGAAGTTGCGGCGGCGTCCCCACAGGTCGGACAGGTAGGCGCCGACCACGTAGCCGCAAAACGACCCGACGATGATCACGAACAGATAAGCGCTGGTGTCGAGCACGGACAGGTGTCGCTCGATCTTGAGGAAGGCCGGCAGCCACGTGGACATCGCATAGAAGCCGCCCTGGATGCCGGTGCACAGCAGCGCGGCCAGAACCGTGCGCCGCGCCTGCGAACGCGAGAAGATGGCCCACACCGGCGGCTGGCGTGCGCCTTGTTTTCGGGCGGCGTCCGTCCGCACGAATACGTCCGGTTCCGGCACGTGCTTGCGTACGTACAGCACGAGCAGGGCGGGCACGATGCCGACCCAGAACAGGCTGCGCCATGCGAGCGACTCGGGCAGGATCGAAAACGCAATGCTGTAGAGAATCGCCGCGCAGCCCCAGCCGATGGCCCAGCCGCTCTGCACGAGGCCGACCGCCTTGCCGCGATGGGCGGGTGCGACGATCTCGCCGATCAGCACGGCGCCCACGGCCCATTCGCCGCCGAAGCCGAGCCCTTGCAGCGCGCGCAGCACGAAGATCTGCTCGAAGTTCTGAGCGAAGCCGATCGCCAGCGTGCAGACCGAGAACCACAGGATGGTCCCCTGCAACACCTTGACCCGTCCGTATCGATCCGCCAGGATGCCGGCAATCCAGCCGCCCACCGACGAGAAAATCAGTGTCACGGTGCTCAGCAGCCCGGCCTTGCCGCGATCGAGGCCCCACAGGTCGATCAGCGAAGCCAGCACGAAGCTGAACACCATGAAATCGAACGCATCGGTCGCCCAGCCGGCGAACGCCGCCTTGAACGCCCGTTTTCCGGCGGGATCGAGCGCCCCGTACCACGACGAGCGGAGTACGGGTCGCTGCGAGACTTCCTCGGTATTTGTCGTTGGCGTCATGGTCTTATTCGCGAAGTGGGAATGGCGCTATCGAAGCCCGGAAGGCGGTTGACGGGGCGCGAGCGCGCGACGCACGACATCCGGCGTGGCCGGGGCTTCGCGGATGCGTACGCCGGTCGCGTGACGGATCGCATTCAGGATGGCCGCAGCCGTGGGAACCAGCGCCGGCTCGCCGATGCCTTTCGCGCCGTACGGGCCGATGGCCGTCGGCGCCTCGATGAAGATCGACCGCACGTCGGGCATGTCGTGCACCGTCGGAATCACGTAGTCATGCAGATTGTTGTGCTGGCCGGGGTGGTACTTCTCCATCAGCGCCATGCCGATGCCTTGCGCCACCGCGCCTTCGACCTGTCCTTCGAGCAGCGTCGGATTGACCATCCTGCCGACGTCGTGCACGGCCACGACCTTGAGGACCCGGACGCGCCCGCTCTCGCAGTCCACCGCGACCTCGGCCATCTGCGCGCCGAACGCGTAGGTTGCATAGGGTGCGCCTTGCCCCGACGCATCGAGCGACGTGGTCGGCGGGTCGAAACTTTCTTCGGCCGCGATGACGTAACCGTGTGCATCGACCGGCAGCGTGCGCAGATCCAGCGGGTTGCCGTCGACGGCAATGCCGCGCGTATCGACCGAAATCCGCGCGTCGGGTGCCGCGCCGGCGAAGCCGAGCAGCCGGTGGCGCAGCGTCGTGCCGGCCAGGAAGGCGGCTCGACCGGTGATGAAGGTCTGGCGCGACGCCGACGTGCGGCCGCAATCCGGCGACAGCGCGGTGTCCGGGCCGACGAATCGCAGTCGATCGACCGGCACGCCCAGTGCATCCGCCGCGATCTGCGGAATGACGGTGTTCGCGCCTTGCCCGGCGTCCACCGCACCCTGGTGCAGGACGATCGCGCCGTCGGGCCGGATGCCGAAGCGCACGGTCGACGGGTTCGGCAATGCAGTGTTGCCGCAACCGTAGAAGAACGCTGCGACGCCGACGCCATGGCGCAGGTGGCCCGGCGACGCCGCATTCAGTGTCGTGATCCGCGCATGCGCGTCATGCCATGCCGGGCGTAGCGCATCGAGGCACGCGACAAGGCCCACGCTGTCGTCGAGGACTTGCCCCGTCGGCAGCGTGTCGCCGGGCCGCAGCGCGTTCATCGCGCGGAACTCGAGCGGATCGATGCCGGCCGTGAACGCCAGCTCGTCGATCAGCTGTTCCTGCGACATCGTCGTCTGCGGCACGCCGAAGCCGCGGAACGCGCCCGCGGGCGTGACGTGCGTATGAATCGCCCGCGCCCGTGCCGAGTAGTGGGGAATCACGTACGGGCCGCCGGCATGCACCGGCACGCGATTCGCGACGGCCGTCCCCCAGGACGCGAACGCACCGGTATTGAAGTCGCCTTCGAACGTCACCGCGCGGAGCCGGCCATCGGCATCGGCGGCCATGCTGGACGTCATGTGGCCTGGATGGCGCTTGGTCGACGTGGCCATCGATTCCTCGCGCGAGAACGCCATCGCGACGGGCCGGTCGAGATGCCAGGCCGCGATCGCGAGCAGCGGCTGGACGGTCATGTCGAGCTTGCCGCCGAAGCCGCCGCCGACGGCGGTCGCCACGACGCGTACCTGCTCCGGCGGGACGGCGAGAATGCGGGCGAGATCGCCGCGATGCGGATGCGGCGCCTGCGTCGACGAATAGATCTCGACGGTGTCGCCCACGCGACGCGCCCAGCCGGCCTCGGGCTCGAGATACGCATGCTCGACGAAACTGGATTCGAACGTCGCACTCACGACGTGACGGGCGTCTTGTATCGCGCGCTCCGGGTCGCCACGGCGCACGCGCCCCTCGATCAGCACGTTGCCGGGACGATCGGCGTGCAGCTGCGGACTGTCGTCCAGCACCGCATCGGCGATCGCGAGCACCGGCGTCAGCGGTTCCCAGCTCACCGGAAAGCAGTCGAAGTCGAGCGCCGCGATGGCGGCGCGCTCGCCAACCACCAGCGCGACCGCCTCGAGATGGTGGCGCGCCTCCATCTCCGGAAGGACGGGCTGATCCGCGTACGGTGTCGCGACACCGTGCAGATTCATGCCGGGCACATCGGCGTGGGTGAGGACACGGTGCACGCCCGGATGGGCGCGCACGAATGCGTCGAGGTCGCCGAACGCGAAACGCGCGCGGTGATGCGGATTGCGGACCGCGCGCAGGAACAGGCTGTCGGCCGGATAGCCGTCGGCGCCGAAACGCTGGGTTCCATCGACCTTTTCCGGACCGTCGAGCCGCGTCAGCGGTACGCCGACGGACGGCCCTTCGGACGGCGCAGGCGTCACGCATCGCGCGGCGGCGCCGCATCCCACCTCGGTCACGGCGTCGACGATCTTCTGATAACCGGTGCAGCGGCACAGCACGCCGTCGATCGCGGCCCGCGCGCTGGCGCGGTCGGTCACCTCGCCGGCGTCGATCGCCGCCGCCGCGGCCGTCAGCATGCCGGGCGTGCAGAAGCCGCACTGCACTGCCTGATGGGCGAGGAACGCGTGCTGCAGGCGGCCGCCGCAGCGGGTGCCTTCGGCGAGGCCTTCGATGGTGACGACACGGCGCCCCGCGACCTGGCCGACCGGAATCAGGCACGCGTAGCGCGCGTCGCCGTCGACGATCACCGTGCAGCTGCCGCAATCGCCCTGGCGACAACCTTCCTTGGTGCCGAACTGGCGCAGGTCCGCGCGCAGATGGTCGATGAGCCGCTGCGAGTGGTCGGCCGGCAGGCTTCGCCGCGTGCCGTTGAGCTCGAACCAGTCTGGCTCCGGCGAAACCGGCGTGCTGCCGCCCGCGATGGTTTCGCGAACGTCGGCCAGCTGATCAGGCAGTGGATGCGCCACGTGCGTTCTCCTCGATGCAGCATGTGAAAGCGCGCGTGACCGCCAGCCGCGCGAGATGAATGCGATGCGACGCGGTCGCCCGGCAGTCGTCGACCGGAGACAGCTCGGCAAGCGGCGCCGCCGCGATTACGCCGGCCAGTTCGTCGAGCCGCCGGCCCGCGAGTGCCGCCTCGAGCGCCCGCATCCGGCGCGCCACGTCGGATGCGCCGCCGATCGCAACGGCGACCGCGTCGGCCGTGCCGTCCGCACCCACGCGCAATTGCGCGGCGGACGAAACGACGGCGATCGCCGAGCCGTCGCGATTCGTGCATTTGATGAACGACGTCCGGTCGTGCGTGTGTGGTGGTGCAAACAGCACGGCGACCAGCAGTTCGTCCGCGTGCAGCGCGGTCCGGCCGTTGCCTAGCAGGAATTCGGCCAACGGCAAGCGGCGCACGCCGCGCAGGCTCGCCAGCTCGACCCGGGCGTCGAGCGCCAGCAGCGCGGGGATGCCGTCCGCCACCGGCGACGCATGGCACACGTTGCCGCCGATCGTGCCCTGGACGCGAATCTGCCGGGGGCCGACGCAAGCGGCGGCCGCCGTCAGCGCCACCGGCAGCCATGCCGTCCGGGCGATGGCTTCCCAGGTGCTCGCCGCGCCGATGCGGATCACGTCGTCGTGCTGCTCGATGGCGCGCAACGCATCGATGCGGCTGATATCGACCCAGGCCGAGCGGGCGGGCACGAGGCCGATATCGGCGAAGGCGTCGGTGGCCCCGCAAACGATGCGCGGCCACGGCTGTGTTGCCAGCCGGCCGAGCACTTCGTCGATGGTGTGGGCGCGAAGATAGTTCATCGCAACGGAGCCTGCATCTTGATGGTCACGAGGGTCGACAGCGGCGCCGGCACACGCTCAAGCATCGATCGACGCGTCCTTGCGGACCACCCGCAGCACGCTGTCGATCACGAACGTCTCCCAATGGCGCACGGCATCCGGCGCATTCAGCTCCTCCCCGAGGAACGCGGACAACGTATACAGGTTCGACGTATAAAAATACGCGGTTGAGATGATCAGCAGGAAAACGTCGCGCGCCCGGAGGCCCGTGCGAAACAGGCCTTGTGCGACGCCGTTCTCGAGAATCTTCGCGATGATCTCAACCGCATGCGACGAGTACTCGCCCCGGCGCTCGAGCTTGGACAGGTGCTTGCCCTTGTGCAGGTTCTCCGTGTTGAGCAGCGTGATGAAATCCGGATTGCGCCAATAATAGTCCAGCTTGAAGCGAATCACGGACTTGAGCGCTTCCACGGGGTTCGAAGCATCGGGCGCCATTTTGAGCTCCGCCTCGTCCATCCGTCGGTAGATGCCTTCGAGCACCGCAACGAACAGCCCTTCCTTGCTCCCGTAGTAGTAATAGATCATCCGGTCGTACGACTTCGCCAGCCGCGAAATCCTTTCGACGCTGCCGCCTTCGTAGCCGTAGCGCGCGAAGACCTTGGTCGCCGCGTGCAGGATCTTGTCGCGGGTTTCCTGCGCAGCCGCCTCCCGGACACCGGTTCCACGCACTGCCTTGCCTTTTGCTGCTTGAGCCATACCGTTCCTATGGCGGCCGCCAACCCGGCCATGCCGCCTGAAAAAAACTGCACTGGCGGCGTTCCCGCAAACTTTCGTACAGGGAACGCTACATGAACTCGCAATTCTACGGAACTCTTCTCGCGTCCGCAACATGACATAAATTCACCGTAGATTCAATGGTTTGCATTCGCACTGCACGGCGGAGCCCGCACCATGGCGAACGAAATATCGCTATCTTCATATTTTTATTTCGAGAAAGTGCTGCTAACATTCGTTTGTGGAGTACTCACTACATGAAACGTTGATTTCAGGTTGGCAGAGGCCGCAACCCGGTACGCAGGAGATAGACGAATGAACCACGAACTCGACGATTCCTGCAGCGCTTTCGCTGCGCGGACTACCTGGAAATCGCTCTCCGGCCCGAGCGGCCCTGAAATGACCCCGGTCATCGAGGAACTCATGTCTCAATCGCTTCTCGCACTGGACGTGCAGGTGTTGCGCCAGCTTTCCCACACGATGGCGGACGAGGTCGCGCCCGCGACGCGCGTCGGGAAATTGCTCGAGGCAGCGATACAGCGCACGGCGGCGACTTGGGGCGTGATCGCGGTGATGCGCGACGGCGGCTGGGAGGGGGCCGTCAGCGCGACGGCGGCGCATCGGTCGCACGTCGAGCGGCTGCCGGCCGATCGGTTGCCGGTGCCGATCATGGCCGCTGCCGTGCATTTGTGCGACGGGCTCGTGCTGGGCGATGCCTGCGCCGCCGACCATTGGCGGACCGACGACTATGTGCGCCGTCGCAAGCCGCGCTCGGTGATGTGCGTGCCGATACGCTGCAATGGTGCATTGATGGGTGCGCTGTATCTCGAACACGGGGACTTGCCGGGCATTTTCACGTCGACGAACGCCGCGTTGGTCGAGATCCTTGCGCTGCATGCCGGGTTCGTTCTGGAGAACCTGCGTCTGCACGATGAGCTTGCTGCCCGGCAGGCCCGCGCGAACAGCATCGCGGCAAGGATCGGCGACACGCCGTCCGACGCGGATTGTGCGGATCGCTTGAAGGCGTACGGCGAGCTGGCCGCTTCGATCGTGCATGAGGTCGCGCAACCGATCACGGCCATCGATACGTCCGCGCGCGCGGGGCTGAAGTGGCTCGATCGCGGCACGCCGAACCTCGACGCCGCGCGCGAGATGTTCGCCCATATCTGCGCGTGCGCCGGGCGCGCGCGCACCATCATCCGCGCACTGCGCGCCAACGCATGGCACGAGGCTCCCGCCTTTGCAACGTTCGATCTCGCCGAGGCGCTTTCCGAGGCGGCCGAGATCATGGCAAGCACGCTGGATGCGATGAGGGTGCGCTTGCGCGTCGACGAGTTCGCGTCCCCGATGCCGATGCGCGGCGAACGCATTCAACTGCAGCAGGCCGTCATCGGCCTGCTGATGAACGGCGCGGAAGCGATGCTGGGCATCCCCGAGGAGCGCCGCGTACTCGTGCTGGCGTGCGAAGCCGTTCAGGAGGGCTTGCATATCCGGATCGACGATAGCGGCGACGGCATCGATCCGCGGTTGGCGCAACGCATCTTCGAACCGCTGTTCACCACGAAGCCGCACGGGATGGGCATGGGCCTTTCCATCTGCAAGTCGATCGTGGATGCGCACGATGGTCAACTGGCACTGACGCCGCGCGCGGAAGGCGGCACGCGCGCAATGGTGATGCTCCCGCGTTTTTCGATTGACGGTGCATCGGCCGCGCCTCAGGCGGCGTGATGCGCGGCGACGCGTGCAGCCATGTCCGCAGCCTATACGAACGTATGCGGCCATCTATCCTGACGGGTTGTGCAGCTAGCTACAGATGCTATGGATGCCGTTGACGCAGCGCCTTATTCTGGTTCCACCGGTACACGAATCGCATCGGTGACGACTCGGGCGACAGGTGGTCGAGTCGGCTTCGCGATGTGGCCGGAACCTGCGTGCCATTCGATACCAGCAACCCAAGGAACCCATCATGAAAATTCGACAAGTCATCCTGAATGGCGGCCTGGCGGCCGTCCTGCTCGCCGGCCTGCAACTGCAGGCATTTGCCGACGAAAGTGCCAATGCGGCGAGCACGGATGCCGCGGTGACGTCCACCCCGACATCCGCCCAGACGAAGAAGGCCACGCGTGCGGCCAACCGCACGTTCTCGCGGTCGATTCAGAGGACGCTGTCGCGGACGAAGGGGCTGCAAGGGCAAGCGATCACGGTTTTCGCCAATGCCGCGACCGGACAGGTGACGCTGGCCGGCCAGGTGCAAACCGAAGACGAAGATCATCTCGCGGTCGAGTCGGCCCGGAAGATCCGCGGCGTCAAGTCGGTGAAAAGCGAACTGATGCTGCGTGAGAAAGGCGGCGCCTGAGCGAGGGCGCGCGCATCGCGGGGCCGAATGACAGGGTGTCGGTGATTCGTGCGTCCGCTTTCACATGATCGATCCGATTGATTGGGAGAAGTGGTGATGGGGATGCTGCATGAAGCGGACATCGTGGCTCGCACGTTGATCAATGTCCTGGATCCGTCGCAGGAACAGCGCAGCGTGTGCTTGCGAGCGCAGCGCACGCGATACAAGGCGCGACGCGTCGGGCTGCGTCAATGGAACGAGGACGATGCGCGTGCGCGCAGCGAGCCGCCTACCAGGATAGCCGTGATGGAGCGCCTGTCGTTGTCCATGATCACTGTTTCGTGGAGCGACTCCTGTTCAGGGCGGTATGCGGAGCAAATCTGGTGCAGGAGCCGCGCGCGCGTGCCGTCGATCTGTGCACTGACGGGGCGCGCGATCCAACGCGGCGATCCGGTGTTCCGTCCGCGCGGGAGCGATGTCTGTCTGCCCGGCAACCGGCAGCGGATGATTCTTGCCGCGACCGTTCAGCCGTGCATCGATGCGGTCGACGCGAATTAGGCGGGGCGGCGAACCGCGGACGAACGCGATCGCGCGTCGTCCGCGCGTATCGATGCGCTGCGGCGCTAGGTCGACGCGACCGTGACGACGACAAGCGCCGCACCCGGAACGCGCTCGGCCAGATCGAAGTGAACGGGAGACTCGCGCCACCAGCGAGCGAACCCGGTGGGCGCGCGATATCCGACGACGATCATGTCCACGCAGGCTGTCGACGCATGCGCGGCGATGGCATCGGCCGCGCGTCCGAAGCGGACATGGCCGCGCGCGGCGATGCCGTGGTCCATCAGGTTGTCGATCGCTCGTTGAAGATCGCGATGGGCGGATTCCGCCAGCCGCTGATGGGCGAGCTCGCTGAGCAGTCCGGCCGACCGTGCGTTGGCGGTGACATTGTCGACGATGGCGACGACGTCGACCGTGGCCGACAATGCGCGGGACAGCGACGCACATCGTGCGAGCGCGGCGTTGGCTTCGTGGGATCCGTCATAGACGAGCAGCATTCTGGACAGCGATGACATCTTCGATATTGGCGGCGGGGAATGAGATTGCCCGTGACGGGCACCGGTTGCGGGTACGTGCGCGGAAGCGGGCGCGACTGCTAACACTGAACACGCGATGGCAATCGTTTATTCCGATGCGATCCTCCGCGCCGGCGATCGTGTCGCGGCCGGTTCGCACCGGCAGGCGCGCGACGTGGACGCGATGTCCCGTCTCCCGCTGCACGTCGCGCGACGCGTCGGCCGCACGAGCGGTGCCGAGGAATCCCGGCATCTTCGTGGCTTCGCCCGCACGCGGATGCGCGGCAGGCCGATGAAGCACGCGCACGAGCCGGCGAGCATTGCGCCTGCCCGTGCCGGACCTCCGGAAAACGTCGGTGCTTCAATGACCGGAATAGAGTTTCCTGAGCGCGTCGAGCTCGCCGCTCTGGCGCGCGCGAGCGAGCTCCTGACGCACTTCGGTACGTGTCTTTCCCGTCGGCATCGCGATGGCCGGTGCCCGTTGGGTCGTGGCGACGGCATCTTGATCCGCCGTCAACGAATCGACGGGGGCCGCTGCATGGGCGCTGGCTGCGGTAGCAAACGCGACGAGCGCGAAGGTGATCCTTGAGGTCTTCATGTCGGAATCCGGAAGGTGAGTCGATCGAATGGTATGCACGGTATCTGGCGAGCGCGGGAGCCGGATGCACCGGCCGCGTCGCGAATGTCGTCAGAATCCGCCGCATCTGTATTGAGCGCCGCGAAGGTATCCCGCATGTGTCCGCGGCGCGGCGTTTTGCAATGTCATGTATCGACGCGGACACGCGATACATCCGGATACGAAAGCGCCGATCATGACGCGACGCGAATGCGCTTCGACAACGCGCAGGCATTCGCCGGCGCGCGTTGTTGCATTGACGATATCGGGCTGGAATAATCGGCGGGTTCGCGTGTTATCACGGGTACCTGGAATAAGGCGAGGCGGCCGGTGAGGTGCGACACCGCACGAGCGACATCGAGTGCGCCCCGCGGCCTGCGTCACGACCGCGGGTTCGAACGAACGGATACAACCCGGCATTCCGCCGCAACACGTGGCCGGTGGCACGGGTGTCGCATGCCGTGCTCCACGCCGCCGTGCCAGCGGCGTTCGAGCTGATGAACGCCACCGTTTCCTTACTGCATTCGCATGATCGAACTGTCGACACGCCGCTTTATCGAATTGAGCTCCGGCCCGCCACGGCTGCACCGCGCGATCGACGACCATGCGCCGCCGGTTCTGGTCGCCGGGCGCGGCGCGGCGGCGCCGTCCGCGGTCGCGGCGCTGCAACGCGAATATGTGTTGCGCTCGGCGCTGCACGAACGCTGGTCCGCCGTGCCGCAAGCCATCGTGTCGCACGGTGGCGGCGCCGTGCTCGTCCTGGCCGATCCGGGCGGCATGCCGCTCGCCGTTGAAGCTGTCCCGCAGCACCGTTTGTCCGCGTTTCTGCGGCGCGCGATTGCGCTCGCGACCGCGCTGGGCGAGATGCATGCGGCCGGTATCGTGCATCGCGCGCTTGCGCCGCATCGCTTCCTCGTGGATGACGACGATCGTGCGTTCGTGACGGGCTTCGGCCATGCGATCGGCCCCGATGCGACCGACCCGTTGCGCGACACCGCTCTCGAGTGGGACGACACGGATTTCGTCTATACGGCGCCCGAACTCGGCGCGCGCATGAACCTGCGTGTCGACGCGCGCGCCGATCTTTATTCGCTCGGCTGCATTCTCTACGAGCAGTTGACCGGTGCGCCGCCGTTCGATGCGACCGATGCGGCCGGGCTCGTGCACGCGCATGCCACGCATTCGGCGCGCGCCCCTCACGAACTCGTTCCCCATGTACCCGAGCAGATTTCGCGGATCGTCGTGAAGTTGCTCGAAAAGGCGCCGGAGCAGCGTTACCGCACAGCCGCGGGGCTCGTCGCCGACCTGCAGCGATGCGAGCAGTGCCTGCGCCGCGACGGTCGCATTCCGATGTTCGCGCTCGATGTTCATGCGGCGCTGCAGCGTCTGCAGCACGCCGATCACGTGGTGGGCCGCGAACCGGAGATCGATGCGTTGCGCGCGCAGTACCGTGCCGTCGCCGCCGGTGGCGAGATGCGCGTCGCATGGGTTTCCGGCTACTCGGGCATCGGCAAGTCGACGCTGCTGCTGGAGGCCGTCGCGCGCATCCGGCACGACGGCGCGCTGCTCGTGGCCACCAGCAAGGGCGAGGAAGGGCGCCGCGGCACGCCGTATGCGATGCTTGCCGAGGCGGTGGCGCCGCTGCTGCAATTCGTGCTGGGTTGCGCGGACGACGAATTCGACAGGTGGCGCGCGCGAATCGGAACGGCCGTGGCGCCCGTCGGACGCACGCTCGCGCGATTCCTGCCGGCGCTCTCGGCGGTGCTGGGCCCGCAAGCGGGGCCGCCGGAGCAATCCGAACTGTCGCCCGGGCTGGAGCGCGAGCGCGTGCTGCAAGCGATCGCCCGGTTGATCGCGTGTTTCGCGACGCCGGAGCGTCCGCTCGCGCTGTTGCTCGACGATCTGCAATGGGCCGATGCGGGCACGATACAAGTGCTGGAGCGGCTGGTGCAGCAACACAGCGACACTGCGTTGTTGCTCGTCGGCGCCTATCGCGGCAATGAGATCGATGCGGGTCACCCGTTGCGGGCCGGCCCGCTGGCCGATGTTCCCGATGCATTGACGGTGGAGCTCGGGCCGCTGAACGAGCGCGCGACGACCGAGCTGATCGCCCATGCGCTGCATCAGGACACCGATGCGCTGCGGCCGTTGTCCGACCTGATCGGGCAGAGAACCGGCCGCAATCCGTTCTTCGTGCATCATCTGCTGCGCCTGCTGGCCGACGAAGGCATGCTCGATTACGACGCGGGCGCCGGCCTGTGGCGCTGGAACATGGCGCGCATCGCCGCGCATCGCGGCGGCGATGATGTCGCGATGATGCTGGCGCGGCAGTTCGAGCTGCTGCCGGACGCCGCACGATTCATGCTGCGTCTGCTGGCCTGCATCGGCCAGCGTGCATCGACGCGCCTGCTGGCCACGGCGGCCGGCCTGAGCGAGCCCGATGCGATCGACGGGCTGCAGGCGGCGCTCGATGCCGGCAGTGTCCAGCGCGACGGCGACGACTGGACGTTCTGGCACGATCGCATTCGCGAGGCCGCGTATGTGTCGATTCCGGAGGACGAGCGCGCGCCGCTGCATCATGCGATCGCGTGCCGTTTGCTGGCGGCCGGCGAGGCCTGCGCCGACACGTTCGTGCTGGCCGCGCAGGCGAACCTCGCCGGCACGATGGCCGCGACACCCGCGCAGCGCCGCGCGTTCGCGCGCGTGAACCTGGAGGCCGGACGGCAAGCGCGGGCCGCCACCGCACATCATTCCGCGCTCGGCTTCTTTCGCGCGGCGGTCGATTTCCTCGGCGAACGGGACACCAGCGACGACGGGCTCGATGCGCGCATGCTGTGCGGCGAGGCCGAGTTCATGACCGGTGCGCTCGAAGCGGCCGAAGCGCGCCTCGCCGAGCTGGAGCGCGTAGCCGGCGACGGCACGTTCGGCGCGGATCTCACGCGCCTGCGCGCGGCGTTGTACACGGCGCTGGGCCGCTTCGATCTCGCGCTCGGTGTCGGCCTTGCGTTCCTGAAGCGCGCCGGCATCGATATCCCGCCCCATCCGGACAGCGCGGACGTGCATCGCGAATACCTGCGCCTGCGCGGCTGGCTGGATCGCAACGGGATCGACGCGCTGCGCGACCTGCCGATCATCGCCGATCCGCTGCAGCGCGCGATCGTCGACATCTTTGCCGACCTGATCCCGCCGGCACTCTATTCCGACCAGGATTTGGTCGACATGATTCTGCTGCGCGCGGTGAATCTGGCGATCGAGCACGGCCATTCCGATGCATCGGCCGACGTCTACGTCTGCATGAACCAGATCTTCGGCGTACGTTACGGCGATTACGCCGCGTCGCTGGCATTCGGCGAGCTCGCGCTGCATCTGGTCGACGAGCGCGGGCTCGATCGGTATCGCGGCCGCGTATACATGGCGCACGGCACGATCGTGGTGCCGTGGGTGTTGCCGGCGCGCTCGGCCCGCGCGTATATCTCGCGGGCATTCGAGATCACGGTCGAGTGCTGCGATCATACGTTCGCGCTCTATTGCAAGCGCAACGAGGCGACCGGCATGCTGTTCGCCGGCGAATTTCTCGGTGACGTGCGCGATACGGTGACGCACGGGCTCGCGATCGCGCGCGATGCGAATTTCCAGCTCGTGATCGATGCGCTGCTCGCGCAGCAGATGCTGCTGAAGCAATTACAGGAAGGCGAGAGCGACGATCGCGACCTGTTGGCCCCGCCTGAGGGCCGGCCGCCGACCCTGGTCGATCTCGCGTATTGGGTCTACAGGCTGCAAGCTGCACTGTTGTTCGGCGATCTTCCGGACGCGCTCGACGCGCGTCGCCACGCCGAAGCTTGCGAGCATGCGGCGCGTTCGTTTGCCGAGCGGGCCGATCTGCCGTTCTACGGCGCGCTCGCGCTACTTGCGCTGCCCGGCCGCGATGCGTCCGACGAGGCTGCGCTGCAGCGCCATGTCGAGCAGCTCGACGTCTGGGCGCGCGCATGCCCGGAGAACTTCGTCGCGCGACGCGAGCTGGTGCGCGCCGAGCACGCGCGCGTGAACGGGCTGCAGCTGGACGCGGCGGAAGCCTATGCGCGCGCCGTGGTGCACGCGGGCAGGCATGGCTTTACGCAGGTCGAGGCGCTGGCCGCCGAGTATGCGGCGCGATTCCATGCCGGTCGCGACACGATTGCCGCGCACGCGTATTTGCGCCACGCGCTGAGCGCATGGCAGCGTTGGGGGGCGCTCGCGAAGGTGCGCGAGTTGCAGGCCGCGCATCCCGATGTATTCGATGCCGGAGCCGCCAATCCGGTCGGGAGCCGGATGCACGCACTGGACGTGAACGCGGTGCTGCGCGTGTCGAACGCGCTGGCGAGCGACATCGTGCCGGCGCGTCTCGTGGAAACGCTGTTGCGCACGACGCTCGAAAGCGCCGGCGCCGAGCATGGCGCGCTCGCGGTGCTGCGCGAGGGTGTCTGGCATGTACCGGCGCGCGCGGACGTGATCGACGGCACGATCGTCGTGACGCAGGAGGCCGTGTCGTTGACGGCGAGCGTGCTGCCCGTCTCGGTCCTGCAGGCGGTCGCGCGAACGCAGGAAGGCGTGGTGATCGACGATGCATCGGAGTCGCCGGTTCATGGTCAGGATGCCTACGTTCGCCGTCGACGCCCGCGTTCGGTGATGTGCGTGCCGCTGATGCGTTATGCGACGCTCGTCGGCGTGCTGTATATGGAAAACAATCTGGCGGCGCGGATGTTTACCGCGGCCAAGGCCGCGCTGGTGGAGGTGATCGCGTCGCAGGCCGCTTTTGCGCTCGAGAATGCGCGGCTCTACGAGGAGCTGCTCGAGCAGAACCGCCAGCGCGCGCATGCCGAGGAACAGTTGCGTGCCGCACTGGCCGGCCTCGAGCGCGCCAGCCGGCTGACCGCGATGGGCGAGCTCGTCGCGTCGATCGTCCACGAGATCGGACAGCCGATCGCCGCCGTCGACACGTCGGCGAGCGCCGGGTTGCGCTGGCTGAACCGGGAACCGCCCGACCTCGGCGAAGCGCGGGCAATGCTCGAGCACATCAACCGGAGCGCGGCGCGGGCCAAGAGCATCATCCAGGCGCTCCGCGCGAAGGCACGCAAGGCCGCGCCGCAGTTTGCGACGGTCGACCTCGCCGAGGCCGTGCGCGAGGCCGCGGCGCTCGTCGCGCGGCAGCTCGACACGCTGGACGTGGTGCTGGAGCTGCGCAGTCACGAGGGCCCCGTCTACGTATACGGCGACCGTATCCAGCTCCAGCAGGTCGTGATCAACCTGCTGACGAACGGCGCCGAATCGATGGCCGAGCTCGAGACGGCGCGTCGTCTTTCGCTTGCGTGCGAAGCGTATGGCGTTGACAGCGTGTGCGTGAGCGTGGAGGATTCGGGCAGCGGCATTGCACCCGATATCGCGGACCGGCTGCTCGAACCGCTTTTCACGACCAAGGAGAACGGGATGGGCATGGGCCTCGCCATTTCGCATTCGATCGTGGACGCTCACGGCGGCACGTTGACGCTGTCGCCGCGAGAAGGTGCCGGTACGCGCGCCACCGTGATGCTGCCGCGGGTCGATCCATGATGTGTCGTCCGTCGGCGCGATGCGCGGCGCGCAGCGCGCAGGTGGCGGACAGGTTCTTCGCGTTGTTGTGTTTGAGCCGCTGAGCGGTGACTCCTGAAAATTCATCAACGAATATCGATGCCGGAAACCAGAATGCCCCACGCGACACCTGATCGGAACAGCCGCACCGTCTACGTCGTCGACGACGACGAATTCGTGCGTGCCGCGCTGATCAGCCTGCTGCGATCGATCGACCTGGAGGTTCGCGCCTTTGCGTCGACGGAAGAGTTTCTCGCGGCACCGAAGGGCGCGGGGCCGTCGTGCCTCGTGCTGGACGTGAGGCTGCGCGGGCAGAGCGGCATCGCGTTTCAGACGTCGCTGGCCGAGAGCGGCGGGCCGCAGATGCCGATCATCTTCATCACCGCGCACGGCGATATCGCGATGACGGTGAAGGCGATGAAAGCCGGCGCGATGGATTTCCTGACGAAACCGTTTCGCGACCAGGACATGATCGATGCGGTGATCGCGGCGCTCGAGCGCGATGCGAAACGGCTGCAGGACGATCACTCGCTGCTCGATCTGCGCGCGTGTTGGGAATCGCTCACACCGCGCGAATGCGAGGTGCTCCAACACGTCGCGACGGGCCTGATGAACAAGCAGGTCGCGGGCAACATGGGCATCGCCGAGATCACGGCCAAGATTCATCGCAGCCAGGCGATGCGAAAAATGAAGTGCCGCTCGGTGGCCGAACTCGTGCGCAAGATGACTGCGCTCGGCATCAACGTGCCGTCGCGCTAGCGGCGGGGCGGGCGCGGACAATCATCGGCGCCGTGCATCGCGCGCGCCGCTTCCAAAAGGCGCGCGCGCCGCTCGTTTACCCGGATCCTTCATCGACCGGCCCATGCATGCACGCCGAGCCTACCCATACGTAGGTATGATGACGATGCCGCGGCGTGACGGTATGCTGGCAACTTGGGTAACAGTGCTCGGGACGGGCCCGGTCCGTCCCCCTCGTCATTAAGCAGGGATGCCTTTTTCACTCACAGCCTCCGATCTCGTGTCCATTGTCGACGACGATCCCTTCGTGCGCGCCGCCGCGGGAAGTTTCGTGCGTTCGCTGGGCGGAGAGGCGCGCGAATTCGCGTCGGGGCCGGCATTCCTGGCGTCCGACGTGGTGTCGCGCACGGGTTGCCTGATCTGCGACCTCCAGATGCCCGAGATGGATGGCCTCGAAGTGCTGGCCCGGATGGAAGCACGCGGCCTGCGCATTCCGACCGTGCTGGTCACGGCGTTCGTCAGCGTCCGCACGACCGAGCGAGCGCGGGCCAGCACCGCGCTGTGTCTCCTCGAGAAACCGATCGACGCACATGAGCTCGAAGGCTGGCTCGCGCGTGCGCTCGGATACGGCTGATTGCCGGCCTGCACCGCAACGGCGACCTAAACCTTCGTAGGGGGTAGATGGCCGCTTGTTTGATGGTGCGAACCCCTGCACGCATGTTTTCATCTTCCCTGTACCGTCCGCCGCGACGGCGACAGGAGAACGAAGATGGCCAACATTCCTACCTTATCGCCCGGAGCCTGGTTCGAGGCTCGGCTCATGCGCTCCATACGCACCTTCAGCCGCGCATGTCGCGAGCATGCACGTGGTCTCGTCGCGTGTCCGGCCCGACTGTTCGTCGTCGCTGGCGTGCTGTTCGTCGCGGCGGCGCTGTACGACGCTCGCGATCTGCTCGCGAATGCATTGCTTCCCGCCGTCGACCGCGATCTTCTGATGGCGAGCCTGACGTGCGCGATGCTCGCGCTGGTGGCGGCGGTGCTGTGGCTGCGTGCGCTGCGACTGGACGCGGCAATCCGGCAACTCGCCGCGGCACTCGAGGACCATGGGCTGGAAGAACTGCCTCGTTCGCTGGTCGAGCGCGGCACGCCGTCGATCGCGCGACTGGCCGCCGCGATCAACGGCGCGCATCACCAGCATGCGGATCGCGTAACGGAACTGCTGCATGTGCTCGCGGCTTATGCGCATGATCTGCGCACGCCGCTGACGCGCGTGATGCTGCGTAGCGGCATGCTGGAAGATCGCGCGTTGCGCGAAGCGATGGAGCGCGACCTTGCCGAGATGGGAGAACTGATCGATGCGAGCCTTGCCTGCGCACGGCTTCAGTGCAGCGTGGCGGAGCCGCCGCGCAGCGTCGACGTGGATGAGTTGCTCGGCTCGCTGGTCGACAACTACCGCGACGCGGGGCTGGCCGTCGTGCTGGACGGACGGCTGGACTGTCCGCTCGTGACGTTTCCGCATGCACTGCGGCGCGTGCTCGTCAATCTGATCGACAACGCGCTGCGTTACGGTCGCGATGTCCGCCTGTGCGTTCGCGTCGATGCCCGGCGCGTGATACTTGCGGTGGTGGATTCGGGGCCGGGCATCGTGCCGGCGGAGATGGAAGCGGTATTCACGCCGTGGTATCGGGCGCCGCAGACAGCGGCGCGTGCGCCGGGATCCGGATTGGGGCTCGCGATCGCACGGCGGCTCACGCAAGCGATGCAGGGCGAGCTGCAGCTGAACAATCGCAGCACCGGCGGCCTCGAAGCGCGCGTGACGTTGCCGCTCGCTGTCGCGTGACGGCAGGCAGGCGATGCCGGCGCCGCGGCGTGCCGGCATTGCCTCGACTTCCGTTTTCCGAACCGTGCTTGCGGCCGATGCGTTCGGCCGCGCTTGCCTAGACGCTCTCGTCGGTGAGCTCGTCGGCGACATCCTGCCGGCATTCGCTCACATGGAGCCGATAACCTTTCGCGTAGACCGACTGGATCGACCATTCCATACCGATCGATCGCAGGCTCGCACGCAGCCGGCTGACATACATGTCGACCGACCGGCTCGTGGCCCCGCCGTCCCAGCCCCACACCACCGAATGCAGATCCTGCCGCTGGACGGCGGTTCCCAGATGCGATGCCAGGTGCCACAGCAGTTCGAATTCCTTGGTGCCGAGCGCGTGCGCGATGCCGTCCGCGACGATGCTGAGGTTCGTGCGGTCGAGCAAATGTCGCCCGACGATCATCTGCCTGCTTTCATTGGCCGACGCGCGAGAACGGCGCAGGAGCGCACGGATCCGCGCGAGCAGCACCCGTCGGTCGAACGGCTTGACGAGGAAATCGTCGGCGCCGGTGTCGAGAATCCGGACGATATCCTCTTCATTCGAATGGATCGTCTGGAAAATCACCGGCACCGACGGGCTCGCCCGTCCACGGACCCACGTCAACAGCCTGTCGCCGCCGATGCCGGGCAGATCCCAGTCGAAAATCATCAGGTCGGCCCAGTGATCCGACAAGTAGTTTCGCGCATCGAGACCGTTGCCGAAGGCGCTCACATGATAGCCCTCGGTCTTCAGCCACGACGCCAGCAGCGATCGCTGGATCACGTCGTCTTCCACGAGAACGATTCGTACTTGCTTGCCCATCATGACTCTCTCTTGACCAGCACAGCCTTTGACGGCCGCGCTTGCTCCATTTCCGGCTGCGCGAAAGCAGCGTCGGCCGCGGTAAGGAGGCGCGTGCCGGCAATCGCCGCGCTCAAGTTCCATCGACCTGAATTCGGCGCCTCGACACCCGTCTCGCCATCGCACATACGGAGAACAATCGTGCTGGCGCAAAAATTCCATCGCGGCAGCATCGCTCGACGGCTGCTGCGGGACAGGCTGCCGCGTGCGAGCCGGCACGAGCCGGTCGTTGCGGACGCTACCTTTCCTGACATACAGCGGTTGCCCGTTTGCCGCGAATTCCGTCGCATGCGCGATGCCGTCCGATGTGAGTGATGTCGTTGAGGCATCCTACAACAGGATCAGATCGCGAAAATTGCCCGACGGGCTGTCAATGTATCCAATCCTTTCCGTATCCGTCGCGGATACAGAGCGATACAAAAAACCTGTCGATTCACGGGCTATCGTTCGCTTGTTTTGCGTATTCCGGGGAAAAGGCGTGGGTGCATGTATCGTCGTCGCGCGGCGGAATATTCACAAAAAATGCATTGCAAAATTATTTATATTTATTCGATTCGAATATGCCGGCCACTATGTGCTTTCCGCACGAAGCCGACATCGGTCGAGCACCCGCCCGCGATTCAATGATCGGGCAGCGGCAGTGCGCCGTCCGGCAGTGCCGCGTTCCTGGGCAGCTTGACGAAATCGCCGGGTTGCGGATTCAGACTGCCGGGAATCACGGCACGTTCGGGCGCGCCGGTCACGCTCGCTGACGGTAGAGGGATCGCAGGCGCCGGCACGGACGGAGACCGATACATCAGGTACGTGGCCGAGTAGGGGACATTCAACACGGAGCCCGCGAGCACGCAGGGCCAGCCGGGCGGCAAGCCGCCTTTCGTCTGCACCCGCAGGATGAGCCCGGTTCGCGCGAACCGGGTCTCGAAGACCTTGTCTCCCCCGTTGAACCGGGCGACGAGCCGGGCCCATGGCAGGCTGTCCGGGCTCACCGCCGCCTCGGCGTCCGGGCGACTCACGACATAGCTGCCGTCATAACTCGAAAAATAGCCGCCCGGCAACGCGGTGCCCACACTCTCCCCGGTTGAATCGACGAGCGTCGACTGAACACCGCGATACACCCAGTTCAAGCCCTGGTCGCCACGATCGCACCTATACACGACCTCTCCGCCGGCCGTCAGGATGTCTTCCAGCACGTCGTCGGGCGGCACCCTCAGCGACTCGGGCAAGTCGCGATTCATCGGCGGAAGCGGCGGAGCGGCGCACGCGGCGATCATGACGATCCCCGCCGACAGCATGCGCCATCCTGGTGCGCGCCACCTCACGCAGCCGGTGGTCGCGTCGCCATTCAGGAAAAGCGCGCGTAATTGCTGCATGACTGCCGTTTGCCGACTGGCCGCGATATTACGCACCATAACGAACGCCTCGCGATGAATTGGATGAGGAGCGCAAATCATATTCGACGGAAAAATCGCGGCACGGCCGAGCGCGCCAAATAACCACCGACGGTTCGCTTGCCGGCAAAGCGCTTCGGTTGCAATACGAATCGCCTCGGTCGATTTGCCGTGCCCGGTTTAGGGATTCGCCGGTCGATGCATTGCTTCGGGACGCCGGGTGTCGTGTTGGCGCGCGGGACGTACGATGCGACTCCAGGGCGATCGCGACCGGCTGAGCATGGCTGCCGGATTCGCGGATCGCATCTCACTCGTCGATGGTCTTACGTTACTCGTCCATGAAAGTACCGAGCATCGGGCTGCGGTGCCTCGTCTTGATTTGCAGTGCAGGTGCGGCGCAGTTTGCGCGCGCCGACTGCTTCGATCATGCCGCCGCGTATCAGCATGTCAATCCGCTCATCCTGCGCGCCATTGCGTGGCAGGAGTCGCACAACCGTGCCGATGCGATGCACGTCAATGCAAACGGGTCGGTCGACTATGGAATGATGCAGATCAATTCGATTCATCTGTCGCCGCTTTCGCGCTTCGGCATCGGAAGAGAGGCGCTCATGTCCCCGTGCAAGAGCGTGTACGTCGCGGCCTGGCTGCTGCGGCGCCAGGTCGACAAATATGGCAATACCTGGGCCGCGGTCGGCGCGTATCACTCGGCTACGCCGTCCCTGCGCGACGATTATGCGCGCCGCATAAGTGGCATTTTGCGGCGCTGGAAGATGCTTCCCGACGATCGGTCGGGCATCCGCACCGCGCAGCAGCCGGAGGCCCGACCGATCGTCGCTTCCGCCACGGAGCCGGAGCAGTCGACGGTCGTTGCCCGTCACGTGAACGATCGGCACCGACCGGCCGTCGATGCCCGTTCGGAACTCGAGCTGCTGGCGATGCAGGCCGATCTCGAGTTGGGGCAGTCGCGCAGATAGCGGCGAGGACGCGCCACGCCGCTCCACGTTGCTGTCATGCGCGACCTGCCGATGCACTAGCCGTTGCCGGGCGAAAGCGCCGGGCCGGTGCGCGGCCCGGTACCGGCATACTCGATCACAGTCGGTACGATCGCCCCGAGCGCGGCGATGCCGAGGCCCATATAGTGGTTCCAGTTCGCTTTTTCGCCAAGCGCCAACGCCGTGAAGGCGAGGCTGAAAATGGCCCGAAAGGCCTCCTGCACGTTGCGGATCGTATAGGCAGACGGGGTGCCTTGCACGGGTGCCTGAGGCAACTTGCCCGCTTCTTTATTGGCCATTTCGGAAAACGTGGTGGAAAGCTGAAGCAACGGGAATTCGCCCAGCAGAAACCTGACCGATCGCAGCCAGTTTTTGGTCCACGCGCGGTAGGGATATTGGTCGTTCTCCAGGCCGATCTTCAGGAAACGTGCGAGGCGCCCGTCGCCCGGTTTGGCGCCGCCGAGGAATTGCCCGAGATTGGCGAACGCTTGTAATACCGAAGACGTGACGCCGAAGATCGCGGCGCGATGGTTGATGTCCGAGAGCCATGCATTTTGAACGGAAGGGCCGATGGCGCCGAGCACGGACCCGACCGTGCTCAGGATCGCCATCGCGGCAAAGAACGCCGTTCTTCTCGGCGTGGCGCTTTCACGCAATTCCGCTATCGTGCGCTCCGCGTCCTGCGCATGCGCGAGTGCCGCGTCGATTCGGGTCAGGCGTTCGTCATCGTCGGGGAGATCGTTGCGGAACTCACGAACGGCGTTCTGTATTGCCGCGAGATTGCCGCTGAACCGCTCGACGCGCGTTCCATAATCGGCCGCGGGCGAGGCGGGAAGCATGTCGCCTGGAAGCACTTCATGTTCGCGAGGAAAGATGGCCTCGTGCAATCGGGCGATGGAAGCGCAGGCATTGTCCAGATCGGCGTTCATCTCGACGAAATCCTGGGCAGGGACGGTGTCGAGCCAGGTGTTCAGAGATGGCTCGGGATGCCGTATTCCTGACTGTTCCGCCGGCGCTGGATTCGCTCGCGAAGTATGGGTTGGGAGGAAGGAAGATCGATCGTCGCCGGGCCGTGCCGATTTTTTCGACAGCGTGTCGAAAACGGGCCGAAGCATGCGAATGATCAAGCCGTTCAACGCACCGGTTTGAAACGCGGCGCCTGCGGCGCTCAGTGAAAATCCGGCAACTTGATAGCCCGGAGGGGGCGCCTGCCCGGTAGCCTTGTTGATGCCGAACAGGATCGCGAGCGCGAACGCCTGGTCGAGTGCCTGTGCAAATCCCTGCAACTGGTTTATCTGACCGCCGGCATCCTTGAATCGTCGCTGCCCGTCGGTCGCAAGTGGATATTCCGTTAAGGCAGCGAAGAGCAGCGCAAGCGCCGATCGGGATGTCACCAGCTTCGTCACTTCCCCGACGTTGTCGAAGCGTACATGGGTCGCCGGAATGAGTCCGGGCAGCGCGTACCATGCCGCATTCTTGGCCGCGATCGCCCCGACTATTTCCGCGAGTGCAATGCCGCGCTGGGTTCTGCTGACCTTCGACGACGCACCGGCATCGATCTGGGTCGATGCGGCGGCCAACTGCGATTCGAGGTCGTCAACCAGATGCTCGACCAATGACTTCACCGGCCCCGCGGCCGCGATGAATTTCTGGGCGTCGTCGATCTTTTGACGGTTCTCCTCCGTCAGGCAATCGGGGCCCGGGCCGCGCAGTTCATCGGTGGCCCTGCGGTGAACATCGGCGGCTTTGGCCAGCGAGGCGGTGAGCCGGTGCGTCACCTTTTCCAGTCCCGCTAGCATGGCCCGCGCGTCGCGCACGCCGATTGACGCAGGCGGATGAGCTCCGACGGCCCGCAGCTCGACAGCATTCGGTTCAAGCGCGATCGCTTCGTGGGAGATGTGCATCGAGGACGTCGTCGATGCCCTGCTATTCGATGACGGTGCCCGACTTCTCCGGCGATTCTCCGGCGATCCGGCTGCCGGGGAGTGGTCGCTCCGGTTTATCGCTTGGAGTGCGGTCAGGCGAGGGGAGGTGGTCGCCCGAGATCGCATCGTTTCCGTCGAGTTGGACGATGCGCCGGCGTCGGTCGGGCCGGCCGGGTCCGCCGGAGAGTCTGGCACGCCGGTAATACATAGGCTCGTGGTTCGCATGAGTATCTGCTTTCGTTGTCGATAAAGCACGGAAGCTCGATGATCGGCGGTACATCGTTCGATTGCTCGCGCAGCACGATGTGCGCATCGAAATTGCGAAAGCATTCGCGAGGTGAATGGGCGAGCCTCCGATGGAAGCTGTGCTTGCAGATCGATGCCGGTGCCGGATGCGCGCTGTCGGACGGCGGCTCATGGTCGCGCGGACACCCGCGCTTCGCCACCCTGAACCGATGTTCGCATCGGCGGCAGAATCGGGAACGCGTTGACCGTCACAATCGAGGAACATTTCCTCGTCGCGTTCGAAGGTCATTCATGAGCAGTATCTCGCCCGCCGGTCACACAGATTTCGTGTTTGAGCCGCCTGATGCCAACACACCGCCCACATCACCGATCCGCGCGGCCTCCCGCCAGGCGTCGCTCGCGGGCCTTTCGTCGGCGCCTGCGCGTCCGTCCGCATCGCGGGCGGGCGTTGCGGGGCCGGTGCACGTCACTGTGCCGCAGACAAGACAGGCAGCGCAGCCGGAGTCGGACGAAAAAGACGCCATCCGGAAAGAAAAAAACGCCATCCGGAAAAAGGCGGCGCCGCTGCTCTGGCTGCGCGTCAATGGAATCCGCGGCGCGCAGACTAAATTTCTAAGTATTCCGTTTGACGTCAACCAGATTTTCGACCGCACCGAGGGGGTGCTCACGCACTTTCGCGCTGCCGCGGAGGCGGTGCAAATCGTCAAAGGAAGTGGGGCCGATCTTGGCGTGAAGATAGCTGCTTCAAGGAAGGCCGAGCGTCTTGCCGACGGGCGGCGGCTGCATAGCTCTCAGCCCGACCCTCTGAGCCTTTTGAATCGAGAACTGACCACGTTCGGCGACGGCTATCGGAGTGTGCTCAAATCCATCGAGAAAATCGTGGATACGCGCCGGCTGTTGGAATCGCACATCGGAATGCGCGATGGGACGGCGCAATGCCGTACGCCCGCTCGCGAGCTCGAGAAGATCGCTGGCAAGCTCGACAGAAACATGAACCAGACATGCGCCGCATTCGACAAGCTGTTCGACTGCATTGGCCGCGACCTGCCGGAGTTGCGTAAAGAAAAGACACCCGACCGGGAGTCGAAGGCAGGCGAACCGCGCGATCTCGAGGCGAGCTGGAAGCAAACGCTTGAAGTCGCCGTGAAGAGCCATCTGCCTGATCTGTTGATGACGCAGGGTCTTGTCAACATGGTGCACGAGACACTGCTCCACGCTTGTTTTGAGACACTCCGCCTCGGTTTCGACAGGCTTCGGCGCCAGATGCACCCGGATGCCGGTCCCGAAGCAGCGCAGCGAGTGTCGTTCGACGACCCGCAAGCCGCGCAACTGAGCACGCTGTTGCATGAATTGAATCAAGCGTGCAATCAGTACGACGACTTCGCGCGACGTGTGGATGAAGACCTTCGATGGATCGACGGACTGCGCGGCAAGCCCGGCGTCGACGATTCCAGTGTACTTATTAAACACTGCGACCTGCTCGACGCGAGCGTGCGCATCGACAACGAGGCGCTCAGCTTGTTCGAGCACACACGCGAGTTCGGCGCTGTCGTCGATTCCGGTGTGCATGAACCGAATGCGCGCGAAGCGTTCACGGAAGTGTCGCGCAACATGTGGGAACGCGTCGCCGCATTGCAGCACAACGTCGAGCATTGCGCGAACGCGTTTCCGAATGGCGATGTGAATGTTTATCTCGATCAGCGCGATGCGCTACGGCAACCCGTGCTCGACGCGGTTGCGCAGCATTGCGACGAGATCGAAACCGATCTGGCGTGGTTGCGCAGCAGCGTGAGGAACGGCGCAAGCGACCCGAAGGCTCGGCTCGTCAATCACGGGGAGGCCGAGCGCGCGTACGATCGGCTGCAGGTTGCGGTGTCGCGAATCCGACGCGATTTGCAATGGAGTATCGCCGTTTCCGAAGAGGTGAAGAATCTGGCCACCGAGCAGACCGCCAGCCGCCGACGCGGAATCGTGATCCAGCGCGTGCCCCACGATGACGCGGTACGCGAGTACGTGAATACGCATCTGAAGGGATTGGAGGTAGCGGCGCCGGGGAAAGCGACGGCTCAGGACATCGACTGGGATGACACGCCGGCGACCGGGCCCGCCGCCAGTGGCCGCCCCAAATTGACGAACCGGCAGCGCAAGGCGCGCGCCGACCGCAATCGATGGCAGCAACTCAGAACGGACGCCGATGAACGCGACCGTGCCGTGCGGCTTCGCGACGAGACGAATTCGTTCGCCACGCTGTATGAACATCCCTATCAACTGGATGGCGTGCGTGAAAGGGCGGGGGCGCTGCAAGCGCAGGCGGAAACGGAAGCCGCGTCGAACGGCTTGCATCTGTTGAGCGGCAACGGTGTTTACGGCAAGTTCATGGGCGCGGCAAACGCGCTGCGTGCCGGACGCAAGGCAGCGCTGGACCGGATCGCGGAGACCGATCGACTGGTCGACACGCTCGTCGATCTCGGCGCAAGCGCGGAGTCGGTCAAGGACGCGCGGAAGAGGGCAGATGACGTTCGCGCGGCGTTGCAAAAGCACATCGCGGAATTATCGAAGGAAATCGAAGGCCTGCGCGAACGGGCAGCCGTCGAGCAGAAGCGCCGCAACCTGAAGCAGTTCGCGCAGAACCCGACGCGTGAACGGTTCCTTTGGCTCCAGAAGCACGCGAGCGACAGCCTGGTTTCGGTGCACAAGACGGTCCACCGGAGGAAGCTGTCGGGTATCGCGCCGAATGGCGTCCCCCGTACGCACGATGACTATTTCGACGAATACGTCATCACGCTGCGCGACCGGCAGGAGATTACCTATCTCGATCCCGGGACGCACGAACCACGCCAGGCGCACGTCACGACCGTGCCGCTGCATGTGCACTATCGCTCGGCCGATGCGACGCGTCCGGAAGCGTGCCATTTCAAGAACGAGCCGCAGAGCAAGGTCGGCGGTCCTGACGCGTACAGGTCCGACGACAGCGTCGCGCTGATGGCAGGCGTGCTGAAGTCCGTCAGCGAAATGGCGCGCACGACCGGTGCGCCGGGGCTCGCGAGACCCGCCGAGATGATGCATCCGCATACGGGCGAGCCGTCTCGCCGGCGGTCGTCCGTGAGCGCCGTTCGACAACGCACATGAAATGTGTCGTTATCCAATGATCGTGTTCGTTTGTGAAGGTCCGTCATCGATAGCGCGATCACCGCGTCGTACTCACGGTATCGCCAGATACATTCCGATACGCGACGGACATACACGAGATACATGGCGGCCTCCCAATGACGCATGACGTCGGGTTCGGCGAGTCCGCGATCCTGCGGACGCACGGCAATCCCCCGTTTTCAGAACCGTGTGCGGGGCCGGACGTCGATCGCAAATGACCGGGAGTACGACAATGCATGACAGCAAAGTTTGGTTCATCACGGGCTGCTCCGGCGGCCTGGGTCTTCAGCTTGCCGACACGGTGCTTTCCGCCGGCCACAAACTGGCGGCAACGGCGAGGGACGTGACGCGTCTGGCCAGCCTGGCGGACGCCTATGGCGACCGGATTCTGGCGATCCCGCTGGATATCACCGATCCGGACGCGGCGCGCGGCGCCGTCAGCCTGGCGGTGGAGCAATTCGGCCGTCTCGACGTGCTGGTGAACAACGCGGGCTACGCCGATCTGGCGTCGATCGAAGACATCACCGACCAGGCGCTGCACGAGCAGATCGAGGTCAACTTCTTCGGCGTGTGCAACGTCACGCGTGCGGCACTGCCGTTCATGCGTCGGCAACGGGCCGGCCACATCATTCAGATCTCGTCGGTGGGCGGAAGAGTCGGCGGCCCCGGGCTCGCCGCCTATCAGGCAGCCAAGTGGGCGGTGGGCGGGTTCTCCGAAGTATTGGCGAAGGAGGTCCGCGATTTCGGCATCCGGGTCACGATCGTCGAGCCGGGATCGATGCGGACCCGGTGGGCCGGTTCATCGATGACCATTCCGCCGATCAGCGACGCGTACAAGCCGATCATCGAACCGGTAGCGGCACGCTTGCGCAGCATCGACGGCGCGCAACCCGGCGATCCCGCGCGGATTGCCCGGGCGCTGCTCGGCATCGCCGGATCGCCGACAGCGCCTTTGCGATTGCTGATGGGCAGCGACGCGGTCGCGGTAGCCGGCGCGGCGGCAAGGTTCCGTGCGGAGGAGGACGCACAATGGCGCGAATTGAGCGAATCGGTTTCGTTTCCGCCGGCGCAGGCCGAATGAAGCCGGCTGCCGGAGACCGCCGATGACCACGCCGTCCGAAGACAATATCGTCGCGCGGGTGCTGCTGAACGTGCTCGATCCGTCCGCCGAGCAGCTCCACGCGTGCACGAAGAAGTGGCCCGTCGGGCACCGGCCGCGCCGCGCGAGCGCGGGTTCGCGCATGGCGCGGCGGCCCGTCAACGTCGTGATCGTCAGGCGGATTTCGGCCAGCGCGATCAGCGTCTCGTGGAGTGACGCGTGCCTGGGCAAGTCTACTGAGCAGATCTGGAGCAGAGGGTTTGCCGACGGCGCGGCGGTCTGTGCGCTGACCGGTCGTTGCATCGGCCGCGGCGACCCGGTGTTTCGCCCTCATGCCGGCGAGACGCGCGTTCCGGTCAGTCGGGAGCTCACGATCCTCGCCGCAACCGTCGCGCAGCGTCCCGATCTGTCGCTCGCCGATACTTGAGCGCGTCGCGCGCACGCGTGGGGATGTGGGCTGTCGTCTGCGCCTATACGAACGTATGCGGCGCATCATCGGAACAGTTCATTTCTTCGATTGCGGATTGTGCGGATCATGTTGCGATGGCCTGGGGCGGCGAGCTTGTCGCGCCGCCGCCCGAATCGACCGGAATCTTGAAACAAGGGGAAGCATGATGGCCGATCCACGCACGATGTCGCCGCGCGTCGCCGCGTTCGTGCTGCTCGGCGCGCTGCTGACGGCATGCGGCTACGGCGCGACATTTCTGCTGTCGATGCATTTCCGTGTGGCGGGCGGAAGCGACATCGACACGGGGGCCGCACTGGCCGAAGCGATGATCGGTGCGCTGCTCGGCCTGCCGCTGGTCGCGTGGTGCGCGCACCGGATCGGCGCCGCGCGGGCGACCGCTCTGGCGGCGCTGGTCGTCGGCGCGGGCGTCGTCGGCTTCGCGTTGATCGCGCGCACCGGCTCGCTGAGCGTCGTGCCCGGATTGCTGGTCGGCATCGGTTGGGGCGGGTTCTGCCTCGCGGCGCCGATGATGATCGCGGAGCGCACGGCGGATATCGAACGTGAGCGCTGGTTCCTGCGGTTCGGGTCGTTTCAGATGGCCGGCGTCGGCGGCGGTCCGGCCGTTGCGGCACTCGCGATACGCAATTGGCACTGGACGACCGGTGCGGTGTTCTGCACGGTCGGCGCGCTGTGCGCGACGGCTGCGGTGATGCTGGAATGTTTCGGCCGCCTCTCGCCGGCGTCGCACGCCGTTGCGCCGCCGGCGCGGGATCGGTGGGTACGCGAGATGGGCGCGATCGTCCGCACGCCTGCGATCTATCCGATCGCGATCATCGCACTCGGCTCGAGCGTCTTCTCGGGCCTGATGACGTTCCAGATGTCGATGGCGCAGGGCCCCGGCGTGAAGGCCGGAACGTTTTTCGGTCTGTATTCCGCCACGGTGGTCGTCATCCGGGGGCTGCTCGGTGCGGTCGTGATTCAGATCCGCGTCAGCGCGACGACGCAGATCCTGCTCGGCTTCATGATCCTGAGCGTCGCCGTGACGTTCGCCGTGCCGCACAACGCGCTGCTTCATTCGGCCAGCGCCGTGCTGCTCGGCACCGGGTATGGCCTCGTCTATCCGATCGTGCAGGCGCAGGCCGTCAACAGTGCCGATGCGCGGCACCGGCACGCCGTGCTGACGTGGTTCGTGGCGTCGTACTTCGTCGGCGCATTCGGATTCCCCGCGCTAGGCAGCATGGTGCTGGTCAGCATGGGCAAGACGATGCTGTTGATCCTGATCGCCGCATGCGGGCTGGCGGCACTGCTTCTGTCGATCGTCGAGCACCGCAAGCGGGTATTGCCGGTGGCGTGCTGAACGCACGCGCCGGCGTTCCGGAATCCGTCTGCCGCTGCGACGCGCGACGATGGTCGGCGTCGAGCGAACACGAGGCGAGCAGCTCCCGACGGTCAGCTCACGGCTTCCTGGAGAATCGCGCGGACCTCTTCGAGCAGTCCGCGTATCGCGCCATGGCTCGTATGCGTGAGACGTAGCACGCCATCGATCGTGCACGCGCCGATGATCTGGTCGTCGGCGAAGCCCGACGTCACGATGGGACCCCACAGCGCCTTGAGCGACACGCCTTCGTACTGGGAAGCAATCGGCTGATTGCCCAGATTCGACACCATGACGTCGAAGGCGAGCACGGCCGATAGAAACCCGGCCGCATGCTCGACGCTCGGCCGCGCGGACATCACGGCATCAAGCGACTTCAGTTCCGCCGCCACGCTCGCGCGCGCTTGCGACGGTGCAAGATCCTGTTTGATCTTGCGGGCGGCGGTCCATATATCCGTACCGCGCGGGTGATCGTCGACCGTGATGGTCTGCGTGATGTAGACGCCGGCGGCGGCACGCGCGTCGTCGGAAAGATCGCGCAGGTCGATCGGCGTGACGGTCCTCAACGCGCGTTCGGTCCACGCGCTGGACAGACGCCGGCCGGCTTCGTGAACGGCCGCGGCAATCGCGCCGTGCACGGTGGTGTGCTCGGCACGCGCGCGGACCACGAGCCGGCGGGTGACGTCGGCAGAAAGCGCAAGGGCGTCGACGTGCGGCGCTTGCGCGGCATCCGGGCGAAATGGCTTGGGCGCGGGTGCCGGCGAGGGGGCCGGCAAGACGGCGGCGTGGTTCAGATCGGTCTCGAGCACGGTCTCCAGCGACGGCACCAACGGCAACGGTGCCGGTCGCTCGCCCGACAGGATGCGCAACAGATCGTCGATCAGCGATGCACTGCCCATGCCGTCGACCACGGAATGATGTGCGACCAGAATCAGCGTCGAGCTGCATTCGCCTTGCAGCAAGGTCGCGCGCAGCAGCGGCGCCGCGGACCCGACGAAGCGCGTGGCGATTTCGCGGGCCGCTTCCGCCTGCCACGCAGTCGGGTCTTGATCGAGCACGCGCAACGGCACCGCGGCGTCAGTCACGCGATAGAAGCCTGAACGCTGTTGCGCGTCGACGGCGATGCAGGTCGATAGCAGCGGATGCCTGTGCTGCAGCGCCTGAAACGCCGCGTGCCATGCGTCCGGCGCAAAGCGCCGGTCGATCTCCGCGACCATCGCGAAATGCGTCGGCCGATTCTGGTCGAGCAGCCAGAACAGATGTTCCGTGCTCCCGAGCGCCCGCATGAGCCGCTGATTGTTCTCGATTTCCTGCGATTGATTCCGCACCGTCTGACTCCCGAAGTGATGGTCTGCCTCAACAGAACAATCGAGGAGGGTGCGCTATTCCGCCATGGCCGGATTGATCGACATGTGCCGGATTATTTTTTTCTGTCGTCGGGGTTGTAGGTCACATAGAGCTTCGTATAGCCCGGCGTGTCGAAATGCCCCGTCCATCCCTTCGGAAGCGTGACGGCCTCGCCGGTCTTCACGAGCATCACCGAACCGTCCGACGACGTCAGCTTCACGCTGCCTGAAAGGAAGTACAGGAACTCGTTGTACGGCAGCCCGCGCGGCCCCTTGATTTCCTCATGCGACGGCCCGGATCGATAGACGCCGGTCTGGTAAGCGTTGTCGGTCGACGTGAACGTCGCGACGTCCGCGCTTGTTTCGCCGGCTTCGTCTTTTTTCACGGCGTCGGCGCGATTGAATATCGCACCGGCAAGGTCGGACTTCGACGCCTTGATCGGCTTGATCGTTTCGGCGTGCGCGTCGACGGAGGTCATCACGCTGAACAGCAGCAGCGCTGCGAGGGCGTATCGGGACATCGGCTATCTCTCCTTTGGTTTTTTCGTGGCAGCGACGTCAAGGGTGAACGCGCTGTCGCGGCGCCATTTTGTCGGAAAAACCCGGCTTTGTTTGGCGATCGACCGAAAACGAGACGGCAGTTTTGTTTCTCAATGTGTATGAAACCGGTCTGGATACATGGCCTTGCAAAAGCCATTTGTCGGGACACACGTCAGATACGTCGTCTGGATTTAATGGATCTCACCGATCGAGTCCGATCAGGGTGCTCGAGACGGCTTCGCGAGATCAGCGACCGCCGAGCGCCTCGACAGATTCGCAACAGCCGAATTTATCCAGGAGAACGACATGAAAGTAAAGACGATCGCTTTGGTTTTCGCGGCGTGCGCCGCCGTTGCAGCCACCACTTCCGCTTTTGCAAGCAGCGCCGTCGACACGAGCATCAACGACCAGACCGTCGGGCAGGCGAGCCAATGGGCGACGGGCGGCAAGGCGCCGAAGGGCAAGACGCGCGCCCAGGTTCGCGCGGAACTGGTGCAGGCGGAGAAAGACGGCCAGCTCGCGGCGCTCGAACAGCTCTACCGCGGCAGTTGATCGCCGGCCTCGCCATTCATCCATCCTGTTCAACTCGGTACCGACCATGAACCACGAAACGAAAATTCTGTACACCGGCGAAGTTCGCACCACCGGCGGCCGCGACGGCGCCGCGCACAGCGCGGACGGCCGCCTGGATGTGAGGCTCTCCGCTCCCGGCTCGGCCGCGCCCGGCACGAATCCCGAGCAGCTGCTGGCCGCGGGCTGGTCGGCCTGCTTCATCGGCGCGATGGGCCTGGCCGCGCAAAAGCTGAAGGTTTCGCTGCCGCGCGACACGCATGTCGATGCGCAGATCGATCTGGCCACGAACGACGGCGCGTACTTCCTGCAGGCACGGCTGAACGTCAGCGTGCCGGGCGTCGACGCCGATGTCGCGCAGGCGCTGGTCGATGCGGCGCACCAGACGTGTCCGTATTCGAAGGCGACGCGCGGCAACATCGACGTGGTCGTCACGGTGGTCTGATACGCGTGCGGCGCTCGACGCGATCGACGCGCCGTTGGCAACTCTCCGGAAGGTGCAATGACCGCATTGACGTGGTGTGCGATTTTTCTTGCCGCACTGACGGCGATCTCGAGGATGCCGCGCGGGCTCACGCTGAGCCTGCTCGCCATCGGCTATGCGATCGCGTTCGCGTCGCGGCAGTTGCAGCCGATCGCGCTCGTGCCGATTGCACTGCTGGTCGGCACCGGCGTGCTGTTGCAGCGGAATCTGCCGTTCGCCGGCGAGGTCGTGTGCAACGTCGTCTTCTGCGTCGTTGCGGTCGGACTGTTTCAGCACTGGCTGCCGGGTTTCGACAATCTCAGGGTGATTCATGCGGCACGCCTGACGCCGGATGCGGCGCCGTACACGATGTATCTGAACTTCGACAAGCCGCTGATCGCGTTCTGGCTGGTGCTGGTCTACCCATGGGTTCTGCCGGAGAAGCCGCTGTCGACACGTGTGATCGCGGCGATCGCCGCGTGCGCGGCGACATCGGCGGTCTGCTTCTCGATTGCCTGGTGGGCCGGGTTGATTGCGTGGGCGCCGAAGTGGCCGCATTTCGCATGGCTGTGGGTGCTCGACAACCTGCTGTTGGTCGCGTTCGCGGAAGAAGCGTTTTTCCGCGGCTATGTCCAGGCCGGCGCGACGCGGTTGATGCGTGCGCAACCGAATGCCGGCTGGCTGGCGCTTGTCGCAGGCACCGTGCTGTTCGGCCTTGCGCATTACCAGGGCGGTGCGCTGCTGGTTCTGCTGGCCGGCCTGTCCGGCATCGGTTACGGGCTCGCCAGTAGCGCCGGCGGCCTGCAATCGGCCGTGCTCGCGCACTTCGGCGTCAATCTGGTGCAGTTCGGGTTGCTGACCTATCCATTCATCGCCCGTGCGTGAGCGAACGCGCGCTCTGGCACGAGGACCTGTGATCCGGCAGTTCGGGTAATACGCGACGGCGGATGGAATATCTGCGCCGTCCAGCTGTTTACGTGGACTGCAGGGGTGTTGCCCGCCTAATTTCGCCTAAACCCATGGATACACGTCAGATACTGCAGTTCGTCAACGTCGGCTTGGTTGCACCGCGGGAGGATCGACGTAGATGACCGCAGCCGAACTGTCCGCCATGCTCCCCGCGATGCTGCCGCGCCTCTGGGCCTTCGCGCTGCGAATCTCCGGCGACCGGCACGACGCCGAGGATCTCGTGCAGGGCGCGTGCGTCCGTGCGCTCGAACGAGCGCATCAGCTACGAGCGGGAACCGCGCCGCTCAGCTGGATGTTCTCGATCGTGCAATCCACCTGGCTCAATGAACTCCGCGCACGCAGCGTGCGTCGGCGCTCGGGCATGGACTGGGACGACGACCTGCTCGAAACCATCGCCGATCCCACCGCGCCGACCCTGGAGCAGCAGGCGCTGGATGCGCAGATCGTCAGGGCGGTGCAGCAGCTGCCCGAAGCGCAGCGCGTGGTCATGTTGCTGGTGGCGGTGGAGGGGCTCAGCTATGGCGAAGCGGCCGAGGCGCTCGGCGTACCCATCGGGACGATCATGAGCCGGCTTTCGCGTGCCCGTCAGACGATCGGCGCCCTGTTCAGCGATGGAAAGGAACGACCCATGAAGGGCGCAGCGAAGAGTGAGGATCAGGGGGCATGAAAATGGACGACATCCTGCTCATGGCATACGTGGATGGCGAACTCACGTCGCGCGAGCGAGAGGAAGTCGACAGGGCGATCGACACGTCGGCCGATATCGCCAGGCGGGTTGCCCTGTTCGAAGCATCGGTGTTGCCCTATCAGTATGCGTTCCAGCGCCAGGAATGGCCGCCGCTGCCGCAGAGCCTGGTCAGCAAGGTCGCTGAAATCGCGCGGGCGTATACCGGGCCTTCGGTGCCGTCCGCGGGCGGCGGCGCGCGTCGCGCGGAGGCGCCGGCGCCGCGGCCCGACGCGCGCGCGCCATCGTCCGCGCCGGTTCGCTCGCGCGTTCGCACGATGGTGCCGTGGCTCGCGGCCGCATTCGTCGCGGGCGCGTTCTGCGGCGGCGCCGTCCTGCACTTCGCGCCGCAGGATGCGCTGATGACCGCGCGAACGCAGATGTCCCCGTGGATCATGGCGGCCGTGAACTATCAACGGCTCTATACGCGCGACACGGTTGCTTTCGATTCGTCGAATCTTGCGACCGCGGCGCATATGGTTGAAAACATTCGCCGCGACGACGGGCTGCGGATCCGCATTCCGGACCTGCGCTCGGTCGGGCTGACCTTCAAGCGCATACAGCGGCTGAATTTCAATCACAAACCGCTGGTGCAGATCGTCTATCTCCCCGAAAAAGGCCTGCCCGTGGCGCTGTGCGTGATGAAGGACGAGCGGCCCGACACGGCGCTCGCCCGACAACAGGTCGGCAGCATGGAGGTCGTGACGTGGCGCCGTGCCAGTGTCACCTATGCGCTGATCGCCGCGCCCGGCGACACCGACCTCGGCGCGATCGGCAAGCGGATCGCCGACAACGGCATGGAAGAAATGCTCGGACAGTTGCAGCAGGCCGGCCCGGCGATCGCGAGCTGAGCGTTCGCGGCGGCGACACCGTGCGCGCGTCGCGACCGGCATGCCGATGCGTCACGGTTCGCGGGGGGCGTCAGGCGTCGGCGCGAGCAGCCGGTTGACGCTGGCGGCCATTTGCCGCGCCTGTGGCTGAAGTTCCGCGACGACCTGGCTGGCATCCGCGATTGCGCGCCGGCTTGCGATGGAATTGCCGATCCATTCGATCGGCGCCCCCACGCCGCGTAGCGTCTGCTCGCCGAAACTCATTGCGCCATCGTCCGGACTGGCCTCGCGTCGGCGATTCTTGATATTGGTCACCATCCCCTGGGTCGACGCCGCGATGAACCCGATCAGCGCGCTCGCGAGCGCAAGCACCAACTGAAATTGGAGCGGGATGTGGTCGCTGCCCTTCAGCGCCGCGGAGACGACGCGCCCGCCGGCCAGCGCGCCCGCGCTTCCCGCCACGCCGAGGGTAAAGGTCTGGCCGAGGCGCTGCGACACTTGCGACGTGAACTCGAGGGGTTTCGTGAGCTTGGCGACCGCTTCTTCCCACGCGAACGCATGCGAGCCATTCAGCGCATCGCCCAGTAGTGCGCGCGTGTCCTCGTGCAGGTTGTCCGTCACGATCAGGCGGCGAAGATTGCCGACATCCCGCTCGTATGCGGCGATGGTGGCGTCGAGCTCGGGAATGCGCGTGCCTCGCCCCTCCTCGAGTTCCTCGGGCGTGACCGGGCGCGTCTGCTGCATCTGCGGTTCGTTTCGACGTTCGTTCCGCAGCTTCGACAGCCTGGCGTCGAGGCGGTCGGCCACGCGCTGCACGATGTTCGCTTCCGCCGACACGACCATGTTCCGGCATTTCTCGATGCTGAGATCGGCCGCCGTGATGGTTCCGCATCGATGGAGAATATCTGCCTTCCCATCCTCGAACAGATCGGCGTGCAGCATGTTGAGCTTGTGCTCGAGCTTCAGCCCGTTGACTTCGTCCCTCGCTGCAGCGAAGTGCTGGGCAATCAGCGCCGTCGCGGCAATGAACACCGATACCCCTGTCACGCCGTACCGGGAAGCCTTGTAAGGAAAGACCTTGCCGACCCAGGAGTCCGCCACGTCGACACCGGGCTTGCGGATGAACGGCGCGACGATGCCGCTGCCCGAGCGAACGGTGCGGGGAGCGATCTGCCAGTGGGTGGATTCCCGCTGGCGTTCGTGCGCGCCGTCGAGCGCCTGCATTTGATCCGTCAACGTACAGAGCGTGACGAACTGCGCGAGGTGTTCCTTGCACGTGTTCGAGAGCGCATCCTTTTCGGCATTCGACAGGCTGCACGCGTCGATTTTCGCCGGATCGATCGTCCCGTCCGCCGCGACCAGACCATGACGGGCGAACAGTGCGGCCACGGCGGCTTCGCTCTTTCGCACGGACTCCATGCCGGCATCGATCTTCTGCTTGATCTTCGCCTGTGTCGTACTCGAGTTGACGGTGGTCTTGTCCAGCTTGATTTCGCCGTGGTTCAGCCGCCGGCGATAGTCGATCGATCCAATGACGAGCGATTGGACCGGAGCCGTAACGAGCGGCTGAAATGCGGCCAGCAGAAGACTGGCGATCACGGAGTGCCACGGGTTGCGCGCATGGGCGAACGCCAGCGGCGTCGCGATATAGCTGACGATGTTGAAGATCGTGCTGCTGGAAGGGATCTGCAATCCGGCCCGGTATGCGGCGCTTTCCATTCCACGAACCTGATCCGGCGTGACGGACAACGCGGTGTACCACTCCTGAAGCGTTTCATCGGAGATATGGCGGACGAGTTCCTTGTGACTCGATGGCGAGTTCGGGTCGCTTCGGTGAAGCGGGTTGAATCGAACCGTCTGCAGGACGCGCGCGAGCGCTTCCCGATCGACGTCGCGATTCTTCTGCCGGTCGAGCGCCCGCTGCAACCGCGGCAGATCGACCGGCGTCGCGCGAGCGGCCGCGGGGCTGTCGAGCTCGTCGATGTCGTGGGCGTACGTACCGGGCATCGATACGAGCTCGCCCGACGGGCGGGTATGCGCCGCATCGACGGTGCCGGAGGCGTGGCGCGCGTCGGAAGCAGTCGAAGCGGGCACGCTCGTTCGCCGGCCAGACTTCGCAGAGGGCGCCGGCGACGACGCGCGTTGCGACAACCCCGCGAGAGGCGTGGCGACACCCGAGGTGGGCGGTGAACCTTTTGGCGAGCTTGTCGGCGAACTTTTGGCGGGCCGGGCGCCGTTATCGGCGTGCGTGTCCGTGGGCGAGGCGAGACGATCGAGCTCGATCGACGAATGGGCGGGCGATATGGCGGTCATGGTCGGGTTGGATCAATTCGATATGCGTAGCGAATAGGCGAACGATTCGAATCGATCGTATTGATCGAATGTGACACCCCGGAAAAACACGGCAGAAGTGGCGTTCGACGATCCGAACTGTGATGGCCGCGATTGCACAGGATATCGACCAGACCGCGGGCGATCACGACGGCGACGCGAAAGCGCTCCATCGTGCGGCGCTCGGCATGCGGGACGCGTCCATCGCGGGAGACACAAGCCAGGTGAGTCCGCACCTCGGCAAGCAGATACAGCTCGTGCTGCGCGCTTGCGGCAGGATCGCGGAGATGACGTCGCATACGTTGGGCGAACGCCGTGGAGCGCGCGCTCGCCGGCGCATCATCGATGCGTGTCGCGGATCTCACCGAACCGCTGCGCGCGCTCGGCGATCTGCTGCATCGGTCCGTATTTGTCAATGGCCGCCGCACGCCGGCGGCGAGCGCCGCGGGCGCCAGCCTGGACGAAGCGGGCACCGACGCGCTCTAGCGTCACCGCGGGCACGGCTAGCATAGCGGCCCGCGACGGTTGTCGGGCAGCGCGCCGGAATGTAACAGATTGTCAAACAATAAAAATCCGGCGCACGCGAAAGGCGAGAATCGCTTCACCGATTCATGGACGACTGAAGTTGCTCGTGCAGCTCCATGCGCTGATAGGCGGCGCGTAGCGCGTCGCGCACCGAGATCGCATCTTTCGCGACGAGTTGCGCGAGATGATCGTTGAGCGAGCGCGACATGTTGTCTTCCTTGCGTCGGAGGAAGTCGGCGAGAAACACCATCTTCGCCGGATCGACGAGCAAGGCGCTGATCTGCTGGTTGTGATTGAACAGCAGCTCGCTCGCCAGCACGAACTGGCTGCCGTCTTCGCTCGGTATCAGGCATTGGCAGATTACGCCGATCAACGAGCCGGCGAGCGATGCGGCGTAGCGCTCGCGTTGCTCCGGCGGGAAGAAGGACAGCAGGCGCGTCAACGTATTGAGCGCGCTGCTGGTATGCATGGTGGCGAAGACGAGGTGGCCCGATTCACCGGCTTGCAGAACGGCTTCGGCCGTGTCGCTGTCGCGGATCTCGCCGACCATGATCACGTCGGGCCGCTGCCGCATCACTTCGCGCATGCCGGACGAGAAGCTCGGCGTGTCGGTCGGAACTTCGCGCTGCGAAATGATTGCCTGATTGCTTTCGAGTCCGTATTCGATCGGCTGTTCGATCGTGACGATATGGCAGTTGCGCGTGCGGTTCAGATGGTCGAGCAGCGACGCGATGGTCGTGGTCTTGCCGGAGCCGGTGGGGCCCGTAATCAACACGATTCCCCGGGTGCTGTCGAGCATGGTGCGGATATAGGCCGGCAGGCCGAGCTTGTCGAGCGGCAGCGGTTCGAGCGGCAGGCGGCGGATCGAAATGACGGTCTTGCGTCCGGACGACGTGCGAAACACGTGGCAACGAAGCCGGCAGCGTGTCAGCACGAACGGCCGGTCGAGCGCGCCCTCGGCAAGGCGTGTGTCCCATTGTTCGTCGATCGACGCGAGCAGCGGCGCCATCTCGTCGATCAGCACCGGGCCGCCGGGCGCCTCTTCCCAGCCGCGCGGCGTCTTGATCATGATCGGACGATCCTGTTCGATGTGGAGGTCGGTGAATACCTGGTTCTCGTCCACGAGACGAAGAATTTCGCGGATCAGGTCGCGCAGCTCGTTGGGAAGCGATGTCATGGCAAGAGTCGGATCGACAAGGTAACGAGGGTGTCATCGTGTCAGCCCGCCGGCCGGATGTCCAGTGTCATGCCGATGCGGGCGCAGGGCAGGCAAGCGGCGACGCATGCGAATGCGCATCGCCATCGTGATGAGGTCAGGAACGCAATGCGCATGGTCGTGGCTCGTATGGTGTTGCTGTCGGCGCTCGGCGCCGCGTGGTCGTCCTGCGCATCCGCGGCGCACGTCGCGCTGCCTGATGCAGGCGACGCACGTGACGCGCGCGACGCGCAAGGGACGCTCGCGCCCATGTCGGCCGCGACGGTGCCGGACGCACGGGCCGGCGCATCGCCGACGCTCGCGAATGAGCCGGATGCGCCGCGCGCCGCGCAGCCGGAGCGGGACACGCGGCGGACGTGGCGGATCGAGCTGTCTGACCGCACGATGCGCAGCGCGCTCGCGCGATGGGCGCAGGCAGCCGGCTGGCAACTCGTGTGGGAAGCGCCCGCGGATTTCGGCATCGACGCGGAGGCGAGCGTGACCGGCACGTTCGACGATGCGTTGCGCTCGGTCGTCGGCGCGCTCGCGCACTCGAATGCGCCGATCCAGGCCATTCTCTATCGCGGCAACAAGGTTCTTCGGATCGTTTCAAAAGGAGCGGGTTGATGCGGGGTTCGGTGCTGGCATACGCGTTCGCTGCGGTCCTTCTGGCAGGCTGCACGGGGCTTCCGCAACATCTCGCGAATGCGATCGATCGCGATCATGCGCGCACGCAACGCGTGCTCGCCGATACACGCGATGGCCGTGCGCAGGTCGCGGAGTCATCCGACGGCGTGATCGTCAGCGACGGGATCTGGCTGTCCGGCACACCGATGCAACTGGCGCGCGAAGGCGCGCTGCCGACCGTGTTCTCGCAACCGGCGACCTTCGATCGGGAGGTCGGCTCGCTCCGCGAATTCGCGGAGCACGTGTCGCGTCTTTCGCATATCGCGACGCGGGTCGCGCCCGACGCGGCGGCCGGCACGCAGCCCGCGCCCGCAGCCGCGCCGTCGGTGCCGGTGCTCGGGGCCTCGCCGCCGCCGCTGCCGACCGTGCCGGGCCTGTCGGGAGAGACCGGCGCGCGGCCGTGGGGCGCATCGCAGCGTACGCGCATCGTGTATCGCGACGGCGATCTGCGCGGCTTGCTCGACACGGCGGCGGCGCGCTTCGGCGTCTCGTGGAAATACGCGGACGGCGCGATCGAATTCTTCGTGACCGATACGAGGACGTTCCAGGTCAGCGCCATTCCGGGCGATGCCACCGTCAATGCCAACGTAGTGAGCGGTGCAAGCAGCGACGGGTCGAGTGCGCAGGCAGGCGGCTACGGGCAGGCGGGAACGGCCGCGACCGGCGCGGGCGCAGGTGCGGGCGGCGGCACGGGCAACGGGACGGCGACCGTCACCTCGAACAACACGGCGAACACCGTCGTGAACTCGCAGCTGTCGGTGTTCAACAGCCTGCGCGCGTCGATCCAGGCGATGCTGTCGCACTACGGTCACGTCGTGTCGTCGCCGGCGACGGGCTCGATTACCGTCACGGACACGCCGGACGTGCTGGATCGCGTCGCCGCGTTCATGCGCGCCCAGAATACGTCGCTGTCGAAGCAGGTGCTGATCAACGTCACGGTGCTTTCCGTCGCGCAATCCGCGCAGGACAGCTACGGAATCAACTGGACGGCGGTGTACCAGGCGCTCGGCACGGCCTTCACGATCACCAGCGTCTTTCCCACCACGGCCACCAATCCGGTGTCGCTCGCCGCGCAAGTGATCACGCCGAACAGCCGCGCGGCGGGCACGCAGGCGATCATCTCGGCGCTGTCGAGCCAGGGCAAGGTGCGGCGCAAGACGTCCGCGTCGATCACGACGCTGAACAACCAGCCCGTGCCGTTGCAGGTCGCGACGCAGCAGGGCTATCTCGCATCGGTGTCGACGACCAACACCGCGAACGTCGGCTCGTCCACCGCGCTGGTGCCCGGCACCGTCACGACGGGCTTCAACATGACGCTGTTGCCGCACATCCTCGAAAACAGCACGGTGCTGCTCCAGTTCTACACGAACATCTCGTCGCTGATCCAGCTCAGGACGGTGCCGGCGGGCAACGGCCAGTCGATTCAGGTGCCGGAGGTCGACACGCGCAATTTCCTGCAACGCGTGTCGATGAAGTCGGGCGAGACACTGATCCTGAGCGGCTATGAGGGCGTCAACGACGATCTGGCGCAACGGGGCGTCGGTGCGCCGCAGAACTATCTGCTGGGCGGCGGCTTCGACGGGTCGCGGCAGCGCGAAGCGATCGTGATCCTGATCACGCCGGTCGCGATGAACGGCTCCTGAACGGCGTCGCGCACACGGGAACCGGTAATGGCTACGAAAATCGTTCAGATCGGCCGGCAGCGTTTCGTATGCGGCTTGTTCTGGCAGTCGCTGTCGCGCCGCAGCGAACTGCGCAAGGAAGGCCACGAGCTCGCGAAGAAGCTCGACTTCGCGTTGATGGTGCTGCGCATCGACCGCGGCGTGGCGGCCGCCGGCTTTGCCAATCCGCACGACGGGGTGCAGGCTGGCGTCGCGTCGCTCGGCGTGATCGTGTCGAGAACGATCGCGCTGCAGGGTGCGTTCTATGACGGGCGCCAGCAAAGCGCACCCAACTGGCTCGGCGCATTTCGCTTGCCGGATGACCGCTGGGCGTACTTCGCCGTGCGTGACGGATCGTTTCTTCCGAACGGCGATTGGGTCGGCAGCCGCGACGAGGTGTTCGAGCGCCTGACGTCCGATTACTCGCTCGGCGGATGGAACGTCGTGATCGGCGACGACGAAATCGATGCGATGGGGTTTCACAACGTCTACCCGCGCCGCATCGAGGACCTGCTCGGCAAACGTCGCGGCGAGCGCGTTCATGTGCCCGGCTGGGCCCGCCTGCGGCCCGTCACGCATCGTGTGTCGCCGCGCACGCTGGGTCTCGCGGCGGCCGTGCTGGCGTGCGCCGGCGCCGCCGCATACGGCTGGCTCGCGCACCGGCAACACGTACTCGAAGCCGAGCGCGCGCGTGCGTTCGCCGCCGAGCGTGCGCGTCTCCAGCGGGCCGGCGCGCAGGCGACCGACGCGGCTGCGCAGGCGCGCCCGTGGGCCGGCGTCCCCGCGCCTTCGGAATTCGCGCGCACCTGTCTCGATCACTTCACCGAACTCGCACCGGGCGGCTGGGACCTCGAGCGATTCGTTTGCCAGGCGGGCAGCGTCACCTACCTGTGGTCGCGCAACGGCTCGACGGTTGCGCTGCTGCTTGCCGGAGAGCCGCAGGCCCGCATCGACGGCACGGGCGAACACGCGTCGCTCGTGCGCAACGTGCCGGTGCCCGCCGCGGCCGGTGACGATCCGCTGCTGACCCGCACGGATATCGATGCGCGGCTGATCGCCCGGTTTCAGCAATTCGAAATACCGCTTTCCCTCGCGCCCCTTCCCGACGAACCGCCGGGCGCGCGTTCGACATTTTCCCGGCCCGACCGACCGGGGCGTGCGTGGCATGCGTCGCGGCTGCAGGCGAACCTCGGCGTGATGCCGCCCGTCGTGCTCGCCGGCTATCTCGACGAACCGGGCGTGCGGCTCGACAAACTGACTTATCAGGCGGGCGCTTGGTCCGCGCAAGGAACCGTCTATGCCAGGTGACTTCAGGATCGTGCTCGGCGCCGCGGCGTTCGCCGGATGTCTCGTGCATGCCGCCGGCTGCCGCGCGGCCGCGGATGCGCCGCCATCGGCACCGCCGGTGCGCGAGGCGCCCGCATCCGAGCGGCGCACCGCCGACGAACTGATCCGTCTGCAGGAGCAAACCATGTTGCTGAAAGCCGAACTCAGGAAGCTCGACGTGCAGGCCCAGGTCGCCGAGCGTGCCGCGGCGTTGTCGCGCATCGGAAGCAATGGCCGTTTCCGGCCGGGGGATGACGGCGGCGCCGACGTGCCGCGCGTGATCGCGATCGAAGGGCTCGGACGAAATCTGTCGGCCACGCTGCAAGGCGCGGACGGCCAGCAGTTCGATGCCCGCGCCGGCGACATCCTGCCCGACGGGCTGCGGATCGTGTCGGTCAATGCCGGCGAGGTGATCGGCCGCAGGCGGGACCGGGTCGTGCATTTGCGGCCCGGCACAGCAGTGGGGGCGTCGACCGGCTCGTTGCCGCCGGCGAACGGCGGCCTGGGTGGCCTGGGTGGCCCGGGCGTGCCGGGCCTGCCGCCCGGCAATCCGGCACTGGCGAGGGAGTGACTCGATGCAACCCACGAACATCGGAACCGCGGCGGGCCCGGGCGACGTGCCCGCCGGGCGCCACGTCCGCGCCGCCTGCCCGTTGTCCGATGTCGGGCCGTGGGCGGCGAGCACCGAGGAGCGCAAGCTGCTGTGCCTGCTGGACGACGGCCGCCTGCTCGTCGCGGAGGGCCACGAGATGAGTCCGTTCGTGCTGTCGTACCGCGCGCGTCTGGACCGCCTGAACTTCGCGTATCGCGCGCACGCGGTCAGTCTCGATGAGGTGCGCCGTGCGTACGAAGGCATGCGCCGCGACGGCACGGCGGAACGGCTTGACCATACCGCCATGCAGGTCGTCGCGAAGGACCTCATCGCGCAGGCCTGCCGGGAACGTGCGTCCGACATCCATATACGCGTGAAGCAGTTCAGCACCGAGATCCTGTTCCGGATCCACAACGAGCTGGTGCGGGTCAGCGAGCAGCCCCGCGAGCACGGCACGCGCCTGCTTGCCACGTTGTATTCGGCGATGGCGAGCGTGTCGGACAACACGTACAAGCCGAGCGAGCGACAGGACGCCAGCATCGGCGAGCGCGACAAGCTTCCGGAGCAGCTGTTCGGCGTGCGCATCGCCACCGCGCCGACCAGCACCGGCAGCATCATGGTGCTGCGCCTGCTGTACAACGATGCCGGCGAATCGGCCGACCTCGAGCGGCTCGGCTTCACCGCGCTGCAAGCCGGCCAGATCCTGGCGCTGAGCCGATTGCCGCACGGCCTGACGATCTTCAGCGGACCGACCGGATCCGGCAAATCGACGACGCTGCAGCGCGTGCTGGCCGGCCTGATCAGCGAGAACAACGGCAGCACGCACGTGATCACGGTGGAGGATCCGGTCGAGTATCCGATCAACGGCGCGGTCCAGACGCCGGTCGTCAATGCGCCGACCGAGGAGTCGCGCTCGCTCGCGTTCGCCGCCGCGATCGCCAACGCGATGCGGCTCGACCCGGACACGATCATGATCGGCGAGGTACGCGATCGCGCGTCGGCGCAAGGCGTGCTGCGCGCGTCGATGACCGGCCACCAGGTATGGACCACGGTGCATGCGAGCGGTGTGCTCGCGATCGTCGATCGCCTCGTCGATCTCGGCCTGCCGCTGCGCATGGTGACCGACGAAACGCTGGTCACGGGGCTGGTGAGCCAGCGTCTCGTGAAGGTCACGTGTCCGCATTGCCGCGTGCGGTTTCGCGACAGCGCGGCCGCGCGCGACGCGGCGCTGGCCGCGCGCGTGCTGCGGGCGGTCGGGAGTGCGTATGACCAGGTCTGCGTGCAGGGCGACGGCTGCGTGCAGTGCGCCGGGCGCGGCACCGTCGGCCGCACCGTGGTGGCCGAAGTGGTGTGCACGGACGCGCGCTTCTTCGCGCTCCTGCGCGAAGGCGACAAGTCCGGCGCAACCGATTACTGGCTCAGGGAGTTGGGCGGTCAAACGCTCGTCGACCACGCACTGACCAAGGTCGCGGCCGGCCTGGTCGATCCGCGGGTGGCCGAGCGCGTGGTTGGTCCGCTCGTGCCGCGTGTCGAACCGGCACGGTTGCACGCGGCGGCCGGCGGAGGGACCCATGCGCGTTGACTTGAATCGCCGTTGGGCGCGCTTGCAGGCAGGCCCCGACGCGCGCCTCAGGGTGTACCGGAAGATCGAGAAGATGCTGTCGAATGGGCTGCCGCTGCTGAAAGTGCTGGAGGAGCTCGAACTGCGCGCGGCGCATGAAGGGCGCAAGCCGAACGAGCCGGCCGCGATCATGCTCGGCGAATGGCGCAAGGCGGTGCAGAACGGCGGCACGCTCGCAGAAGGGATGGAAGGCTGGGTGCCGCAGGCGGAGCGACTGGTCGTGATGGCCGGCGAGCAGTCCGGCCGCGTGGAAGCCGCGCTGCGTTCGCTGGTCGCGATCGTGGTGTCGCAGCGCCGCATCCGCGCGGCGATCGTGGGCGGCATCGCGTATCCCGTCGCGCTGTTCGGCATCACGCTCGTTTATCTGTATCTGTTCGGCGCGCACGTGATTCCGCAATTCGCCGCGATCGTGCCGCCGCAGCGCTGGCATGGCCCGGCCCACCTGCTGTACCTGTTGTCGAGCTTCACCACGCAGTGGCTCGGCTACGGCGTCGCCGGCCTGCTGGCCGGCATCGCGCTGCTGATCCATTCGATGCCGCACTGGTCGGGTCGGCTGCGCACCGCACTCGATCGCTATCCGCCTTACTCCGTCTATCGGCTGATGGTCGGCATCAGTTTTCTCACGGCGTTCGCGTCGTTGCAGGCGGCCGGCCTCACGGTCGAGAAATCGTTGATGCGGCTCTCGTCGCTCGCGAAGCCGTGGCTGCGCGACCGGATCGACGACACGTTGTTCGGCGTCAAGTCAGGCCTGAACGTCGGCGAGGCGATGAAGCTTACCGGCTATCGCTTTCCATCCGCCGAGATCGTCGACGACCTCTGCGTCTATGCGGAGTACAAGGGCTTCGCCGAAGCGCTGAAGACGATGGCGGACGAATGGATGGAAGCCGGCGTGGAGCGGATCGCCGCGCAGATGCGCGTGCTGAACGGCGCAGCCATCGTCTTGCTGGCGATGCTGCTGAGCGTACTGATCACCGGCTTTTTCGGCATTCAGCAGGAGATTGCTGCGATGACGAGATCGCTGCATTGAGGTTTGTTTCAACACGAGGCGAGGACGATATGAACCCATTCACGAACTCGAACACGACGGCCGCACCGAACGCGCGGACCGGGCGCTCCCGCGCATCGCAGCGCGGCGCGTCGCTGCTGGAGGCGATTTCGTATCTCGGGGTCGCGGCGATCGTGGTGATCGGTGCGATCGCGCTGCTGAACGGCGCATTCAACAGCGCGAGCACCAATGCGGTGAATGAGCAGGTGAGCGCGATCCAGAGCGGTGTGAAGAAGCTGTACATGGGGCAGCCTGGCGGATACGGAAACCTCGGCAATTCGGTGCTGGCGAGCGCGGGCGTCTTTCCGTCGACGCTCACGCCGTCCGGTGACCAGAACACCGTGACGAACACCTGGAACGGCGCCGTGGCCGTCGCCGGTGCCGGCAGCACCTTCACGATCACCTACGACAACGTGCCGCGCAGCGTGTGCGTGAATGCGGTCACCGCAGGCGGCAACTGGGTATCGATTGCCATCAACGGCAAGACCGAAACCGCGATGCCCGTGTCGCCCGATCTCGCGGCCACGGATTGCAGCTCGGATACGGCCAATACGATCGTATGGACGTCGACCTGACCGATGGCCTACCCATGTTCGCGCGGTGCCGCTCGTGGCCGGTGGTCCTGGCTGGAACGCCCGGGCGCGGCTCGCCGTGGCTTCGCGCCGCTGACGCTTGCGCGCGCAACCGGAGGGGCACGAACGTGATCGCGATCTGGGTCGCGCTCGTCTTCGGCGTGCTGGGCGGCATGTACGCGCTGATCGACGCCGATTACCAACCGGCGACGATGTCGGTATCCGGCTTCGCGCTGGCGCACAGCATGAGCACGTACCGCGACGCGGTGGTGCGCTACGCGCTCGATCATCCGGAATTCGAAGGGAGCGTGACCGACGCGGCGCTGCGACCGCTGCTGGCGCCGCAAACCATCGATCCGTTGTGGCACAACTACGTGGCGCCGAATGCGGACGCGCCGGGCAGTCTCGTCGTGATCTATGCAACGTCGGCGGCCGCGGTCCCTGCTGTGACGGCGATCGAGCGATTGTCGCGCGGTTCTGCGCTGGCCGGCGTCGCGCTCGACGGCATGGTGGTGTCGCGCGGCAACCCGGCCGTGCCGCTGCCTGCGGCGCTGTCCCGGGCCGTGCCGAGCGGCATGCCGGTGTGGATGGCACAGGCCTGGTGAACGTGATCCGACACGACATGAAGCGCGCGGCGAATCGACAACGCGGGTTCACGATCATCGAATTGCTGGCGACGCTCGCGATCGTGTCGGCGGTGACCGCCGGCATCATCGCGATGATCGGAACGTCGCTCGAGGATGCGCGCGGCCAGCAGACGGCCCACTACCAGTCGCAGCTTGCGCAGGCCGCCGCGCAGCTCATCGAGCAGAATGCGGTCGCGCTGGCGGCCGCCGTGACGCCCGACAAGCCCGTGGTGATCAAGCTGCGCGGTGCACCCTATCAGCTGGCGAGCTTTCTGCCCGACGGGGTGGGGGAGCAGAACGCATACGGACAGACGCCGTGCCTGCTGCTCTATGCATCGGCCGGCGGACAGCTGCAAGGCCTGCTCGTCACCGAAGGCGGCACGCCGGTTCCCGACGCGCAACTGGGCTACATCGCCGCGAACGCGGGGGCCGGCGGTGGCTCCATTCCGGCCGCCAACAACGGCACGGGTGCGGCGATCGGCGCGTATGGGTCCTGGCGCATCGCCGTGCCGAATCCCGCCAACGCGGCGTGTTCGTCGACCAAGACGGGCACCGGCCACCTGGCCAGCGAAATCTTTCCCGATACCGGAAACGGGCAGACCGCGGACTTTCTCTATCGCGTCGGCGTGCCCGGCAATCCGGCGGCGAATGCGATGCAGGTGCCGATCGTGCTCGCGCAACAGATCGACTACGCGCCGTGCACGGCGGCGGCCGGGGCGATCGCCGCCGACGCGGGCAGCAACGTGGTGACCTGCCGTAACGGTCAATGGGTGCCCGTCGGTTCGCGGCACTGGCGCGACCCCGTGGCGTCCGCGAGCGACCTCGGCGATACGTCGACGGTGCCCGATCCGCGCATCGGCGACGTCGCGATGACGACCAACACCGGGCGCGCCTACACGTTCAACGGCACCGCGTGGCAGGCGCTGGCGGTCGACGAGCAAGGCAATCTCGCTCTCGGCAACCAGCAGGCCCAGGGCAATGCGTGCACGCCGGACACGGCGAACACGACGCCCGTCACCACGGACGCCCAGGGCCGCGTGCTGTCCTGTCAGAACGGCATCTGGCAGACGCAATCCGAAATCCTGCCGGGCACCACCCTGACGGAATGCCAGATCATGATGGCGTCGCCCGGCGCGACCGACTATGCGAACTGCGCGGGCCCGCCGTCGGCCAACTATTACGCGCCGCCGTTCGCGTTCAATGGCACGAACGGCACGTTCACCTATTCGCGGATCATTCCCGTTCGATTGACGAAACCCGGCATCGTTTCGGTTTCCTCATGGGCGCATCTGAACGACAGCCTGTGCGGCCCCGCGCGCGGCGCACGCGCACAGGTGTCGCAGGATGTCGACGTGCTCGATGCGTCGAATCGCTCCGTCGCGCATACCGAAGCGCAGGGGCCGACGCTGGTGGACGATTCGGGTGGCATCAGCACGACCCTGAATCACGCGTTGCCGGCCGGCGATTACCAGATTGCGATCCTGACCAACTGGGCAACCTACAACGCACTGACGACGCCATGGACGAGTTCCTACTGCGGCGAACAGAACCAGACGATTCCGAACACGCCCGTCGTGGGTGGATGGAACGTGAACACGTATTACTGAGCGTACGAATCGTGTCGACGCGATTGCATCGAGGCGACGCAGTCCGCGTACCGCGAATTTCCCTCCACGGATCGGAACCTGCGCGGCGACGATGGCGATCGCGCGTTGACGCTGTGACGGCTGCCGCCAATCATGTGGTCAGAGTGATGCCACCCCTTACGACGCCGACCATGAAACGAATTCTCCATGTGATGCTGTTCGCCCTGTCGACACTGGCTTGCCTTGCTGCGTCGGCCGCGCCGGTGCGCTGGCAGACCGCGCAGATCGACTACTCCGCCGACGCCAAGGACATCAAGGAAGTCCTGCGCGACTTCTCCGCGAGCCAGAACATTCCCGCCGATATCTCGAAGGACATCACGGGCAGCGTGACCGGCAAGTTCCACATGACACCGCAGCGCTTCCTCGACACGTTGGCGTCGTCGTTCGGCTTCGTCTGGTATTTCGACGGCCAGGTGCTCGACATCGTGTTGCCGGAGGAGATGAAGAGCACGCTCGTCAAGCTCGATCACGCGGGCACGGCCGAGTTGCGCGACACGCTCGCGGCGATGCAGGTCGCGGATGCGCGCTTCAAGATCACCTACGACGACGCGCACGGCGCGGCGATCGTCAACGGTCCGCCGAACTACGTGAAGCTCGTGTCCGACGTCGCGGCACGGCTGGATTCGCGCACCTCGCATCGTGCCGGCACCGTCGTGCGCGTGTTCCGTCTCAAGCATGCGTGGTCGATGGACCGCTCGTTCAACGCGGACGGCGCGTCCTACACGTTGCCGGGCGTATCGACGGTCCTGAACAATATCTATCACCCGAACCAGGGGGCGGTCACGTCTCCGGCCGACCCGACCCGCAACGCCACGAACGTGTCGAACGTGCAGCGCCCGAACGCGCTGAACGACGTATCGGGCGGCGGCGCGGGCCAGGCGTTGATGCCGCCGCTGCCGGCCGGCGGGCAGGCCGGCGCCTATAACGGCGGCGCCGGCGGCAACGCGGCGGGCTTGCTGGCGGGCCTGACCGGCCGGCCGTCCGCACCGCTTGCCGGTGCTGCCGGCAAGGGCGGGTTGCCCGCGGTCGGCGGAATCGGACAGAAGGACGAGGATCTGCCGGTGATCCAGGCGGATCAGCGCACCAACTCCGTGTTGATCCGCGATACGCCCGACCGCATGTATCAGTATCCGGACCTGATCTCGCTGCTCGACGTGAAGCCGCGGCTGGTCGAGATCGAGGCGCACATCTTCGAGGTCGACGAAGGTGCGCTCGCGCAACTCGGCGTGAACTGGACCGCGCACAACAGCCATGTCGATCTGCAGACCGGTAGCGGGCTCGGCACGCAAAACACCTACAACGGCACGCTCGCACCGAACTTCGGCAATACGACGCTGGCCGGCGGCGTGACGGCGGCGGCCGCGCCGGCGGGCGCGGTACTGACCACCGTGATCGGCAACGCGGGCCGCTATCTGCTGGCCAACGTGTCGGCGCTCGAAGCCGACAAGAAGGCCAGGATCGAGGCGAGCCCGAAAGTCGCGACGCTCGACAACATCGAGGCCGACATGAACAACGAAACGCAGTTCTTCGTGCGCGTGTCCGGCTACACGTCGGCCAGCTTGTTCAGCGTGTCGACCGGCGTGTCGCTGCGCGTGCTGCCGATGGTGGTCGAGGAGAACGGCCGCCGGCAGATCAAGCTCGATGTCGCGATCCAGGACGGACAACTGAGCGGTCAGTCGGTCGACAACATTCCGGTGATCACCAGCAGCAACATCAACACGTCCGCATTCGTCAACGAAGGCGAGGCGCTGCTCGTGGCCGGCTACAAGACCGACAGTCGCACGCGCGGCCGCACCGGCGTGCCGCTGCTGTCGAAGATCCCGCTCATCGGCGGCCTGTTCCGCTATACCGATCGCGATGACAGTCACATGGAACGACTGTTCCTGCTGACGCCGCGGATCATCGACCTGTGAAGCGGGCCGCGGCGCATGAACCCGACGAGCACGACATGACGGCACCTTCGCATCCGGGCGCGGCGGCGGGCACGGACGCGCGCGGCATCGCCGGCGACGAGCTGGCGGCGCTGCTGGACAGCCAGCCGTGGGGAACGATCGCAGTCGATCGCGAGCGCCGCGTGCTGTTCGCGAGCACCGGCGCGGCGCGCCTGCTGCAACGGGAGATCGTGGTCGGCTCGTCGCTCGATGCGCTGCTGCGGGCATGCGGGATCGCCGACGCCGCCGAGCCGGCGCAGACGGAGGACGCCGGCCCGTCGGAAGACGCGGGCGGCCAGGGTGTCGAATTCCAGGTCGGCGACACCTGGATCTGGCTGGCGCGCAATCAGGCCAGCGGCGGCGGACGGATCGCGACGACCTTCGTCCTGGTGGACGTCACCGGGATGCGCCGCACGCTCGACCAGCGCATGGAGTCGCTGCGCTTCATGTCGCACGATCTGCGTTCGCCGCAGAACTCGATTCTCGCGATGACCCAGCTGCACGAGACCGATCCGGCCGCGTTCGACGCGTGCGGCGGGATGGCGCGGATCGGCGAGCTGGCCCGCTACGCGTTGTCGCTTGGCGATCAATTCATCTTCACGTCGGTGGAAAGCGGTTTGCAGCGTCGCGACCTCGCGCGCTTCGATTTGTGCGAAACCCTTCGCAGCGTGATCGCGCAACAGGATGTCGCGGCCGTCTATCGCGGCGTGCCGTTGCAACTGTGGATGGTGGAAGACGCGCGTATCTGGATGACGGGCGTGCGCACCTTCGTCGCGCGCGCGATGCAAAATCTCGTGGACAACGCGATCCGGGCTTCCACGCCGGGCAACGCCGTGACCGTGTCGGTGAATGCGGAGGACGGTTTCGCGGTCGTCACGATCGGCGACGCGGCGGGCGGCTTGCCGGGAATCGCCGCGCAGCGCGTGATGAGCGACTTCGAAGCACTGGCGGATCGCTCGTCGTCGGGGTCGGGGCTGGGTCTCAAGCTGACCTCCAGGATCGTGAATCTGCATGGCGGCACGCTGCTGGCCCGCGCCAACCCGCGCGCCGGGACGGATTTCGTCATGCGTCTGCCGTGCCTGTCCGCGCGACGCAATACCGGCCGGCTTCCCGGCGGGTTATCGACCGGCAGCGGCCTGAGCGCGCTCGAGCGCGCGGATGCGCTCGCGTACGCCGCGGCGCAAGCCGGCTCGCGAGAGGACCGCCGCGTTCAGGAACCGCCGCAGCGCCTCGAGCACGGCGGTGATGACTGACATGGTCCGCTTGCGGGAATGCGTGCGTCGATGGTGCCGCGTTTGTCGACCGTCATGGACCGCGTTCCTTCTGCGTGTCGCGCGAACGGCGGCGGTCGCGGCGACGGTCGCGCTGCTCTGCGTGTCGCTGCCCGGCACGCCGGCCTACGCGGGAAGCGCGGCGGCCGCCCCGTCTCGATCGGCATGTGCACGCCAGCCGCGACCCTCATGGCATCTCGCCCGGTTCCACTACGAGACGCCGGGGGCGAGCGTCGCCGATGCGCTGAGCGCGCTGTCCGACGCGGCCGGCGTACCGATTCTCGTCGACGGCCGCGTGTCGGGCCGCCTGGACGGACGTTTCGATGCGTCGCCTCAGGACTTCGTCGAACGGCTCGCGCGCAACCATGAACTGGACACGTACTTCGACGGCACCGTGCTGTACGTCAGCCCGCTGGGCGCGCGGCGCACGCTGACGCTGCGCCTGAACTTCGCGAAGCCCGCCGTGCTGCGCGCGTTGCTCACGAAGAGCGGTGCGGCCAGCCCGTGCTTCCCGCTCGTCAATGGCGCGGGCGGCGCGATCGTGACGGTTAACGGCCCACCCGCGTACCTCGAGCGCGTCGAGCGCGCCGCGCGGCAGGTCGACGGCAGCGCGAGACGGCGCGTGACGACGGCGGTGCGTGCCGTCGCGCTGCGGGTCGGCACGGCCGCCGATCGCGTTACCGTGGTCGACGGCCGGCAAATCACGGTGGAGGGGGTGGCGGCGCGCGCGCGATCGCAATTCGCGCCGGCCGATGCCGTCGCGCTGGGCGCGGTCGAATACGAGGCGCCGCTGCCCGTGGTGAGCGCCGATGCGCGCACGAACACCGTGCTCGTGCGCGATCGCCCCGAGCGGCTCGCCCGTGACCTGCGTGTGCTCGCCAGGCTGGATGTGCGACCGAAGCCGATTGTCGTCGACACGTTGATGGCCGATGTCGCGGCGTTCGATCTGGCGCGTCTGCCACTCGGGAAATCGCTCAGTGCGATCGGCATCGCGTCGAACAGTGCGGCCATGCTCGTGGCCGATGGCGACGCGCTGCGGCGCGGCATCGGCCAGTTGAGCGCCGCGCAGCGCGCGCGCATCGAACTGGATCAGTCGCTCGCGACCTACGACGGCGCGGCCGTTGCGTTCCGGGAGCGCGCCGGTACGCCGTTCGTGGCGGAAAACGCGGCGCTCACACGCGATGATTCGTTGCGCGCCGCGCGAGCCGCGGCGGATCTGTCGCTCGTCGTCGTGCCGTCGTCGGGCGCGAACGCCGCACGGCCGGAAACGACGCTTGCCGTCGAATGGCGGGTGCGCGACGACGTTCAGGCAGCCCGGATGACGCTGGCCCCCACGCAAGGCATCGTCATGCTCGAGCCGACGGACGCGCAGCGCACGCGGATCGTGCTGCTGGTGCCGCGGCAGGTCGATCAGCATCAGGCCGGCCGATGACACACCAATATTGTCGGGTGCCCGCCTGCTTTTGCATCAAAGGATCGGACTCCGGTCAACGTTTCGGTAACCGGCAGGCAATCCGGAAATGTGACGACGGGCCGGCTCTCAATACTTCACAGGAATTTTTTGATATGAATATTACGCAAGCAGAAATTAACGCACAGTTTGCCGGGTTCAGCTTCGGCGAGACGGCGCAGCCCGCGGCGGCCACGCGGGCCGAAGGGGGATCATCTCAAGTCGCTCATCCGTTGCGGGCGCTGCCGCCGCGCAAGGCATCGGTGGATCTCCTGTCTGGCAGTTCGTCGCCTTCCGGCGTGCCGGGGCGTGGCGCCCGCATCAAGTTGATCATGGATAAGGTAAAGGCCGAATTTCAAACCGCGCACCCGCTGACGCTATCGGAACAGGCGGTGGCGGATGGAGGTTTCATGCTTGCCGAGCATGTGCGCGCGGTTTCGATCGCGATGCGGACCATGAACGCCGGCTGCAGCTTTTGCCACGCCGGAGAATGGACGTTGCGGAAGATTGCCGCGGGTGCCGAGGCGAAGGGGCATGACACGCTCGACAAGACACTCAAGCCAAGCTCGATCAGTGGAGCCTTTCCTTCCGACACTGCCCAGCGGATCCTGCGTGACGCCGAAAACGCGAACATCCTCGGATATGTGGCGACGCTGAACGCAGAGACGCAATCGGGTGCGCTCGTCATGGGCCGGAAAGTGGCGGGTTTCGAGGTATCGGAAGAGCCCGAGAAGGAGGCGCTTGGCGCGGCGCTTGAGTATGGATCCAATGGAAAGCAACAGTATCACGTCGATTTTTCGAACGTCGACGCGAGCCTCGAAACCCTGAAGGCCGTGAAGGATTGGGAACAGTTGCCCCTGACGGGGGACTACGATCTGCATGATCTGTTTTCTCTGGCGGGCCAGCCCCATACCGTTCCTTCGAATAGTCCCGAGGAGTCGTTTCTGATCGACGCGATCAATGCCGCGATCAGCGCGGCGGACAGCAGTCGCCGCCCGCGCAGCGATCCGAGCATGAATCTCGTCAAGCATGGCCCGCAAGTCAACTATGTCGCCTATACGAAGGCGGAGGAATCGGGAACGCAGTTGAAGAGAACCGTGGCGGAACCGCGCTTTCCGCTGGCGATGTATGTCGCGAAGTTCGGATGGACAATCGTGAAGGACAAGGAGCAACTGATTGACATGTACACAAAATGCAACGTCGCAATGAAACAAACCTGGACGCCGCGCGGCAGTCAATCATTCGAGGGACCGGAAGACAACGTCACTCTGAGACGGCGCAGTTCCGCCCCTATGGCGGGCGGCAGTGGTACGCCACGACGCACGTCGCTTGCGAATGTTCTCGATGGCAAGTGACGCGCGCGGCGCGCGCGAAAACGCCTTGCCGCACCGCGCGCACGCGCGATTGCATGATTGCCGCTCACGACCGCCTTGTGCCGGGGGCCGTGGCTATTCATGCAGCGTTCCTCGAACCCGACTACTGCCCGATCCGCTGCTACAAACCGATACAAGCCAGACAAATCCCCGACACATCGCCGCTTTCTACTTCCCCCTAGGACCGGCCGACGGCCGTCCGCACGACGCGCGATCTCCGAACCCGAGACGGGATCGCGCGATCGACGAATTGAAGGTACATAAAGGGTGGGGGAAATCGGACATGTCAGAGAATTCGGTTCCGCGTGAAATTGCTCACGCGAACGGTGCACCGGTCAGCGACAACGTCAACATCCAGACGGCCGCCCCGCGCGGGCCCGCGCTGCTGCAGGACGTCTGGCTGCTTGAAAAGCTCGCGCATTTCGATCGCGAGGTCATCCCGGAGCGCCGCATGCACGCGAAGGGCGCCGGCGCATACGGCACCTTCACCGTGACGCACGACATCTCGCGCTACACGAAGGCGAAACTGTTCTCCGACATCGGCAAGCAGACGCCGATGTTCGTGCGCTTCTCGACGGTGGCCGGCGAGCGCGGCGCGGCCGATGCGGAACGCGACATCCGCGGCTTCGCGCTGAAGTTCTACACCGAGGAAGGGAACTGGGACCTGGTCGGCAACAATACGCCGGTGTTCTTCTTCCGCGATCCGCTGCGCTTTCCCGATCTCAATCATGCCGTCAAGCGCGACCCGCGCACGGGGATGCGCAGCGCGGAAAACAACTGGGATTTCTGGTCGCTGCTGCCCGAGGCGCTGCACCAGGTGACGATCGTCATGAGCGAGCGCGGCATTCCGCGCTCGTACCGTCACATGCACGGCTTCGGCAGTCACACCTACAGCATGATCAACGCGGCGAGCGAGCGGACGTGGGTGAAGTTCCACTACCGCTCGCAGCAGGGCATCGAGAACCTGACCGACGCGCAGGCCGAAGCCCTGATCGCCACGGATCGCGAAACCCATCAACGCGACCTGTTCGACAGCATCGAAGCCGGCAATTTCCCGCGCTGGACGCTGTATATCCAGGTGATGACCGACGCGCAGGCAAAGGCATTCCGGTTCAACCCGTTCGATCTGACCAAGGTGTGGCCGAAGGGCGAGTTTCCGCTGATCGAGGTCGGCGAATTCGAGCTCAACCGCAATCCAGACAATTTCTTCGCCGAGACGGAGCAGGCCGCGTTCTCGCCCGCGAACGTCGTGCCGGGCATCGGCTATTCGCCGGACCGGATGTTGCAGGCGCGCCTGTTTTCCTATGGCGATGCGCAGCGATATCGGCTCGGCGTCAACTTCGGGCACATCCCGGTGAATGCGCCGAAGTGCCCGTTCCACAGCTATCACCGCGACGGCGCGATGCGCACCGACGGCAATCTCGGCGGCGCGCCGTCGTACTGGCCCAACAGCAAGGGCGCGTGGTCGGACCGGCCGCAGTACAACGAACCGCCGCTCGAACTCGACGGGGCGGCCGCGCATTGGGACCATCGCGCCGATGACGACCATTATCAGCAGCCGGGCGATCTGTTCCGGCTGATGGATGCACGGCGGCGCCAGCGCCTGTTCGATACCACCGCGCGGCAGATCGCCGGCGTGCCGGCGGAGATCCGGCAGCGTCACATCGACAACTGCTCGCGGGCCGATCCGGCCTATGGCGCGGGCATTGTCGCGGCGCTCGCGCGGCTCGCCGCCGAACGGGCGTAGCACGCATCGTCAGCCGGCCGGGCGCTCGACGCCGAGTCGCGCATAGCCGTGGAACGCGCCCAGTTGAATGCGCCGCGCATCGTCGTTCGCTAGCTGAAGGTCGGGGATGTGCGTCAGCAGGCCGCGCAACACGGCTTCGAGCTGCATGCGCGAGAGCGCGACGCCGATGCAGCCGTGCGGCCCGGCGCCGAAGGTCAGGCTGCGTCCGTCGGCGCGATGAAAGTCGACCGTGTCGGGCGCGGCGAACTCGGCCGGATCGCGATTGGCGGAACCGAGCAGCAGGATGAGCTGATCGCCGCGCCGGATCCGGTGGCCGCCGAGTTCGGCGTCGGCCTGCGCGTAACGGAACAGCGCCTGCGCCGCGGGATCGTAGCGCAGCAGTTCGCGAACCGCGCGCGGCACCAGGCCGACATTGTCGCGCAGCGCTTGCCATTGCTCGGGGGCCTGGAGTGCCGCGGCGATGCTGTTGCCGATCGACAGCAGCGTCGTGCCGTATCCGGCGATGAACAGCAGCAGAACGTTCATCGCGATCTCGCGGCGGCTGATTTCCCCACGCCGTTCGAGTGCGAGGAAATCGGCGAGCGGATGGGTCGGGTCGCCGCCGTCGCGGCAAGCGTCGATGCACGCGTCGATGTCGAGCAGGAAGCGTTCCGCGCCCGCGACGGCCTGCCGGTGTTCCGTGGGGTTCAGCCGCATGAAGCTGATCAGTTGCCACGCCCCCTGCGACGCGCGACGGTAGGCATCGGCCGCGCTTTCCGGAAAGCCGAGCAGGAAGCAGACGGTTCGCACCGGCAGCTCGCGTGCCAGATCGGCAACCAGGTCGAAGCGCGTGCGGCGATGCAGCGGCGTGAGCAGGGCGGCCACCTGAGCGTCGATGTAGTGCTGCACGGCGATCAGGCGCGACTTCGAGAACATGGGCGCCAGCAATCGTTTCAGGCGCTCGTGGTCATTGCCGTCGCGGAACAGGATCGTGTCCTTGAACCCGAGCGGGTCGGCGTACGAGTTGTCGAACGCCGGCGGCAGGCAGGCGAAGGTGCGATCGCCCAGCACGTCGAGCACGTGCCGATGCGACGAGACGAGCCAGCTGCCGCTCGCATCGCGATAGACGGGCGCCGATTGTCGCAGCCGTGCATAGACTGGATAGGGATCGGCATCGCCGTTGCCCAGGATCGAAGGCAGCAAGCTGGCCGCATCGCGATGCGCGTGATCGATCGGGTCGGTCATGGACGTTGTTTCGATCGGGCCGGTCATTCGTCGGACAACGCCGCGCGCAACGCGTCGGCGGCATCGCGATGCGCGTCGCTCGCTTCCGGCACCAGCGTTCCCATCGAGAAGAAGCCGTGGATCATGCCCGCATACACGCGCAGCGCCGCCGTATTGCCATGGGACGCAAGCCGGTCGACGTAAGCTTCATGCTCGTCGCGCAGCGGATCGAATTCGGCCGACACGATCCAGGCCGGTGCGAGGCCGCGCCAGTCGGTGGGCGCGTTGCGCTCGCCGTCCAGCGGCGCGAAACGCCAGTCGTGTCGGTCGTCGGGCGTGACGAGGTACTGTTCGCGCAGCCAGCGAATCAGGTCGAGCGACAGAAAATACCCGTCGCCGTAGCGTCGATGGGCGTCCGTGTCCAGCCCGGCCGCGAGCGCGGGATAGATCAGCAGTTGCTGCGCAAGCGCGATGCCCGCGTCGCGGGCCTCGACCGCGCAAATCGCCGCCAGCGTGCCGCCGGCGCTTTCACCGCCGATCGCGAGCCGCGCCGGATCGATCCCGAACGTGATCGCGGCGCGCTTCAGCCAGTGCAGCGCATCGACCGCGTCCTCGACCGCGCATGGAAACTTGTGCTCGGGTGCGAGCCGGTATCCGGCCGACACGACGGCGCACTGCGCGTCGGCGGCGAGCATGCGGCACACGGCGTCCGCCGTGTCCAGCCCGCCGACCACGTAGCCGCCCGAGTGGAAATAGAGCAGGGCGGGCAGGAGCGCGTCGAGGCTCGGCTCGGCGGGATAGTAGATGCGCGCGGGAAGCTGCCGGCCGCCGCGTGCGTCGAACCGGACGTCTTCGATGCGATGGACGGGGCGCGCCTGGATGTCGCCGAGCCGCGTGTAGTAGTCGAACCACTGGCGTGCGTTGGGCACGTCGAAATCGCTGAGGCGCTTCGCGCCGGCGGCGCTCCGGCGCGCGAGAAACTGCCGGATGCTCGCGGGCGCGGATGCGAGGGCGGCGTCGTCAGGCTCGATGATGGTCATGAAGGAACCTCGCAGGGAATCGTCAGGTTGGGTAGGGCGAAACGCCGCGTATCGCATGCCATGTCGTCACGGCGCGGCCCGCGTGCGCGGCGTCACGCGCGCAGCCAGAAGTAGTCGCCGGCGACGATGCCTTCGAACATCTCGTCGCTGGATTCGATGATGTTGCTGCGCCAGTAGCGCCCGTGTTCCGCGTAATGCGACAACAGATCCGCGACGACCTGGCCGTCGACGTCGTGTTCCAGCGGCAGACGGACGATCAGGACGATGCCGCCCGTGTCGGTGTCGATGCCGAGCTGCGCCTGGTCCTGCGCGTAGATCACGAGGTTCGCTTCCAGCATCAGCCGGAACACGACGAGCGTGCGCCCCGCGCTGACGGTGCCGTAGTGGAAGTTGACGTACATCGCCTGAGGATCGTTCTCGAAGTGATCCAGCTGTACCTCGAATCCTTCGACCTCGATCGTGCGGGTGCTCAGCACGTGATCCGGGTCGGGCAGGCCGACGACGCTGCACACGTCGCGAACGACTTCCGCGTATAGCTCGATGCTCATGCCGGGTGGTGTCGATGGAAGGTCGATCGTGCGGACGGAAACGCGATACCGAAGCAGCCGGCGCCGTGCGCGCGGCACGAACGCCGGCCGCGTCGGCCGTCAGCCTTTCTTCGCCGCGTTTTCGACGTCATCCGCGGCGGTCTTGGCGAGGTTCAAGACCGACATGACGAGTGACATCGTCACCTGCATCATGGCCATCTGAATCATCGCCGGAATCAGTGCGCTGGTGGCGCCCTCTGCCGCACCGGTTGCCGCGCCGGCCATCGGTCCAAAAGACATGGTAGTACTCCTCTATTTAAAGAAATGATCAAGATCGCGCGGACGGCGTCGATTCGCCTACCGCTTCGTTGCCGGCATGCACCGGCTGCTTCCTGCCTGCTGCCTTCCCTGCTTCCTGCTTGCTACATCCGTTGCCCGGCGCGTGCCGGACGATTTCAGTCGAGCGACGCCGTTCAGTGCAACGACGCGTGATCTTCGGGCGGAAGCTCGCGCAGTTGCTGCACGATGCTGCGCGCGGCGACCATGCCCCGATAGATTTTCTGAAGCGCGGCGCGATCCTGCATGTCGTTGCACGCGCTCGTCGCATCGCTGACGCGCTTCGCGCAGCTGTCGAACGCCTGGTCGATGCGCGCCGCGCCGTCGGTCGATTCGAGCGTGCGCTGCAACTGCTTGAGATCGTCGCGAATGGCTTCGAGGTCTTGGTACATGATCGGACTCCTGTGGGTGACAAACGTGGGCGAGCTGAGCGGGCGACGCGTCAGCGGTTCTGCGCACGGATCGGCGTGACCGATTCGCGCATGACGGTCGCGCCATCGCCGAGGTCGGGCGGCGCGCCCGGAAACAGATGTTTGACGCCATCCGGCGTCTGCACGTAACGGGTGTCGCCGACGGCCATCATCGACGTATAGACCAGCGACGGAATCGTGGACGGGGCCTCCGTCACATCGACATCGATGCGTCTGACGTTGCCGTCGAGATCGGCGCGCAGGCGGTTCAGGCCGTCGCGGAACTGCGTGAGCGACGGAACCGCGCCGTTGATCGAGAAGACGCCGCCGCCGGCGTACGACACGCGAAGCCCGTCGATGCCGAGTGAATCCTGGATGCTCGCGACATCCGACTGTGCGACGTCGTACGCACGCGCCACGTTGCCGCCGAGCCGCGCCAGCAGCGTGCGCACGGCGACGTCGTCGGCGGAGGTCGACACGATGCCGTCGACGACGACCGTGGCGCCGTGATCCTGCGCATGCAGATCGGCCAGCTTCGCGTCGTGCAGCGCGGCGTTGATCTGCTGCGCGAGCGCGGCCGCGGTGCGCGGCCCCGTCGCGCCGGGCGACGGCCACAGGCGGGCGTAGACGAGGGTTGCGCCCGCTGTCAGGAACGCAACGAGCATCGCACCCGCGCCGATCACACGCACCGTTCGGCGCGCCGAATTCGGCGCGACCTGGCCGGACGCTGTCGGTCGCGATGCGGACGCGGCCGCGTCGCCGTTGTACATGCTCGCGAGCAGCTGGATGTCGGGCGGCCACGCGGCGTCTTCGTTGCCGAAGCACAGCACCGTCATGCCGAACGGAAACGGCACGAAGTCCGGAATCAGCACCACGACCGGGTTGGCGTCCGGCGCGTCGGCATCGTCCGACGAAGCCGGCGCTCCCGGCGTGTGTTGCGCGCGAACGATACCGGCATCGTCGATGTCGACGACGATTTCGTCGTCGTCCCAGTCGGTAATGCAGATGTCGGTGTCGTCGTCCTTGCCGATCCGGTATCGGCCCGGCGTGAGCCGCGCCTGGATGCCTGCATGCGTGCCGGTCAGGATGCGCAGGATTTTCATGCCGATGGAGTCCGGGTTCGTTGAGCGTTGAGATCGAATCGCGTGGTGCCGAGCAAGCCTGACGTCAGTCTAGACACGCGCTCGGGCGCCGGCGGCGTGCGCGCGAAGTCATTGCGTGGGGTCCGAAGCGTTGCCGGGCGCGCGCGGCGCCGGCGTGCGCAGCAGCACCTGCACGTGACGCATCGAGCGCTCCGCGAGCGTGCCGCTGAGCGGGCGCCGGGCGCTCAGTACCATGAGCGGCAGCAACGCGTTGAAGCTCGCCTGCCGATCGCCCGGTCGTGCGCCGGACCGGGCGCCGCCCAGGCGCGCCTGCGAGTCGATCAGGTCCTCACGCACGGCCGCGAGGTTGTCGTCGAACGACCCGGTGAGAAAATTCGCGTCGCGTCGCGCGTGCAACAGGTCGAGCGTGGTCGACAGCGCCTGCCGCGACGGTTGCGCGGTCGCGCCCTGGCGCAGCGATTCGCCGATCGAGAAGAAGCGGTCGGCCGAGGCGGTCCGCAACGCATCGTCGCGCAACATCGGCAAGCCGAGCGCCGCGGTATCCGGTGCGTGCATGTCCGTGTGCGTGGCATCCGACACGGGTTCGCCGCCGCCCGACGCATGGGCGCTGCTCACGGGACTTCGGCGCCGGATGGCAAACGCGTCGGTCTCCTTCGCCGCGCGCGGTGGCGGGCCCGGTCGCCCGTCGCGCTGTCGCTGACGTCGCTGTTGTTGCTGCTGTTGCTGTTGTTCCCGGCCCTGCTGTTGCCGGCGCTCCTTGTCGCGGCCTTGCTGCTGCTTGCCTTGCTGATGCGAGCTGCCGTCGCGTCCTCGCCTGCCGTCCGAATCGCGGTGCAACGCGGCGACCCGCCGGTGCGTGACGCCCGACGCGCTCATGCGCGCCAGCAGGTGCTGGGCCTTGGCGGCGCCGTGCAGGGTCTTCGTGCGCGTGCCGTGACGAAACGTGCTGTGACGGTACTGCCGTGCCTTGCGGCGCGCGTGATGAGCATGCAGCGCATGCTGCTGCGCGTCGTCGATGCGCGCCTGCTCGTCGAGCGCGGCCTGATTCGGGCGCGACGGGATCCGGGAGACGCTCACGACGGCACCGCGGTGGTCATCAGCTGCGTGGCGAAGCGCAGGATCGCGGCGCCGCCCCAGGCACCGGTCAGCGCCAGCACGGCCAGCACCGCCACGAGCTTGAAGCAGTGGGAAATCGACTGATCCTGCAGCGACGTGATCGCCTGCACGAACGAGATCAGCAAGCCCGCCAGCGCCGACACGGCGATCGTCGGCAGCGACACATAGAGGCAGAGCAACATGCCCTGGGTGGTCAGGCCAATCAGGTCGTCGGTATTCATCGGCGCCGCCTTATCGGTAGGTGAGAATCAAGCCGTGGATCAGCGTCGACCATCCGCTCATCGCGACGAACAGCAGCAGCTTGAACGGGATGGCGATGTTGGTCGGCTGAAGCTGGTTCATGCCCATCGCGAGCAGGATGTTGGCAATCACCAGATCGACCACGATGAACGCGATGTACAGCAGGAAGCCGATCTTGAATGCGTCGGCCAGCTCGGAAAGCGTGAACGCCGGCGCGAGCACGATCAGATCGTCCTCGTGCAGCTGGTTGGCCATCGCCTGCGGCCACACGACATGCGCGGAGCGCAGGAAGAACAGTTTCTCGCGCTCGCGTGCATGCTGCTTGAGGAACGCGCGAAACGGCTCGCGCGCCGCGCCGAACGCCTGAATCATCGCCTGGGACGGTTCGGGCGAAACCTGCTCGTGGCTGAGCGTCTGCATCGCGCTCATGCCGATCGGCGCCATCACGTAGAGCGACACCAGGATTGCGATGCCGTTCAATACCATGTTGGGCGGCACCTGCTGCACGCCGAGCGCGTTGCGCAACAGGCCCAGCACCACGACGATCTTCGCGTACGAAGTGACGACCATCGCGATGAAGGGCACCAGGCTGATCGCCAGCACGGCGATCAGCAGACCGGTGAAGTCACTGAACTGAATCATGACCGTTCGCCATGTGAACGATGCGCACGCCGAGGTGCTCGCCGACGGTCACGAGCTCGCCGGTGCCGATCACCTGGCCGTAGGCGAGCAGCCGCACGCGTGCGTCGCGCACCGTGCCGGGGAGCTCGAGCACGTAACCGGAGCGCAACGCGGACAGTTGAACGAGCGGTAGCGTGATGGTCTCGATCTCGAAGCGAACGGGTAGCTCCAGATCGTCGATCGACGCGGCGACGGGGAGATCGCCACCGTCGAGCGTGGCGTCGGTGCGGGAATTTTCCTGGGTCATTTGAGGGTCCGTGTTGATGACAAGTCGTGAGCCGTCGAGCGTCGCGCGAACGTGAAACCTGCGCGCGCCGGGAGCGCCGAGATACACGTCCACGTGGTCTGCCTGCTGCGGCACGTCGAGCAGCGTGCGCAGCGCCGGGGGCGCCACGCGCAGGACGACGTCGCCGGAGCGCAGCCCGTTCAACGTCTGCACGCTGAGCGTCCGCTCGCCGATACCGAGCGAGGCCGGTATCGCGATCCGGCTGATGCAGTTGGCGAACGGCACGCGTTGCGGCGCGATGCGCCGCTCCATCGTGTCGATCCAGGCGGGGGCGATCCGGTCGAGCACACATTCGAAACGATGGCCGTCGAGCGTGAAGCGCAGCGCGAGCGCCGCGCGGACGGCGGGGGCCGTGCGCAGTTCCGTCACGTGCGCATCGGCGAGGCCGACCGTCTTCAATGCGTCGAGCAACGGCTCGGAGATGATCGCGGCGACGGCATTCCTGAGCGACGCGGCGAGTGCGGCGTCCTCGGACATCGTCGAGCCGGTCGCGATGCTCGCGAGCGCCGGGTAGCACGCGAGATCGATCGCGATCGCGGCGGCGGTGCCGTTGGAGTGCAGCTCGAGCGAGCCGGGCATCTGCCAGTTCGCGGGCGCGGCTTCGGTGATGTCCCAATCCTGCAGGTCGAACTCATGCGCGAGCAGCGCGGCGATCCGGGCATCGCACAACAGCCGGCGCAGGCGGGCCGTGTGCGAATCGAACTGCGGCAACACGCCGATCGAATCGGCGAGGCTTTTGACCATTGCATCTGGCTGGGGCATTTTGTTTCCGGTTCTGTTGTGTCGCGGCGCGGGATGTCCGTTGCGATGCGTGTCGGTTTTCCGCGTCGCGCGGCGGATCATCGGGTTTCGATCGCGACTTCCCGCGGCATCCTCAAATGCGCGAGGAGCGATACGAGGCGCTGCTTCAACGTGTCTTCGTGGCGGCAGATTAATGCGCGGACCGGCTCCGACGACGTTTCGAAACGAAGCACGAGGTCGAAATGCGAAAGCGTCAGATGCAACGTGCATTCCGGCAGCAGCGATGGGTCGATGCGCAGGTGAATCGACCAGTTGCCGTGCGCGGTCACGGCCTCGTCGGTGCAGAAATCGGCGATCCTGTCGGCGAGGAAATGCATCAGGCCGGCGACGCGCGCCTCTTGCCGGGACAGCGCCGTGAGGAACGGCGCGGCCAGTGCGTCGAGATGACGTTCGCGCAGCGCGTCGGCCTGCGCGTCGACCGGTGCCGGCGCCGTGCGATCGGGCGGCGCGGCGTCGTCGACGTCGCGCGCCTGGCTTTCGGCCGGCGCTTCGCGGGCCGCGTCCGGCGGCACGTCGTGCGGCGTGCGGGCGCCGCGGCCCGCACGGTCTTCGCCGCGCAGCCGCGCGCGGCGAACCAGCGCGGCATAGTCGATACCGGCGCGCTGCCCGCCCGGCGCGGGCCGGCGCGCCGGCATCTCGTCGGCGTCGGGCGCCGGAATGATGCGTGGGTTGACAATCGGAGGGGTCACCGCGCCTCCGTCATAGCGTGATCCGTCCGAGCGGACGCAGTTCGACGTGTTCGGCCAGCTCCTGATACGAGTAGACCGGCAGCCACGCGAAGCGGGTGGTGATCATGCGGCGCACGTAGCGGCGTATGTCCATCGACGTGACGAGCGCGATGCCGTCGCGCGGCAGCTCGCCCGCGTATTCGGCGATGCTCGTGCAGAGCTGCTGGATCTGGTCGGGCGACAGCGCGAGGAAGTTTCCGGTCGGCGTCTGCTTGATCGACTGGCGAATGAACTGTTCGACGTCGTTGCCGAACAGCACCGCATCGAGCGCCGGCGCGCCGCGACTCGCCCGGTACGCGATGTAGCGGGAGAGGTCGCCGCGTACATATTCGACCAGCATCAGCGTGTCCTTCTCCTTCGGTCCCCACACGACCAGACTTTCCATGATGCCGCGCGCGTTGCGGATCGACAGCTGCTCCTCGAGCAGGCGACGCAGCACGTCCGCGATGCGTTGCAGCGGCAGGGCCTTCTGGACTTCGGCGACGAGGCCCGGGTAGTCGGCGCCGAGCTGGTCGAGCACCCATTGGGTTTCCTGGATGCCGACGAAGAGATGCGCGTGCGTGCGCAGCAGATCGACGGTCTCGTTGGCCACGATTTCCTCGGTGCGCCAGATCGTCGTGTTCGGCGGCACGTCGCGTTCTGCGAGCCAGTGGCTTTGTGCGTGCCCGCCGGCCGGCCCGGCCGTTTCGCAGTGCGACGCGAGTGCGGAATCCGCGGGCGCCTGCGCGAGCATCACCTTGCCGGCCGGCATCTGCACGCGCGCGTAGGGCACGTCCTGCAACAGGATTTCATACGTATGCGCGGCAAGCGCGTCGCTGGTCCACATCGTGATGCCGGGAAACGGCAGGCCGATTTCCTCCTGCAGGCGCGCGCGCCGCGCCTCGAACGCGAGGTTGAGGGCGGCGGGCGACAACCGGGCGACCAGATCGGGCGCGAGCCGCACACCGATCGCGCTCGCGAACTGGGGCGCGCGCGGCAGGATGCTCGGCGCGTCACCTTTTGCTCCCGCACGTTGCAGCGCGGCGACCTTCTCGCCTCTCTGCTCGTCGTGCGCGCCCTTGCGATGAATCCGGTAGCCGGTGAACGCCAGGATTGCCGACAGCAGCAGGAACAGCGGCCACGGGAAGCCGGGCACGATCGCGAAGCCGAGCAGGAGCACGCTGGCGAACCACATCGCGTGGGCGTTGCCGGCCATCTGGCGAATCAGCTCGTCGCCGAGCGAGCGGCCGCCGCCCTCCGAGGTTTCGTCGGACACGCGCGTGATCATGATGCCGGCCGCGACCGAGATGAGCAGCGATGCGATCTGCGATACCATCGCATCGCCGACCGACAGAATCGAAAAGCGGTTGGCGGCGTCGGCGGCGCTCATCGAGTGATAGGCCACGCCCACAGCGATGCCGGCGACCATGTTGACGAGCGTGATGATGAGGCCCGCGATCGCGTCGCCCTTCACGAACTTCATCGCGCCGTCCATGCCGCCGTAGAGCTGGCTTTCGACCGTGAGCCGCGCGCGTTTGCGGCGCGCCTCCTCGGGCGTCAGGAGGTTCGCCCGCAGGTCCGCGTCGATGCTCATCTGCTTGCCGGGCAGCGCATCGAGTGTGAAGCGCGCGCCGACTTCGGCCACGCGTTCCGAGCCTTTCGCGATGACGATGAACTGAACCGTCGTGATGATCACGAACACGACCAGCCCGACGATCAGGTTGCCGCCCACCACCAGCTCGCCGAAACTGTCGATGATGTGACCGGCGTCGGCATGCAGCAGGATCGACTTGGTCGACGCGATGTTGAGCGACAACCGGAACAGCGTCGTGAACAGCAAGGCCGACGGAAACGACGAGAGCGACGTGATGGTCGGCACGTACATCGTCACCATCAACAGCGTCACGCTCAGGCAGATATTGACGGAGAGCAGCACGTCGATGATGTCGGGCGGCAGCGGCAGGATCATCAGCGAGATGATCGCGACGATCAGCGCGGCAATGCCGATTTCGCCGCTGGCGGGAAGTTTGAGCGATTTCAGCATGGAAGACCTCCGGGGCAGGATCAGGAACGGGAACAGGTGTCGGACGATGCGCCGTCATCCGGCGGGTGCGCGGCGCCCACGGAGCCGACCCAGCGCAGAACGGCCGCGACCACCTCGAACAGGTCCTCGGGAATCGCATGATTCACGCCGACGCGGTGCAGCGTGCGTGCGAGCGGCGGATTCGCGACGATCGGCACGCCGTACAGGCTGGCGAGCCGGCGCAATTCGCCGGCGTCGGCATCGACACCGCTCGCGACGATCACCGGCAACGGATGTTCGGCGGGCGCGTAACGCAGCGCGACCGCATAGTGGGTCGGGTTGACCACCATCACGTTCGCGCCCGCGACGGCCGCTGGTCGCGGATCGCCATTGATCATCCGCTTCGCGAGTTTGCGGCGCTCCTGCTTGATCTTCGGATCGCCGTCCTGGTTCTTGTGCTCGCGCTTGACCTCGTCCTTGGTCATGCGCTGCGAGAGCAGGAACAGCACGTGCTGAAGTTTCCAGTCGCCGATGCCGATCACGAGATACGTCACGCACGCGACCGACAGCACCGTCAGGAGCGCCGACCACAACACGGCCGACAGCCGGTAGAGCGGTTCGTAGAAGGCTGCGGCAGCGAGCGGCAAGATGCCGGCGATGGTCTTCCACAGCACCGCGCCCAGTACCAGGGCCTTCAGCGTCATCTTCATCAGGTCGATCAGCGAACGCTTCGAGAAGATCCGCTTGATGCCGGCCGCCGGGCTGATCGCATCGAGCTTGGGCATCACCGGCTCCAGCGACACCTTCAGACCCACCTGCATCGCGGAAGCCAGCGCGGTGGCCAGCATGCCGAGGGCCGCAAGCGGGACGCAGATCGACACGCCGATGCCGAACAAGTGGAACAGCGCGGAGTCGAGCGCTTGCGGCGAACGATCGGTCGCGGTGAAGTCAAGCGCCGCGTGAACGGCCTCGCGCAGCGAATCGAACAGCCACAAGCCGGCGGTGTGGAACGCGACGAGCATGGCCAGCAGCGACGCGGCGCCGACCAGATCGGTGCTCTTCGACACCGAACCCTTGGCGCGTGCATCTTTCAGTCGCTTGGCTGTCGGTTTTTCCGTCTTGTTGCTCATCGTCGCGTCGATTCGTGCGGCCCGTTCAGGCAATGGCACGCACGATAGTCGTCGCCGCGCGGTGAGCGAACCGCGAAAGCGAAGCCGCGCCGGCAGCCGCGAAGCGGCCCGCCGAATGCACGGCACGGTGCGGCACGGGCCGCGCTTCATCCGCGCGCGCGCCGCGGCGGCCGATCGATCTCGCCGCCGCCGCGCTTCGCATGCGTTCCGCTCGCTTCGCCTCCGGCACCGGGCAAACCCTGCCGCGTTTGCTACTTTCGTCTCCACCGGCCCAGGCCGCGATCCAGACCGCTTATTCACCGGAACGCCAACATGAACCAGATACATCAGTACCCGACATGCACGCACGAACTGTTCGGTGCACTCGTCGAGATCGTCAGGATGTCGGTCGTCGACCAGTTCCCGACCACGCGCATCGATGTCGACGACGTCGAGCATCTTCTCGAGGCGCTGCACGTGATGCGCCCGAATCTGCCGGAACTCCACCTGTTCGACGGCTTCGTGCACGTCGTGCGCGGCAACTGGCGGGAGGCGACCGCGATCTTCCGCGCGCTCGTCGACCAGTCGGTAGGCTTGCCCGGCAGCAAGGCGATGCTGATCTACTGCCTCAGTTCGAGCGGCGACGCCGACTGGCGCATCGTCGCGAACCAGCTGCTGGACGACGACGGCGTGACGCCGCAAGCGCGCATGCTCGTTCATGCGGTGATGGCCCGCAACGATGTCGAACAGGCGGGCGAGTACGCGCTCGCCAGCGGCGAATTCGTCGAGCCCGAATCACTCAGGCAGCTGCGGGCGGAGTCGGTGTCGGGTGAAGCGGGAAACGGGGCATCGGGTTCGGCTGCGACAGAACCGCCGATGTTCGACGGGCAGTATCTGCGCCTTTGATGGCCTGCACAGGAGAATGCGATGAATCAGGCTTTATCGTCGTTGATGCTCGACATGATGCGGATCCAGCCGACTTCGATCCCGCATCAGCCCGACGTCCACGTTGCGCCCGTGTCGGCGCATGTTGCCGACAGCTTCGAGGCGATGATGCAGCGCGGCGTGATGGGCCCGTCGTCGGGCACGGGCGACAGCGCGGGCACGATGATCTCGGAGATCGTGCGCGGCGAGGACGCGGCGTTCCAGACCGTGTCGAACGACATGCTGTACATGATCCACAACGTCGACGCGATGTCGCCCGGGGAACTGACGGCCTCGGTGGTCCAGCTGCAGATCGAGGCCGCGAGCCTGCAGGTCGACATGCAGATGAAGATGAGTGTGGTCACGTCCTCGAAGGATGCGATCGAAACCCTGATGAAGAATCAATGACATGAACCTGGGTGCCGAACCGAAACGCCGGTCGATGCGTGGCGCCGCGCTGTGCGCGATGCTGGTCCTGTCGATGTCGCTTGCCGGATGCGAGAAGGAGCTGTACGGCAATCTTTCCGAACGCGATTGCAACGAGATCGTCGCGACGCTCATGCAGGCCGGCGTCGGGGCGCACAAGGTGAGCGCCGACGGCGGCAAGACCTGGAGCGCGAAGGTGGAAGAGAGCGATATCGTGCACGCGATGGACGTGCTGCGCGAGCACGGCCTGCCGTCGCGGCGCTACGACGACCTTGGCGCGCTGTTCAAGAAGGACGGCCTCGTGTCGACGCCGATCGAGGAGCGCGTGCGATTCATTTACGGGGTGTCGCAGGAACTGTCCGACACGCTGTCGCGGATCGACGGCGTCGTGATCGCCCGCGTGCATATCGTGCTGCCGGACAACGATCCGCTGTCGAACAAGGTCAAGCCGTCGTCCGCGTCGGTCTTCATCAAGTATCGGCCCGACGCCAACCTCGGGACGCTCACGCCGCAGATCAAGAATCTGGTCGTGCACAGCGTGGAGGGACTGTCGTACGAGCAGGTGAGCGTCACGTCGGTGCCGGCCGATCCGATGGAGGCGGTGGCCGTCGACAAGACGTCCGGCAACCTGGCGATGATCGCGCTCGCCGCCGGCCTGTTCGTGACGGGCGGGGCGGTGCTCGTCGTGACGAAGCGGCGCCGCGTGTCGGTTGCAGCGGCTCAGACCGAGCATGGCGCGACCGGCGCGACCGGCGCGAGCCGCGATGCGCCGGCGAAGGCGGGGCCGCTCTCCGCGATCGGCGGGCTGCTCAGGCAGGCCATGCCGGGCAGGACGTCGCGTTGACGCGGCGCGTACCATGCCACTTTCCCCGCGAGACCAGACCATGCGCGACATCGAACGTTACGGCAGCGTCGCGACGACGCTCGCGGCGCGGCTGACGGGCTACGAGCGCAATCGCGGCGCGCTGTTCGCATGGATGGACCCGGGCTGGCTGCACGATGCGCTGGCGATGCTGGGAGACGCGCGCGGCGTAGCGAGTCCGCACACGTCGCGGATCGCGCATGCGTGGCTCGCGGCGGCCGGTTGCCCGCCGCCGCCGCTCGATGCGTTTCGCTGCGAGAGCGCCGCGCTCGCGGCGTTGCCGATCGAGGACGCGCTGGGCGCGCTGTGCTTGCGAGCGCTGCATTTTCGCCGCGCGGAATTGCGCTACTGGGTCGATCGCGACAGCCGCGAGCAGATCGCCGGCTGGCTCGGGCGCCGCGGGTTCGCCGCATTGCGATGGTTGATCGAAGTCGGCAATCCGCCGGGCATCGATCGGCTGATGCGCGACCACGGTATGGCGCCGCTCGGTGAACTCGACATGCCGACCCTCGCGTGGGAAGGATTCTGCCTGTTCGCGCACGCCGGCTGGTGCGATGCGTCGTCGCCGCTCGCGTTGCTTCGCTTCGTGTGGCGCCGGGATGCGCAGCCGCCGGTGTGGCTGGGCGCATGCGACGCGGCCGGGCACCGTGACGACGCGATGCAGGTCGTTGCCCGTCTTCCGGACTTCTATCAGGAGCAGACATGGTCATCTGGTTGAGAAATGCGCACGACGAAGCGGCTGCCGAGGCCGCGCCGCAGGCGATCGGCGTGGACGGCGACATCGTGCGGCGCGAGGCGTTCGCGCAGCTGGTCGATCTCGAAGATGGCCATGCAAGGCTGCGCGAACGGCAGCGCGATGTGCTGGCGACCGCGCGTGACGAAGCCGGGCGGATCGTCGCGGCGGCGCGCGCCGAGGCGGACGCGATCCGCGCCCGCGCGCAGGACGAATTCGATACCGGCCAGCGGCGCGGTTATGAAGCCGGCCGTCAGGACGCGCTCGCGCAGTGGTACCGGGAGACGGCCGAATCGCTCGCGCGGCGCCGCGATCTCGAGATGTCGCTGCGCCGGCGCATGGCGGACATCGTCGTGCTGGCCGTCGAAAATATCGTCGCGAGCGAGCGGCCGGAGGCGCTGTTCGCGCGTGCGGCCGATTCCGTCGATCGCATCGTCGACGCGAGCTGCCATCTGCGCGTGCGCGTCCATCCGGACCAGCGCGAGCTTGCGGCCGCCGCGTTCGAACGGGCGGCGGCCGGCTGGCACGAACGCGGCCGGCCCGTGCCGATCACCGTGATCGCCGACCGCGCGCTCGAGCCCGGCGCCTGCGTGTGCGAAACCGACATCGGCTTGATCGACGCGAGCCTCGGCGCGCAGATCGACGCGGTGCGCCTCGCGGTCACGCGCGCGCTGCAGCGCACGGAGGACGCCGGCGCACCGACGCACGAGGCCGCCGCCGTTCCCGAAGGGCTGGAGGAGCGGGCCGATGCCGGGACCGACGTCGAGGCCGATGACCCGATGCGCGACGATCCGTTGCGCGACGATCCGTCGTACGGTGCGGGCGAACCGCAGCCCGACGCCGAACGGGAGTTCGCATGAAGCCCGACGGCGCGTACACGGCGTTCGGGCACGACGCCGACGAGTTCGCGCGGCTGCACACGTTCGCCGATTCGCTCGCACAGGAGCTTGGCGAGGGCGCCGCGCGGCCGAGCGGCAAGGTGCTCGAGGCGATCGGCACGCTGATCCGGGTCGGTGGCATCGATGTGCGGCTCGGCGAGCTGTGCGAGTTGCAGACCCCGCGCGGCGTGTTGATGCAACTCGCCGAAGTGGTGGGTTTCTCACGCGACACGGCGCTGCTGTCGCCGTTCGGGCAGCTTGCGGACCTGTCGCGCGAGACGCGCGTCGTGGCGCTGCGCCGCCCGCTCGAGGTACCGGTGGGCGACGCGCTGCTCGGTCGCGTGATCGACAGCCTCGGGGCGCCGCTCGATCACCGCGGGCCGATCGATGCGAACGCGTTCCGGCCGATCTATGCGCCCCCGCCCAATGCGATGAGCCGGCCGCTGATCGAGCGTGCGCTCGCCACCGGCGTGCGCGCGGTCGACGGCATGATGACGCTCGGGGAAGGGCAGCGCATGGGCATCTTCGCGCCAGCCGGCGTCGGCAAGAGCACGCTGATGGGCATGTTCGCGCGTGGCACCGACTGCGACGTGAACGTGATCGCGTTGATCGGCGAGCGCGGGCGCGAGGTGCGCGAGTTCGTCGAGCAGATTCTCGGTACGGCCGGCATGACCCGTTCGATCGTCGTCTGCGCGACGTCGGACCGATCGTCGATCGAACGCGTGAAGGCCGCGTACGCGGCGACCGCGATAGCGGAGTATTTCCGCGACGCGGGCAAGCGCGTGCTGCTGATGATGGACTCGCTGACGCGGTTCGCGCGCGCGCAGCGCGAGATCGGCTTGGCCGCCGGCGAACCGCCGGCGCGTCGCGGCTTCCCGCCATCGATCTTTGCCGAATTGCCGCGTCTGCTGGAGCGCGCGGGCCTGTCGGAGCGCGGCTCGATCACGGCGCTCTACACGGTGCTGGCCGAAGACGAATCCGCCAGCGATCCGATCGCCGAGGAGGTGCGCGGCATTCTGGACGGACATATGGTGCTGTCGCGGGACATCGCCGCGCGCAACCAGTATCCGGCGATCGACGTCGGCGCCAGCCTGTCGCGCGTCATGCCGCAGGTGACCGACCCGGCACATCGCGAGGCGGCGGGCCACGTGCGCAAGCTGATGGCGAAATACCGGGACATCGAAACGCTGCTGCAGCTCGGCGAGTATCGCGAGGGCGGCGATCCGCTGGCCGACGAGGCCGTGCGCAAGCGCGACGCGATCCACGCGTTCCTGTGCCAGCGGACCGACGAGCCGAGCCGGCAGGCGGACACGCTCGATGCGCTGCGTCAGCTGTACATGGATTGACCCGGCCGACGGCCGGCCATCGAATGGAGCGCGGACGATGCAGGATCGAAGCAGCAGGGCCTTTCGGATCGTGGTGGGGCGTCTCGAGCGCCTCGACGCAACCTTGCGCGAAACACTGCGCGCACGCATCGACCTGCTCGATGACGCGCGGTTGCGCCTCGACGAGCATCAGCACGCGATGGCGCGCGTGCGCGACGAACTGGCGCGTCAGGACGAGCGGATCGAGCGCCTGGTCGGCGGCGGCGGGCCCGTGCGCATCGATGAGTTGCTCGGCTGGCAGGAGCAGCGTTCGCGCGTCGCCGCCGAGCATGATTCGATGCAGGTGACGCGGAACGCGTTGCACGACGAGATTGCACGCATCGACGAAGAGGTCGTAGAGGCGCGTGCGGCGATCGTCCGCAACGACGCCCGTATCACGCTTTGCAAGCAGCGTCTTGCCGCGCTGCACGCGCAAGCCCAGCGGGACCAAGACGACATGCTGGACGAGGAAACCGAAGAGGGTGTGGTGGCACGCATGCTGTCGCGGCGGCGCGCGCGGCCCGATGCATTGACGCGGAGACAGGGATGAACGTATTCGAGAGCGGTATTCCGCAATTCGGCGGCGTGCTGCTGCAGTTCTTCACGCTGGTCGGGCTGTGCGGCGTGCGCCTGCTGGTCATCATGATCGTCTTTCCGCCAACGTCCGACCAGGTTCTGCAAGGGACGACGCGCAACGCGATCGTGATGCTCTGGGGCGCGTACATCGCGTTCGGCCAGCAGGCGCTGATGCCCGCATTGAGCGGCTGGCATCTCGTGCTGCTCGGCGCGAAGGAGGCGCTGATCGGGCTCGTGATGGCGTTCGTCGCATCGCCCGTGTTCTGGGTCGCGGAATCGGTCGGCACCTACATCGACGACCTGACCGGCTACAACAACGTGCAGATGTCGAACCCGAGCCAGGGACAGCAAAGCTCGCTGATGGCGACGCTGATGAGCCAGTGCGCGTCCGTCGCGTTCTGGACGCTCGGCGGGATGACCCTGCTGCTCGGTGCGCTGTTCGAGTCGTATCGGCTGTGGCCGCTCGACAGCATGACGCCCGTGCCCGCCGCGATGGTGCAGATGTTCGTGATGCAGCAGACCGATTCGCTGATGGAAACGGTCGCGAAGGTCGCCGCGCCCGCGCTGCTGCTGTTGCTGCTCGTCGACGTGGGTATTAACCTCGTCAGCAAGACCGCGCAGAAGCTCGATCTCGTGTCGCTCGCGCAGCCGGTCAAGGGCGGGATTGCGGTGCTCACGATCGCGCTGCTGATCGGCACGTTCATCGGCGAGGTGCGCGACCAGGTGGCGCTCGTGCATATCGGCGAGCAGATTCGCGAGCTGGCGGCGCCTCACGCGCGGCATTGACGGCAGCGGGGCGTATCTGCCCCGAACGCGTCGCCGGGCATCGGATGCCCGGCACGATGGCTCACTAGAACGCGCCCGCGACCCGTGCGGTGCCCAGGCCCGTTCCTACCAGAACTGAAGCGATTCGCACGGCGGAATCGATCTGATGCCGGATGATTGCCTTCTTCCGGCTGCGATCGTGTTCCAGCTTGTCCGCCATGTCGATGTGGCGACCCGCCATCTCCTTGATGAATCTCGGCTTGCTGAGACGCCCCTGAACGAATAGGCGAACCTGTTCTTCCACCTTGCGTTCGAAATCAGGCACCACGTTCTGCATGTAACCGCTGTCCTTGCCGCTGTAGGGCAGCCGGGTCATGGCCAGTTCGTCGTCGCGAGAATCGACCAGTTTGCGGATCTCGTCGAGTACCGCGACCGGTGACCTCGCCATAGAGCTGGTTGGCATTCGCCGACCATTCGAAATTCGTCCAGTAGTTTCCTCGCTCCCCCGTCACCTCGATGATGTAGGTGGTGGTATTCAATCCGGATTCCGAATGGAACCCCGAATCGCCGATCTGCCTGATCCTGGCGTGGTTCCACTCGTTGACCAGTGTGGCCGTGCGCGCATCGAACGTTGACTCGATCGCCTCGTAGTGCGCCGGGAAGGTGGGCCGTGCGACAGCAGGCCCGGGTAGTGCGGAAGGCAAATCGATCATGCGATAGAGCGCATCGTTGCCGGTCGGCTTGGTGGACGGAAGCGGCCCGGGTTGCGTGACGGTGTTGCCCATCAGCAAGGCCGCCGTGTTGGTGTCGGTGCCATGCTCGCCGAGAAAGGCGGCCGCGGCACTTGCCGCCAGTGTCCAGGCCGGCCGTGTGCCGGGGGCGGGGATGCCTGCGCTCGCCACCTGCGCGTAGGCCAGCTGCCGCGCCGGGGCAACAGCCGGTTCGGAGGATCCGGCACCCCGGCGCGCCGCCAGCAGGTGCGCGGCGACCAGCGAACCCTCATCCGTTGCGCCGCCCAGCGCGGCAAGATGCGCGGTCGCGGCCGCGCGGCGAGCCATTGCCTGGTCGCCATCCGCGCCGAACGTTTCACATGCCGCGCGCGCCGCGACCATCGCGGCGCCGTGCCGATTCGGCGCGGAGTTGCGGGCGTCGGTCAGGGCCTGCACGATGACGTCGCGACGCAGCCGTTGCTCGTTATCGTCACCGACGAGCGCGACCTGCGTCGCGGCGTTGTCGTGGCTTTTCCGTACCTTTTCGTAAGCTTCCTGCACGTTCAGAAGATGGATGCGTTCCTGGAGGAGACGCTTCTCGTACGCGACGTGCTGACGATCCTGCCGCTCCGCCGACATCGTGGGCGCGTGCCAGCCTGCCAGCGCACGCGGCAGCCAACTCGGGCGGGACGTGGGCTGCTCCTGCGGCTGCTTGGCCACCACGGCAGCCACTTGTGCGTGCGCGCGAGAGAGCTCGGCTTCCGCTTTTCGGAGCGATGCTTCGGTCCAGCTCGCGTTGGCTCGCAGCGTCTGGATCGCGCATCGTGCTGCCGCATCCGCGGCCTTCGCGATGTCCGCGGCGGGAATTTTCTCGATGAACAGTTCCCGGGCAGCCGTGTTGATTGCCGTGAGGTCCGGCCCCAGTGCGCGTCTGTCCATGGCCTTGACGGCTTCACGCATGCTCGCGAGACCCTGCGTGGCGTCGTCGTAAGCCTGCGCGATTGCGCCGAGTCGTCCGGCCGTCGCATGATCCTGACCGGGCGAATGCATCGATTCGGCGGTGCGCACGACTGCCTGCGCGACGTGCGCCGCCGTGGCCGGGTCGTACCCGGCCCGTCGCGTCAATCCGGCGCTTGCGCCGGCCGCGGCATAGCCAGCCGGGCCGTCAGCGCCGAGATCGGTCCGCGGGTCCGACGCGAGCTGCTCGGCGAGCACGACCGCTTCTTGCGCGGGCATGCCGGCGCGGAACGCATGGATCGCGGCGGCCTTCACGGAATCGAGGCCGTTCGAGCCGCCCCAGCGGTGTTCGAGTTGCGCGACGATCGCCGTTTCGAACGGATCGGCGGAGATGGCGTGGCCGGCAAGCTGAATCGTCCGGCCCGCGCTCAGACCGGCGCCCAACAAGCGATACCGATCCGCGGCCGCCTTCGTGCCGACGACCCGCTCGACCACGACCGGCGCGCACGGACCGTCGATGGCGGGTACGGTCATCAGCCGGGCCTGGCAGAACTCGCGCGTCCCGATCCGTACGATCCCGGAGGAGCGGGCCGGCTGATCCAGCGCGTCGAATGCGTCCGCGGCGAGCCAGTTGGCCGACGTCTTGGCGGGTTGCTGACCGAACATGGCCCATTCGCCGTTCGACGTACTGAAAAGCTCGATCGTCGTATCGGGCGTGAGATTCGCGGTGACGGGATGAAACCCGCTGAATGTGGCCGATTTTCCGGTTTCGGCGGCGCGCTCGGCGATCACCCGAATACGATCCACTTTCCCGTCGGCGGACTGAAGCGCCATCGTCCGGACGAAAAAATGTCGCTTGCCGACGGTAATCGTCGTCGCGCCGTCGTTCCCTCGACCGTTACTGATCTTCGGTTGCAGCATCCCGAAGTCGACGCAATCCCCGATTCCACGCTTCACCGACGACCCGCTGACCCGCTCGGCGATCCGGCTCCGCAATCCGGCGAGCTTCTGTTTCGCACCGGCGAATCGATTGATTCCTGCGGGCCGCGCGAATGCAGCAGCCGCGCTCGAGCGCGGTGCCGGCGCGGCATGCGCGTCGTCAGCCGGCGAAACAGGCGACGACGTCTCGCGTCGTTGTCGCTGAAGACCTCCGAGGTGTGGGGGGGAATCGGCGCGTGACGGCCGAGAAACGGATCGGGACGCGCGCTGCTCGGCGTCGGCGGCCGGCACGCCGATCGCGATCGCATCGGCTTGTGCGGGCGGTGATGTTCTCATGTGCGATGGGATTTTCGACGAACGAGCCGGTGAGCACGCCGCTCCGCGCGACACGCGATGCCGCTCATGGTTCGGGGCGGTCCTGAACGACCGGGAACGGCGCGTGCCGCAACGCCAGTCGCCGCGCGATGCGCGACGACGTATCGTTGGCGCCACGCGTGATGGCGAACAGCAGCGCGTCGCAGGCGGCCAGGTTGCGATTCGGGCGCGGCTCCCAGTTGGCCAGCCTCGCCTCGAGGGTGAATCCGAGCCGCGACATCGTGCTGGCCGCGGGGCCTTCGGGCGCGCAATACGCGTGGATACGGTACAGCTGCGGCTGCGTGAGCAGCCAGTCGATCAGCATCAACAGCGCGGCCAGCCCCGCGCGTCGCCGCCGATGGCCTTCGCAGCGGCTCGTGACGACGCCGATCTCGGCGCGCGGCGGCGCGGGCGCGAGATCGATCGCCGCCACGAGGCGGCCGGTCTGCAAGTCCTCCATCGCCCAGGTGAAGCGCGTCTTGCTGGACCAGCCGAGGCGGCAATGGCGGATGAAAGCGCGCGTTTGCGCGACGTTGCGATGCGTCGGGAACGGCAGCCATTCCGTGACGGCGGGGTCGCCGAGCAACGCGTGGAAGAGTGCGTCGGCATCGGCATCGACAAACGGCCGCAAGCGGAGCGCGTCGGTTTCGATGATCGTCGGCGGACAGAAGGTATTCATGCCGTGCCCCGCGTCAGCGCGCCAAGGTTTCGGAAGGCGTTTCCTTGAACATCTTCCGGTAGCCGTTCAGGAGTGTCGAACGATGTTGCACGCCCCAGCGGTTGGCGATTTGCAGCACGCTGGGGGCCAGCGTGTCGTCCGCCATCAGTTCATCGCGAATGTGCTCCATCCGTTGGCGGCGGATCAGCTCGCTCGGCGTGATGCCGAGATGGGTCTTGAACGCGAGCTGCAGCGCGCGTTCGGTGACGCCGATATGCGTGGCGACTTCGCGCACGGACAGATCCGGGCGATCGAGACATTCGGTCAGGTAGCGGTACGCGCGGCGATATTTTCCCGGCAACCGTGCGCTGATGTCGTCCGCGACGGGTTCGGCGCGCTCGCCGGACGCGGATGACAGCAGCGAGCCGTCCTCGCGCACGTGCTTGATCGAGAGCAGCGCATACCGGCCATACAGCTGCGAATAGTCCTGCAGACGCCCCTGCTGCTGACGAACCTTCGACTGGCAATAGAGGTACTCGAGATACCAGCGCGCATGCTGGTTGCCGGGCATCGACGTGTCGTTGAACATGCGCAGCATCGTTTCGGCGATCCGCGTCGCGTTGCCGGCCAGCGCGGCGAGCGCGACTTCGAGGCGCAGCGCGCGATGGTAGTCGTGCAGTCCGGCCCCGACGCTCCAGCGCAGATACACCTCGATGCGCTCCAGCACCGCCTCGCTGCCGCGCGCGAGCGATTGCAGCTGCTGAAGATAGTCGGCGCGCTGCGCGAGCACGGCGATCATCGGCGTCTGTTCGTCGGACAACGTCGACATGCCGCCGCCGACCTCGTTCGCCGCCGGCTCGAGGGCGACCGGATGCCCCGAGTGCCAGTAGATGTGGTCGGCGATCGGCTCGCAAGCGCGCAGGTGGTATTGCGCGAGCAGATCCCGGCGCAATGCATCCACCAGCCGGCGCCAGCGCTTGTCCGGCGCGGCGACGGCCAGCTCCGACATCATGTCGAGGCGCGTGCGTGCGCCGTCGAGGCGGCCGAGATGGAACAGCACGAGCGTCGCGCCGACGAGGCTTTCGAGACGTTGCGTCGGCGACGCTTCGTCGGCAATGCGCTTGAAGCACATCAGCGCGGTGCCGAAACGGTTGCGAAACAGTGCCTGCCAGGCTGCATTGCGGCTCAGTGCCGCCCGGATCGCGACGCGCTCGCCAGTCAGCGCCTTCTGCACTCGACGATACGTTTCTTCCGCGTCTTCATGGCGCCCCAGCACGAGCTGGACGTCCGCATACGCCTGCAATGCTTCGACGTCCGGCGCGCCCGCTGGCCGTTCCGTGTCGGCGCGATGGGCGGCGAGGTTCGCTGCATCCAGGAACTGGCCCGCGAACATCTTGGTACAGAACGTCGACGACGTATCTGCCGACGACAAGGCCGATGCGATAGCGAAATAGAGGGTGGACAGCATGGCGTGCTCCTGTCGGAAAAGCGGTTGAGGTGCGAACGGATGACAGTCATTTGTCGAGTACATCGTTGCACCCGGGGTCCGGGTGCTCTGCGATCTTTGACGTTCTGTTACCGTTGGCTGGCCGCTCCGACGCCGCGAACGAGCGCGGCGGGTGGCCGTGGCACCACGCGCCACCCGCCAAGCATCCGTGATGCGTCGCGCATGCTTACCTCTTCGAAAGCTCCTCGATCTTGTGTGCGCCCTTCACCAGGATTTGCAGGATTGCGTTGAAAGTCGACAGGGCGATGTCGGCGATCTGGCCTCCCATGTTCACGAGTTGCGATAACCGCCGCGGCATCCAATGCGATTCGGCCGGTCGCCCCGGCGGCGGACCGTAGCGCTGAGCGCCATCGAACTCGGACTTCCACCCCGGCGGCCGCCCCGGTGACGGACCGTCGCGCTGAGCGCCATCGAACTCGGCCTTCCACCCCGGCGGCGACCCCGGTGGCGGACCGTAGCGGATCCCGGTTTCTCCGGGCGGGTGCGGCGAGGCCGGCGTGTAGGCTGGCGGCGGATCGGAGGCTATCGATGACGATTCCGCGTCCATCCTCGGAGGTGCCGACGTCGGCCGCAGACGCATGGGCGAAGGCGCATGATAATGCCCGAGGCCCTGCAAGGAAACCGCGTCGCTGGCCCTTACGGGGCGCGGCGCGGCGATCGAAGGTGTGTCGTTCGCCGGCGTCGACGGGCCAAGTGATCTTGCCCGGCCAGCCGGAAACGGGCGCACCGATATCCGGCTGCGCGAAGGGCTGTCCGCTCGTGCATGTTGAAGGCTCATCAGCGCTGACGAGATGGATTGCGATCGCGACCGCGGAGATCGCGGGGCGCCGTCCGAATGATCGGCACTACCGGGTCTGGAATGGTCCCCGATGGATTCGGCGTTACCGGGCGACGGCGATACGGTTCTGATGGATGCCACGTGATTCTCCCAGCGCAGGAAAGGGGTGTCGCGGTTATAGCCCCGCGTGGCCGCTCGTCGTGTCGGCGGGACGAAGTCTCGTGGCGTCACCCGAACGGCGGGCCATCGAGTCGCGGCGAGCACCGCTCGCGGCTTCGAGTGCGCGAAGCGACACGCGCCGATCCGAACCGCACGGCACGTTGCGGCGGTGGCGCGATGGACGTCGATCACGGCCGTGGTTACTTTTCATCCGGCACGGCGACGGTGCACGGTGCGTGTGTTGTCCGTGCGCGCCGACCGGACATGGACCGGACTGCGCGCGCGCCGTGCACCCATGCCGACCATTCGACCCATCGGATCCAACACGACTCGTCGATATTTCCTGCCGTCGCGGCAATGGACTCGCGGCGGCCGTCACACCATCGCACGCGGCATGGCCGCCGCCGTGCTGTCCTGTTGCCTGACCCCGTGCGCGTTCGCGGATTGCTTCGACGCGGCGGCGAACTATCAGGGCGTCAGTGCTCACGTGTTGCGCGCGATTGCCTGGGTCGAATCGCGCGGCAACCCGGCGGCCGAGCATCGCAACGTCAACGGCTCGATCGATATCGGGGAACTGCAGATCAACTCGATTCATCTGCGCGAGCTGGCCGGTTTCGGCATCGATGCGCAGTCGCTGCGCGACGAGTGCGTGAACATCTACGTGGCCGCCTGGCAACTGAAGAAGCAGATGCTCAAGCACGGCAACACCTGGGAAGCGGTGGGCGCCTACCACTCCGAAACGCCGAAGCTGCGCGATGCCTATGTGCGCCGGATTCAGCAGACGTTGACGCGATGGGGCGGCGGACCGGCGCAATTCGAACCGTGAGCGTAAACAGCGCGCGGCGCTTGCGGTAGTGCCCGCCGCGCTTCGCGACAAGAGGACCAGAAACATGACATTCATTCGAAATGCCTGGTATATCGCGGCATGGAGCCACGAGCTGTCGACGGACAAGGGGTTCGGCCGCACGCTGCTGGGTGACCCCGTGATGCTGTTTCGCGACGCCCAGCATGGTGCGCGCGCGCTGTCGGACCGTTGTCCGCACCGCTTCGCGCCGCTGCACAAGGGCGATGTCCGCGACGGGACGGTGGGCTGTCCCTATCATGGCCTGCGCTTCGACGGCACGGGCCGTTGCACGCACAATCCGCACGGCGACGGCCGCATTCCGGCTGCCGCGCACGTGCGCAGCTTTCCGGTGATCGAGCGTCATGGCGCAGTGTGGATCTGGATGGGTGACGCCGCGCTGGCCGACGCGGGTGCGTCCTTGCCGGATTTCTCGTTCATCGATCCAGAGGATAACGAAGTGAGCACCGGTTATCTGCTGACGCGGGCGCACTATCAGTTGAGCGTGGACAACCTGCTCGACCTCAGCCATTTCCAGTATCTGCATCCAGACACGCTCGGCAGCGACGCGATCGCACGCGATCCGGGCCGCGTCGAGCAGGACGGCGACACGGTGCGCTCGTCGAGGCGAACGCAGGCGGAACGGTTGCCGGCGTTCGTGGCGCGTGCCTTCGGCGTGCCCGATGGCGTGCGAGCGGATCGCCATCTGGAAGTGCGCTGGGATCCGCCGTCCCTGCTCGCGATCGACGTCGCGGTGTGCCCGAGCGGCGCGGCCCACGGGCGGGTATCGCGCTCGGCGCATCTGCTGACGCCCGAGACGGCCGCGAGCACGCATTATTTCTTCGCGTTCGGTCTGCCGAAGGCGCTCGGTCCCGCGGCGCGCGCGCTGGTCGATTACGCGGTCGCCGGGCTGATGGTGCCGTTCCGCGATGAAGATCTGCCGATGCTCGAGGCGCAACAAGCGGCGTTGGGCGTAACGGATTTCTGGGCGCAGCGGCCGGTACTGCTCGCCACCGACGCAGGCGCGATTCGCGCACGCCGGATCGTCGAGCGTCGGATCGCGGAAGAAGCACGCGGCACCAGCGCGTGAGAATCCGGTTCGTGCGGAGCGCGTGAGTGCTGTAGAGAGGGGCCGGCGTCGAACATGCCGGCCCCTGTCGTGCGTTCGGGGAGGCACGCTCGCGCGCACCGCGCGCGAGCGTCATGCTTTATCAGTCGAACTGGCCCAGCCATTGTCCCCCGATGCTCAACGGACTGATCCACGGGCTCATGATGTTCTGGGCCGAATGGCTCTCGGTCGGATCGAGCGCAACACTGAGCGGGTTCTTGAACGCGCCGCCGAACGAGAAGACTTGCGACGCAATATATTCGCGGCCCGCTTTCTTCGGATCGGAGGAGTCTCCGTCGAGTGCACCGCCGGTTTCATGCGCGATCGCGTAAGCCCCGGCGGACGTACCGTTGTGGCCTTTCGACGAGAAATCGTACTCGTGCGCCGCCGGTCCTTGCGTCAACAGTTTGGATGCCTGGTCTTTCGTGATCTCGCCCCTGTTGATCGCCATCTGCAGTTGATTGATGACCTGCTTCTTCTGCTTCGGATCGTTGGCGCTCTTGTCGAAGTTTTTGGCGGCGTCCGGATTCTTGCTGCTCCAATCCTTCAGCGCCGACTGGTACTGCGGGTTGTTTTCACCCGGCGTCATCGCGTTCTTCATGTCGTCGGTGAATTGCTTCGAGTATTTCTTGACATTGTCGTCAATGAACTTCCGAATATTGTCGCCGTACTTGTTGGCGTCGTTCGAGATGGATTTGTTCCAGTCATCGACGTTCGGAGTATTGGCAGTATTGGGCATTTCGACGGACATGGCATTCTCACTGGAGTTGGAAAGGTGCGAACCTGCCGTGTTTCAGGCGGATGTACGCATCGACAATCTAGCCAACATCGCCGCGATTCGATAAACGCTTGCGAAGCGGGTGAGTTCCATGCGAACGAGATGCCGGCGAATGTCGGCAGTGCGAACCACGCGCTGGTCGGTCGTCGAACCGGCGTGGTGGCGGCTTCGGCTGGATGCCTGCGCATCTACTGCATTCTGCCGCTTCTCGTTGGCGGACGTTCGCGCATCGATATCCCGCTTCGTCTGCCCGACGCGACGCCGACGGCAGCCTACGTAGCATCCGCACCATCGATTCCGATCCTTCCATCAAGGTGCATTCGCCATGCCATCGTCGATTCGCTCTGCCTCGACCCCTCACGATTTCGTACAAGATGGTGACGCATCGCACGCGCCGTCGCATCAGCCTGATACACGGCGCTCCACGGACAAGAGCCCGGAGATTGCGTCATCGCCGTTGTCGAGGCTGCCGTCGCGCAGCCCGCAACTGTCGTCATCGACCGTCGGCGCCGGCCGCCGCAACGCGTCGCCCGCCAGGCGTCGCTCGACGTCGACGGGACGGCACGGCGCTGCCGATGCGACGAGCGTGCACGACGTCGAATCGCCGATCGAAATGAGCAGTCTCTCTCGCGCGCCCTCTGCCGCTCGTTCTCATTCGAGCACCGAATCCAGCGACGACGAGATCACGTTCAAGATGCCGTCGCCGTGCGGCGGCACGCTGAGCGTCGGTACGGACGGAAACCTGCGTTGCGATGACGACCAGGGCGTGCAGGGCATGCTCGAACTCATCGCCCACCTGGATCCCTCTGTCAACGGGTTGACGCCCCCGCACGGGGCTCGCATCCAGGTCGAATGGGACGAGAACCTGATGGACAAGATGGGCCTGTTCATGAAATTTGCAGGCGGCAAACCGCTGTTGGCCATTGATCTGTTGCGCGATGCCATTGCCAAGCGGGAGGACGCATTTACGCCCGGGGCCCGCGTGCCGGAGGCGAACCAGCACCCGAGCGAATTCCTGCGCAATATCGGCTTGCGCATTCATGTGACGCCGGATAGCGGGTTGGGCGCCCGTCTGCAATCCGTGCTGACGGCGCCGCCCGACGATTCGGAGCGGAACACACGGGTAACGAAATTCCGCCACGATTTCGGCGCGATGTCGTTGCTGTCGCTTGCTGCCAACAAGGACTTCAACAAGGAATTGACGTATGGCCTGGTCGCCAGCCTGGCCGGCACCGGCGGGATCGGCGCGGCCTTCGACTATGGCATCTGGAACAGCGTCAAGAAGGCCATAGGTCGCGAACCCGCGGCACGAGGGGGCGCCTACCTCGATTCGCTGACACCGCTGGTCGCCGAAACTTTCGATTCGATAGTCATCCAGCGGCTGATGGCGGTGATGGAGGGCGGTCGCTTCCTGCCGCCCGACCTGGCCACGGCGTTGGGCGACCTGAAGGGCGCGGCCTATTCCGGTTCGATCGCGGCCATCGGTTCGATTCCGAACAATGTCGTGCGCCAGGCGGCTATCGAGGCGAGAGACAGCGGCAATCATGGTCTTGCGTTCGCTCTGCTGGCGGTGAAACAAGGCACCAACTTGCTCGCGACATGGACGTCCGGCGCGATGGTCCCGCTGGAAGTCAAGAAGAAGCTAGATGAACTGGTCGAGGCCAAGATGGCCATGATCCGGGCCGACACGATTCCGCGGCCGGCCGCGAACGATGCGCGCAAGCACGTCGAGGACGAAGCGCTCAATACCTTGCGCGCGGCCCGTGGAACCGGGTCGTCGATCCGTTCGATGGCCACCGGCGGCGAAATTGCCGCAACGCTCGGGGCGCTCCTGTCCGTTCTCGAATACAGGGGCACCATCCCGAGCTCGATCGAACAGCTCATTACGCTGATGTACTCGACGCCGACCGAGGTCATCAGCATGCTGTCCTCGATGGTGACCGAAAGGTGGGTGGGCAGCGGGCCCAACCATGTGGACGGGTGGATTACCACCGACCGCGCCAAGCAAAGCGGCATGCTGCGCCAGATTTCGCAATCGGAGAGCACGTCGCTCGCCGATCTCGACCGGATCGCCCGGCCCGCTGGCGAGATCAATGCCCAAATCGGTTATGGCGTCACGTTGGTGCTCGGCGGCGCGATGGGGTTGCTGGCAGCGGGCGCCGGGCGCGGTGTGCAATATTTGCACGCGCTCGGGCAGGCCGCGCAGGCACTGCCCGGCGCAGCACAGGCGCATGTGCTACAGCCAATCAGCGACGTCGTCGCACGCATACCAGGAGCCATCGCCGACGTTGCAAACGGCCAGCCGCGACGCTCGGCGCCGACCGGTGCCGACATGGTTTGACGGTTCTGGCGCAGATCGGTTTGTTCGCTGAATCCCATGACAACGCGGCAATTTTGGGGGGCATTGCAATGAGACCTGCTGATGTGACGCAGTCGTTCGCGGCTTCTGTCGATGCACACTCGGACGAGGCGACCACTCCGAGTCCGTCCGGCAAAAGGTCGGTGAGACGTGACAGTCGTGTCTCGTCCGCCTTGTCTGAACTGTCGCAAAACCGTCCGCAGACATCGAGCCTCGGCGGCGAGCGTGACCGAAGTACGCCTTTGGCGCCGCGGACCCGCGAACTTCATCCGAATCGCTTTGCGCGATTGCCGAACAAGCCGCGTGCAGAAAAGCGTAACGAGCGCATGGAAGGTGACGAGCGTCCGCCTAGGACGGCGGTACTGCTGCCGGCCGGATCGCGCGACCCGCGCGGTCCTTCCGGCATCCCGGTCCCCATCGTGCCGGAATGGGCGAAATCGGCGGCAGAGCCGGCCGGGACGGTTTCTTCCCAACACGCGCGCGAGTCCGTGTCGGAGACGATCGCAGAATCACCGCCGGCCCGAGCGCACACCCCGCAGGCGTCACCGACGCGGCAGCCATCTCCGTCGACCGGGTCGACGTTGACGAGGTCGGTGTCTGCGCAGTCGCTGCCGCCGTCACTAGCGGAACATGCGCTGTCGGCAGAGCTTCTTCCGACGCTTCGGCGCATGACGACCAACATCGGCACCGCAATTGTGCGCGAAGGGACCATTACCCTGTTGACGACCTATCTCCGTGAAGTCTGTGGGCATGAGGTCGCGAAATCGCTCGAGCATTCGCCCCAGTCCACCAAGATCGCGATATCCGGCACGATTCTCGGCGCCACTGCGTTGCTTAACGCGCTGGTGTTTTTGAAACAACGCAGGGACGGGCGGACGAATGCCTGGACGAAGTTTGGACAGGCGAGCAACGTTATGTGGCTATCGGGCGCCGGCGTCGCTGCCGCCACCACGGGCGGATTCGGCGACGCGGCTGCGCTGTTGGCGAAGGCGACGGTGTATCCGATCTCTCGCGATATGCTGAATGTGTTCGTCCGTCTCGGCGACAATCGGGACCCGGGAAAAATCGCGCCGAACAGGAACGCCGTGCTGGCGGACGCGGCGATCTATTGCATCAATCAGTTCGTGGTCAATACATTGCAGGGCGTGGGCACATCGCACTCCGGCACAAGCGCGGCGACGGTGTCCGGATCGGTCGCGCACGCGACGCCTTCCCTGCTTGCCTTTTCCGCCGCCAACGCATTCGGCGAGACGATGGACGCGCTGTGCTATCCCGCGCTCACCGCATTTTTCGACAAGTTCGATGTCGCCCCGACGCTGAAGAGCGGCGTGCAGGAGGGGATGCGGGCTGTCGGGAACCTCGAGCTGACGGCCAACCTGCACCTTCCCTTTGTCGCGAATGCCCGCGACGATCGACCGAACGATCGCACGATCGGCCGCGCGAGCCGGGAGGATTTCGCAGACAAGGCGATGGGGGCCATGCTCGGACGCCAATCGCTTTTCGTCGCGTTGTTCGGTCTGATAGGCGCGATCAGCCAGGTCGGGCCGGCTGCGAAGCTCGGTCCGAAAGACGCCGCGCTGGTGACCAATGTGTTGGCCGCGCTGGCCATCGGGTTCATGCTGCCGGCTTTCGTCGGTGCGGCGAGCGCGTCGCCGCGGCGGCAGCGGCCGACAGACGATCTCGAGGCCGGCGTCACGGATCGGCCGACCGATGCGACGGGACTGCCTGCCCCGGCCGGCCCCACGCGATCGTCGGACGTCACGATCGCGCCGCGGCCTTCGCTCCCAGCATCTTCACAAGCAGATAGAGCGTCTGATTGACCGGCGTGCCGATGCGTGCGGCCCGACCGCGCCGAACGACCGCGCCGTTCAGGTAGTCGATTTCGCAGGGTTTGCCGCGCGCCAGATCCTGCGCTGTCGACGAATACTGGCCCGGCGGAATCGTCGCTTCGATCTGCGCGACGATATCCGCCGGATCGTCGTCGACATGCACGCCTTCGGCCGCGGCGACGGCGACGCATTCGGCGACGATCGCGCACATCGTTTCGCGCAACGCGTCGCGATGCGGCATCTCGCCCAGCGGCAGATGCAAGTGCACGCGTGCGATAGGCCCGTTGGGACTTTGTATCCATATAGAACACGCTCCTGTCGCCGTTTATTCCCGGCCTCGCGGCGGGTTACCTCCGCGAGGCGCCCATGTTCGGTCGCGTGCCAGACGCTTCGCCATTGGCGGGAACGGCCTTGAACAGGCGTCCCAGAAAATCGGCGGCAATCATTTCGTTCTTCTTCAGGTCATTGTATGGCGGTGTCTTCTTCAACGATTTCCAGTGGTCGTACAGCGCGGCACTTTCCTGGTGATATTTGTCGACGAGGGCGGTCGTGACGGGGTCGTCCGCTGGAATAAACAATGGAACATGAGGTGGCACCACCGTGTTGTTTACCAGCTTGTTTGAAACTCTGTGAAGAGCGGACATTTTCTGAAGGTTGGCGTGCGATTCTGCAGTCTTGCCGGTTAGCCATTTCAAGCGTTGTAATTTCGCCTCTGGCGTGAACGAATTGAATTGGAGGGCGCTGGATACACCAAAGCCGAGCACCACACCCATTAACGCTTCACCTTTCGCGCTGTCACCGAGGACGCTGGGCGCTATCGCCGGAATGATGTGTTCGTCTACTAGTCGATGCGGCGCTGGTCTCTGACCGGGGCACAAAGTATCAATAAAATACGAATATGCTTGGGGTTCGTTTGCCAGGTCGTGCAGGTTCTTTTTGTTGATGAGGAAGAAGCCCCGGGATGATCCGGGTGACGATTCGAGTCGAATCAGGGTGAATCCATCACGCAGCGTCAGTAGGGGACTTTCCATCAGCGACGATATGGCGGTATAGCCCGAATTTTCATCGTGCCGCTCGATAAACCATCCCGGCTTGCTGCCATGGACAAGCAGACCGGTGCCAAGATCTTCGAGGGTGTGAGCTATTTCGGCAGTGGCCGATTTCAACAGGTCGCGATGCGCCGGTTGCAGGAATGGATTCTGTTCTGGTGCGTGAAACGCAGTGCCGTGAGAGGTCGAAGCAGATGGCCGTTCCGTTAGTGCGATTTTGCGGCTCCTCGAAGCCAATCCCGTTAGCGCGGGCGCAAGCCCGTTCGATTTCCTCCCGATGATCTGGAGGCGGTTGTTCATTTCGGTGCCTGTCTGGCGGGGCTGCCCGTCATCGACTGACGGAGCCGAATTCGACGAATTGACTTTCATGTGTCCCTGAAGATCCGGTTGATGTTTCAAGTGATGGCATGGTGTAACGAGCCGGAAGGGCAGAGCACATCTGCCCATTTGCGGCGCAATTGCCTCTTTATTACTCGGTCCGCCCGGAGGCGGTCCGTCGTGGCGCGAAGCCGTCACACGGAGCGCGAATTCCATGCCAGCGCGCGTGCGCTGCGAGGTCGCTGGCACAGCGCGGTCTCGATCGGATGCGACGTCGGCCGCGTCGACAAATCGATGCAAGACGGAATGAAATGAGTCGCGCGGGTGTTTTGAGCAAGTAGCACGTCCTTGGCTTGACGCGCCGTCCGTGACTCCAGACCTCCTCCAGATGAACTCAACAGACTCGCTTTCTATTCCGGCTGTACCGCCCCGTCCGCTGACAGGCGGCGACCACCGAACGCTGGTGCTTGCCGCGCTGGGCGGCGCACTAGAGTTTTACGACTTCGTGATTTACGTGTTTTTCGCGACGGTCATCGGTCAATTGTTCTTCCCGCAGTCGATTCCCGACTGGCTGCGCCAGGTGCAGACGTTCGGGGTGTTCGCGGCCGGCTATCTCGCGCGCCCCCTCGGCGGCGTGATCATGGCGCATTTCGGCGATCTCGTCGGCCGCAAGCGCATGTTCACGATGAGCGTGATGCTGATGGCACTGCCGACGTTGATGATGGGGTTGCTGCCGACCTACGCATCCATCGGCGTGGCCGCGCCCGTGCTGCTCCTGCTGTGCCGCGTGTTGCAAGGCGCGGCGGTGGGCGGCGAGGTGCCCGGCGCGTGGGTGTTCGTGTCCGAGCACGTGCCGCCGCGCCATGTCGGCTATGCGTGCGGCCTGCTGACGGGCGGCCTCACGCTCGGCATTCTGCTCGGCTCGCTGATCGCGGCGGGGATCAACCAGCACTACTCGCATGCCGCCATCGGCGAGTATGCATGGCGGATTCCTTTCGTGGCCGGCGGGCTGTTCGGGACCCTGTCCGCATTTCTGCGACGCTGGCTCCATGAAACGCCCGTGTTCATCGACATGAAGCGCAGCCGGGCGCTGACCCGCGACGTGCCGTTGAAGGCGGTGCTGCGCGATCACGGCAGGGCCGTGCTGGTTTCGATGATGCTCACGTGGACGCTGACCGCCGCGATCGTCGTCGTGATCCTGATGACGCCGACGCTCGTCGCCAAGCGTTTTCATATCGAGCCGGCGCTCGCGCTGCAGGCCAATTCGGCCGCGACGCTCTGCCTGACGATCGGATGTATCGTCGCCGGTACGGTGGCCGGACGCATCGGCACCGCCCGCACGATTTTTTGCGGCTGCCTGCTGCTCGGCGCGTCGTATTTTTTCATGCTCCGGCAGCTCGCCGTCGATCCGTCATTGCTGCTGCCGCTCTATGCGATATCCGGTTTCTTCGTCGGTGCGGTGGCGGCGATTCCGGTAGCCATGGTCAAGGCGTTTCCGCCGGTCGTGCGTTTTTCAGGGATCTCGTTCTCGTATAACGTCGCGTATGCGCTGTTCGGCGGCCTGACGCCGGTGTTCGTGTCCGTGATGCTGAAATCGAACCCGCAGGCGCCGGAGATTTATGTGGGCGCGCTGTGCATCGTCGGCGCGCTGGCAGGCTTCGCGTTGCGCCCGGCGCGCTAGGCCGCGGCTGACGGGGACGCGGTCCGGCCGCGCGTCATGCGCATCGGCGGCCGGGCCGCACGTATGCGCGAGCCGTACCGCCGGTGCCGGCATTCGCGCGGCGTGGTTTCGACCGAACGCGGATCGGGGCGCTCACCGGGCACATGGCAATCTCGGCGAAGCAATGTTTCGGGTTGCGAAGCAATACGATCCGGTGTCGCGGTTTGCATTGTATCGGCACGCGCGCGTGCTTACCTTTCGTATCGAGCGGCTCGATACTGTTTTGAAGACGGGAACCGGTCGGCCTGAAAATCTTGAGGTGGGGAGCGTCGATGGTCAACAGAATCACCAGTGCATTGTTGCCGGTCTTGGAGGCCATGCACGAGGCGCACGCGATCGCGCGTACCGTCCGTACGACGCACCGGCCGGCCGGCCCGCTTGCCGGCCTCGCTGCGCCAGCGCCCCGCGCTGCCACCGATGCCGTTGCGCGGCAGCGCAGCGCGCTGTCCGCGCCACTGCTGCGCCCTGGGCGTCCGGGCGCCGCGACATCGGCGATTGCCGCGGTTTCGATTCGACGCCCTCCAGCCGAAGCGACTGCCGCGAGTCGGATGTTTGCGGCCGCAGGCCCGGCGTCGCCATCTGCGCCGATGCCGCCAACCCGTGACTCGGTCTTCGCACAGCTGCACATCGACTGGCCCCGGCCGCCGGTCCACGTGCCGCGGCTAACTGCAAATGCGTCATCGCACGCAGCGCCTTCGCGAACCTTTACCGACTTGCGGCCCCCCGCCACGCTCGCGGAAGAACAGGCGCAACTGCGCCTCGCGCTGGAGCAGAGCCGCACGGAGGCCTTTCTCAAGGACCTACCTGCAATCGACGAGCATTTCGACGCCGGCGCGACGGCTCACGGTGGCCGCATCACCGATTGGGACGACTTGCCGGCCGAAAGACAACAACTCTATTCGAGCAAGCTCGAGTACTTACAGGAAGCAGTCGCTGCGAGCATGACCTCGCCTCGCATCGAACGGGCACTGACGCAGGCAGGGATGCGCGCCGTACCGAATGACGGCATCACCCCCGGTGGCACCAACAACTGTTTCCTGATTTCGGTGCTCCAGCATGCGACCGGCAACTTCGATTCGTTGCATCCTGCGCTGGTCAATCAGTATCGCGAGATTCTCAAGAATGTTCCGGGCGAGCGTCTCCCCGACGGCGAAAAGCTCTCTGCCGGCAGCGCACCCGCACGGAGGCTGGTCGATCTGATCAACGCCGATCCCGGCGTGCAGCCGAAATTGAAGGTCGAAGTCATATCGGAACTGAACGGCGTCGTCCACCGGGATAGCCTCGGGTCCGACGAGCCGGACGCACGTAAGGTCGTCATCTGGGATCGAGGCGGCCATTTCGAAGCTGTGACCGGGCCGCGCGACGATCGGGACCTGCGGTGATGCGAAGCGGCGCGTGTCGACCGTCGTCGACGTTCGTGCGCGACGGCCGACGGCACTGCGTGAGCGCGTCGATCGGCATATCGCCGGGCGCCGTGCAGGCACGCGATTTGCGCACCGTCGCGAAGAAACCGGCTTCGGAGGCATTCCATGTTGGCCGCTCCGCCCGCTACTACGGATCTGTGCGTTCGCAACGGTCGGCGGGCAAGGGCGGGCTTGCCGGCAGACCGACGCGTTCGCGCTGGAAGCCGAGCACTTCCCCCATTCGCCGAACCATCCGTCGTTCCCGACGACCGTGCTCAAGCCGGGTCAGATGCTGCACGAGGTGACGGTGTGGAAGGTGGGCGCGCGATGACGGCGTTGACGCGCGGCGGGATGCGGCACGTCAATGCGACGACACATACACCGCATCGTCGAATGCCGCCGGAATCGCGAACTGCGCGCGCATGCGCTTCGTCTCCTGCGCGGGCGTGAGCCCGAACAGCCGCTTGAACTCCCGGCTGAACTGCGACGGGCTCGTATAGCCGACTGCGTACCCGGCCGCCTCCGCCGTCAGGTCCTGACGCAGCATCAGCAGGCGTGCCTGATGCAGTCGCGTCGACTTCAGGTACTGCATCGGCGACACCTGCGTGATCGCCTTGAAGTGGCTGTGGAAGCTCGGCACGCTCATGCCGGCTTCGCCAGCCAGTCGCGACACGTCGAGCGCCTGCGCGTAGTCGGCGTGGATCATGCGCAGCGAACGGCCGATCCGGCCGAACTGGCCGCGCATCGCCAGCGCGTTTCTCATTGCGCTGCCCTGCGCGCCGGTGAGCACGCGGAAATACAGCTCGCGCAGCAGCCCCGGCCCGAGCACCGCTGCTTCGAGCGGCCGATGCATCGCCTCGACGAAACGCAGCACGCTCGCCTGCATCGCTTCGTCCATCGGCGTCGATATCATGCTCCGCGGCGCCTGCACGGGCTCCGCGCTCCCCGCGCGGTCGATCTGCGCGGCCAGTTCGGCGGCCATCGGGAAATCGAGGTGCAGATACAGCGCGAGCAGCGGCTGCTCCGCCGTCGCGTCGGTTTCCATGCTGAACGGCACGGGCACCGACACCGCCAGATAGTGATCCTCGTCGTACAGATAGCGTTCACCGCCGAAATAGCCGCGCTTGCGGCCCTGGCACACGATCACGATGCCCGGGTCGTACAGGACCGGCGTGCGCGACAGCGCGCGGTTCGAACGCAGGATGCGCACGCTCGGCAACGCGGTCAGGTTGTAGCCTTCGTCCGGCGCCATCGCATGCAGCAACGCGATCAGGCGTTGGCGGCCGCGCGCGGGCAGCGACGGCGATCGGGGCGAGGAGGGCGCGGCGCTCATAGTTTTATGCAAGAAAATAAGCGGAATCTGGCTTATTTGGCGTAGATCGTCAGACTAGTATGCACGCTTCGATCATCATTTGGGAGAAGCTCACATGGCATCCGGCAACCTCATGCTCATCACCGGCGTCAGCAGCGGCTTCGGCCGCGCGCTCGCGCAGGAGGCGCTGGCCGCGGGTCATACGGTGGTCGGCACCGTCAGGAGTGACGAGGCCAGGCAGGCGTTCGAAGCGCTGTCCCCGCATGCGGCCATCGGGCGCGTGCTCGACGTGACCGACTTCGAACGCATCGACGGCGTCGTCGCGGAGATCGAGTCGAGCGTCGGCCCCGTCGACGTGCTGGTGAACAACGCCGGCTACGGGCACGAAGGCATCATGGAGGAGTCGCCGCTGTCGGAAATGCGCCGACAGTTCGACGTCAACGTATTCGGCGCCGTCGCGATGATGAAGGCCGTCGTGCCGTTCATGCGCGAACGCCGGCGCGGCCGCATTCTGAACATCACGTCGATGGGCGGCCACATCACGATGCCCGGCATTGCCTATTACTGCGGCAGCAAGTTCGCGCTGGAAGGAATTTCCGACACGCTCGGCAAGGAGCTCGAGCCGTTCGGCATCGCGGTGACCGCCGTCGCGCCGGGCTCATTCCGTACCGACTGGGCCGGCCGCTCGATGGCACGCACGCCGCGCTCGATCGCCGACTACGACGCGATCTTCGATCCGATCCGCCAGGCGCGCGAGGAAAAAAGCGGCCGGCAATTGGGCGATCCCGCCAAGGCCGCGCGCGCGATGCTCGCTGTCATTGCGGCGGACCGTCCGCCGGCCCATCTGTTGCTCGGCAGCGATGCGCTGCGCCTCGTGCGCGCCAAATGGGCGGCGCTCGAAGACGAGATGCGCGCGTGGGAGGCGGTGACCGTGTCGACGGACGGTTGACGCGCGATGCGTCGTGTGCGGCAAAGCCCACGGTTAGTTGCGTCGGGCGATCAAGCCTCGGGATGCGAGCACACCGCCTCGAGATTGTGCCCGTCCGGACCGATGACGAAAGCAGCATAGTCGTGCGCGTGAAACCGCTGGCGCAGGCCGGTGCGCCGTTGTTCTTGCCGCCGGCTGCCGGCGCCGCGCGGTAGCACGCAGCGACTTGCGCGCGTGCCGGCCGCGCATGCATGTCATCGGCTTCATGACACGGTCGCGGTTTTCCGCTACAACAGCGAGGTGCCGCATCGACCGGCGCGGTGTGCCGCCGCGCCGCAGTCCATAACCGACGCCCGCCCGGGCGGCCGGCACTTGACGTTCACCTACCCCAAAGGAGCCTGCAGCCATGCCGACCATCACCACGAAGGACAACGTCGAGATCTTCTACAAGGACTGGGGCCCGAAGGATGCACAGCCGATCGTGTTCCACCATGGCTGGCCGCTGTCCTCCGACGACTGGGATGCCCAGATGCTGTTCTTCGTCCAGAAGGGCTATCGCGTGATCGCGCACGACCGCCGCGGCCACGGTCGGTCGGCGCAGGTTTCCGACGGCCATGACATGGATCACTACGCGGCGGACGCGTTCGCGGTGGCCGAAGCGCTCGACCTGCGCAACGCGGTTCATGTCGGTCACTCGACCGGCGGCGGCGAAGTCGCGCGCTACGTGGCCCGCCACGGCGAGCCGGCCGGCCGCGTCGCGAAGGCGGTGCTGGTCAGCGCGGTGCCGCCGCTGATGCTGAAGACGGATGCCAATCCGGAAGGCCTGCCGCTCGACGTCTTCGACGGCTTCCGCAAGGCGCTCGCCGACAATCGCGCGCAATTCTTCCTGGACGTGCCGTCGGGCCCGTTCTACGGCTTCAACCGGCCCGGCGCGACGGTACATCAGGGCGTGATCCGGAACTGGTGGCGCCAGGGGATGGAAGGCAGCGCCAAGGCGCACTACGAAGGCATCAAGGCCTTCTCGGAAACGGACCAGACCGAAGACCTGCGGTCGATCTCGGTGCCGACGCTCGTGCTGCACGGCGAAGACGACCAGATCGTGCCGATCGCGGACTCGGCGCTGAAGTCGATCAAGCTGCTGAAGAACGGCACGCTGAAGACGTATCCGGGCTATTCGCACGGCATGCTGACCGTCAACGCCGATGTGCTGAACGCCGACCTGCTGGCCTTCGTCCAGTCGTGACGCGATCGGCGCATGCCCGCTTGCGCGGGCCGCGCCGCGCTGGCCGGCCATGCCGGCCAGCGCCGATCAGCCTGGGAATCCTGCGCGTCATGCCGAAGGGAGACGACGCCGCGACTGGTGGCGGTGCGGTACCGCGTTGTCGACGAAGCGGTGCGTCGGCCTCATCGCACGCACGTTCGTCCGGTTGATACCGCACACGTCACGCATCGTTCGCGGCGCTGTCGCCCATGTCGCCCTCGATGGCGGCCATCAGGTCGTCGACACCCACCATCAGCGCCCGAACCTGCCGCAGCGATTCGTACTGGTGCAGCACCGCGCGCCATGACGGCAGTTCCAGCAGCGCGTGCCAGACGACGCCGAGGCGGTGCGGATCGGCGTCCGGGTGCCGCGTGAGCGCGCTCGCGTATTCGAGGCTCGCCGGCGCCGACAGCAGCTGCATCCGGCTCGCGGCACCCAGCAGGCGCGGCGCCGGGTCTGCCGACGCATCGCAGCAGTACAGCACCTCGCGCTGCAATGCGGCATCGTCGATCGTCAGCGCGTGCAGCGACGCACCGTGCAGGCGTACCGCGCCTTCGCGCGTGTCGAACGCATAGACGGTGTCCGGGTCGGCTTGCGCGAGCAGGCTCAGGCCGCGCAGCAGGCGCGGCAGATCGGTCGTCGCGGCATCCGCGGACGCCTTCGCCTCGACGAGGAACCGGACGTGCCACGCGGCCGACGGCTCGTCGCCGCGCGCGCGCTCGAGCAGCACCGCATCCCACTCGGTTTTCGCGCGGTCGTGCTTGCCCGGAATCGACGCCGGCACGCGCATCGACGTGACCACGCGGTACGTGCGGTGCGCATCGCACGCATCGAGCTGCGCGGCCAACGCGTCGAGCGCCTGCGCGGCCAGCGCTTCGACGGCCGCGCCCCGCTGCTGCGACGTGACGCCCTGCGCGACGGCGAGCGCGCTGCCTTCGAGCGGACCCTGGCGGCCCCACAGCGTGCGGTACTGCTGGACGTCCGGATCCTGCGACAGTGCATCGAGACGCTGCAGCCGCGCCAGCGCGGCACTGTCCTTCAGTCTGGCGATGTCCTGCTCGAACGCGGTGTCGGTCGCCATCTCCGGTCGCGCGAGCAGGTGCCGCAGCGTGGCATCGAGATCGTCCCACGATGCGCCGGCCGCGGCCGCATGCAGCCGCGCGAGCGGCTCGCGTTGCCATGCCTGCGCGTGCCGTTCGAGCCGGGCCGGATGCGCGATCGTGTTGACGCCCGAGCGCAGCGTGCGCCGATCCTGCTCGGCATGTGCGGCGAGCGATGCGTATTCGCGCACGGCCGCCGCGCCATGTCGAATCACCGCGGCCTGGAAGGCGGGGTCGCCGGATTGCGCGTCCATCGCGTCGCGGATCATCCGCGCGAGCGCGTCGACGAAGCGGCGTTGCAATGCCGGGTCGGGCTGTCGGCCGGCGGCCTGCATCCGGCGCGCTTCCTCGATCACGATGGCGATGACGGTGGCCGGGTTCGCGGCGTCGCTCAGCGACGACGCACGCACGAGCGGTGGCAACCGGTAGCGGCGATCGACGGTGCGCAGGACTTCGTTCAGCAGGGCGGGCAACAGTGTCGGCGGCATGGCGAATGACGGGAGTGCACGCGGTTCGCGCGCGTGACGGGCGATGTGCAACGGTATCACGTCGCGCCGGCAGGCAGGGCCGGGCGCCGCACGCCCGCCGGGATTCACGCGCGGCGCCGTCCGTCGCCGCTGAACGTCAGGCCGTCAGCGTCACCGACAGGCTGCCGAGTTCGCCGAAGCGCACCGTCAGCGCATCGCCGAGCGGCACGTCGATCGCGCCCGCATACGAACCGGTCGTCACGATCTGGCCGGCGCGTGCCCCGTCGCCGCGCGATGCGAGGAAATTCACCAGCCACACGAGCGGCTTGAGCGGATCGCCGTCCGGATGGCGGCCGTCGATCGTGCGATTCAGCGCCCCCTCGAACGACAGCGCGAGCGTCTCGAGCGGCACGTTCAACCCGTCGGGCACGACGGGGCCCACGCACAGCCCCTGGTTGAACTGCCCGTCGGCGAGCAGTTCGAATTTCGACGCGCGCGCGGGCTGCGCATAGCGGCAACCCAGCACTTCGAGCACGATGCGCACTTCACGGATCGCGCCGCGCACGTCGCGCTCGTCGTACGGCTGCGCGCGGGCGGGCAGGTCGCGATCGAGCACGAACGCGATTTCCGGCTCGATCCGCACGATCGGGCCGCCGACGACGCGGTACGGCGCATCGGCTTCGCGGATCGTCGACGCGAAGATCGGCGCGACGATCACGCGCTCGGGCGGCGGCAGCGCGCATTTCCAGCCGCCGATGGTCTCGCCGAGCAGGTCGGCGACGCGATGCTGGATCGCGAGCGCGGTATCGACGTTCTCGGGGCGCAAGGCGTCGGGCAGCAGCGGGCCGGGCACGCCGGCATGGCGGGCGGCGACGAGATGCTGGGCGGCGCCGTCCACGCGTTCGGTAGTCGTTGTCATGTCGGTTGAGCGAGTTGAAGGTGAACCGGCAAAAAGGGGCCGGACGAAGGTCGCAACATTGATGATAGCGCCTTCGGCGGCAGGACCGCTCGGTTGCAGGCGTGGCCGCCGGTCCGGCGTGCCGGTTGCGCCGATTGCGCCGATTGCGCCGCGTGGCGCTTTGCCGCACGACGCGCTTCCGGGGAATCTTGATCGCCGTCAAGCTTCGCACCCGCCGTGGGCCGATGATGGGGACATGGCCGCGCGCCCCCGCGCCCGGCAACTCACCCCAGCGAGGTTCGCATGTACAAGAAGATCATGGTGGCCGTCGACGGCAGCGCTTCGTCGAAACAGGCGCTTGCCGAGGCAGTGAAGGTGGCACTGGCGGGCGATACGCACGTCAGCGTCGTGTATGTGGTCGACAAGTCGGTGCTGTTCACGTACGCGGGCCGTATCGACCCGCACGCGCTCATCGAGGAAATCCGCGACGAAGGGCGCAAGGTGCTGCGTGAAGCCGAACAGGTCATCGCGCAGGCCGGCGCGAAAGGCGAGGGCGAGCTCGTCGAAACCGAGAGCATCGGCGAGGACATCGCGGAGCGCCTGCAGCGTTACGTGACCGAGCACGGGATCGATCTCGCGGTGGTCGGCACGCACGGGCGGCGCGGCATCCGGCGCGTGGTGCTCGGGAGCGTCGCCGAGCGCTTCGTGCGCGGCTCGAAGTGCCCGGTGCTGCTGATTCGCGGCGACGATGCCGGCGTGCCGGCTTCCGCCGCGGCAGCCTGACGTGGCGAGGGCGCGATGATACGTCGCCAGTACCGGATCGTCGTCGCGGCGATCGCCGTGTTCGTGTCGCTCGCGGGGATGATGGCCGTCGTGACCGGGCTGCTGTTCGACGAAACGATCGCGCTGCGTGGCGGTGCGATCGCGTTGATCGCCGGCGTGGCCTGCTTTGTCGTGATGCTCAACCCGGGGCCGAAGGGCGAGGGCTGACTCGCGTCGGCGCCCGATCCGGGGGCCGGCAAACGGGGCGGCTCGATGCTCGACGCGTTCAAGGAGTTGCGCGACCCGCGCGTGTGGCGGCTGTGGGTTGCGTGGATCGCGCTGTTCCTGCTGTCGTATCCGGCGACCGACTTCGTGATCCATACGATCGACGGCACCGCGTCGCTGAACCTGGCGATGCCGTTGGCCGGGTTCGTTGCGATGACCGTCGTGCTCGGTGCGGTGTTCGCGTTCGGGATGGCGTCGACCTTCAAGTACGTCGCCGACGATTTCCCGGACAACATGGGTGTCGTCACGGGCATCGTCCGGCATCGCGCACGTGTCTTGCGGCGCTTCGGGCGTTTTCGAGCGTGCGCGGTTCTGTCAAACTGGCGCTCATGACACCGCGCCTCGCCTCACTGCCTTCCCCCGATTCCGCACCCGCGCTCGCGGGCTTTCCCGACGCCGACGAACTCGCCGCGCTGCGTGCGTGGTACGCGGGCATGACCGTGCGCCAGGCCGTCGAGCGCTACCTGCCCGGCCGGCTCGGCGAAGGGCGGTCGGCGCGCGGCGTGATCGGCGGGATTCGTCGTCGCCTCGTGCGTGTCGCGCGGCAGGCCGGGCGGCCCGATCTCGCCGAGCAGCTCGGTCATGCCGACAGCGAGCGCCTGCGGATCGCGAAAGCCGCGACCGATGCGATCGGCCTGCTGCGCCATGCGCGACCGCCGGTGCCGCAGATCAGCGACGACGTCGGCCTGTGGCTGCCGGCGCGTGCGGTCGTCGCGCTGCGTGCGCACGGGATCGCGACGCTGGCCGACCTGACCGTGCGGATTCCGCGCCGGCGTCAGTGGTGGCGCGCGATCGCGGGGCTCGGCGTGGCGAGCGCGCGGCATATCGAGGCGTTCTTTTCCGCACACCCCGAGCTGACCGAGCGCGCACGCGCGCTGATCGCGGCGACGCCGCGCGGCGGCATCGTGCCGTGGGAGCAATTGAAGCTGCCACACGAAGTCGACGGCTCGGCAGGCACGTTTCGTGCGCCGCGCGCGACTAGCACGCTCGACGCAGACAACGATTACGCGGCCGTGCACGCATGGCTGTCGCTGCACGAATCGGCCGCGACGCGCCGCGCGTACCGGAAGGAGGCCGAGCGGCTGATCCTGTGGGCGATCGTCGAGCGCGGGCGCGCGCTGTCGTCGCTGACGACCGAGGATGCGGTCGCGTATCGCGCGTTTTTGCGCAACCCGACGCCGCACGAACGCTGGATCGGCCCCGTGCGGCCGCGCGGCGCGCCGGACTGGCGGCCGTTTTCAGGCGGGCTGTCCGCGCGTTCGGCCGCATATACGCTGTCGGTGCTCGGCGCGCTGTTCCGCTGGCTGATCGAGCAGCGCTACCTGCTCGCGAATCCGTTCGCCGGCGTCAAGGTGCGCGATACGCGCGGCGCGAACGCACTCGACACGTCGCATGCGTTCACCGAAGGCGAGTGGCTGCTCGTGCGCACGATCGCGGACGGGCTCGAGTTTCGCAAGGACAAGCCGTCCGGCGCGCCGCAGTCCGGCTGGACGCCGGCCGCCGCGCAACGGCTGCGCTTCATCCTCGATTTCGGTTATGCGACCGGGCTGCGTGCAAGCGAACTGGTCGGCGCGACGCTCGGCGACATCGACACGGACGCGCACGGCGATGCATGGCTGAAGGTGATCGGCAAAGGCAGCAAGGCCGCGCGCGTCGCGCTGCCGCCGCTCGCGCGCACGGCGCTCGATCGCCATCTGGTCGCACGGCGGCTGCCGGTGACGCCGGTGCGCTGGCGGCCGGATACGCCGCTGATTCCGAACCTTGCGGAGGACGGCGCGGCCGGGATCACGAGCGTGCGGCTGTGGAAGGTGATGCAGCGGTTCTTCGCGCAGACGGCCGCGCTCGTCGACGACGACAACCCGGCGCTCGCGCAGAAGCTGCGGCAGGCGAGCCCGCACTGGATGCGCCATACGCACGCGACGCATGCGCTCGCGCGCGGCGCCGAGCTGACGACGGTGCGCGACAACCTGCGGCATGCGTCGATCTCGACGACGTCGATTTATCTGCACGGGGATGACGTGAAGCGGGCGCGGCAGATGTCGAGTGCGTTTTCGGCTGACAAATGAGCCGAGCGGTTGCGCGGGAATTGAACGGAACGACACCGCATCGGTGACGGTCAGAAGGGTTATTCGGTAACGGAGCGGGCGGATGGCATCGAGTCAGGGAACCGTCGATTTCATCGTCGAGCAGATGGCTGCGGCGGGCACGGTATCGGCTCGCAAGATGTTCGGCGAATATGGCATCTACTGCGACGGCAAAATGGTCGCGCTGGTGTGCGACGACCGACTGTTCGTCAAGCCGACCCCGGACGGACGTGCGTTTCTCGGTGCGTGTGAAGAAGGTCCGCCGTATCCGACCGCGAAGCCGCATCTCGTCATCGGGGGAGAGCGCTGGGATGACCGCGAATGGCTGTCGACGCTGATCCGGATCACCGCTGCGCAATTGCCGGTACCGGTGAAGCGGAGCCGATAGCGGTCGGCGTATTCCGTGAACCATGCGCGCCAACACGGCGCCCTCCGCTGGAGCACAAGAATGGAGACATCCGAACATCCGCAAGCCCCGCCAGCCCCACGATACGCGCGCCGCGCCTGGCACGCGCTGGTTGCCGCGCTATGCGTCGGCTGGAGCGCGCTGTCGTTCGGCGCGGATGGCGCGGCGGCGCTGCTCGACCGCTATCACAGCCTCGGCGAGCAACTGAAGAACAACCCGTTCCACCGCCCGCTGTACCTCGAGTCGTCCGAGGCATCGTCGTCGCTGAAGGGCGACATCTACGCGGTCGTCGACTATCCGTTCTCCGTCGTGAACGGCAAGCTCAACGACCCCGCGCAGGGCCCCGCGAACTGGTGCGCGGTGCTGATCCTGCACCTGAACACGAAGTACTGTCATGCATCGACCGGCAGCGATGGCCCGGTGCTCGACGTGAACCTCGGCCGCAAGATCGCGCAGAAGCTGTCGGATACCTATCGCGTGCAGTTTCGCTATGGCGTGGCCGCCGCGACGCCCGACTACTTCCAGGTCGACCTGACCGCCGACAGCGGCCCGATGGGCACCAAGGACTACCGGATCGCGCTGGAGGCCGTGCCGGTCGGCGCATCGCGCACGTTCCTGCACCTCACGTATTCGTACGGCTTCGGCACGGTCGGCCGCATGGCGATGAAGACCTACCTCGCGACGGTCGGCAGCGACAAGGTCGGCTTCACCGTCGCCAGCGGCGCATCGGCCGCGCAGCCGCAATACATCGGCGGCGTGCGCGGATTGCTGGAGCGCAACACGATGCGCTACTACCTCGCGATCGACACCTATCTCGCGACGCTCGACAAGCCGGTCGACCAGCGGCTCGCGCGCTGGTTCGACGCGACCGAGCAGTATTCGCAGCAACTGCATGAAGTCGAGCGGGGTGCGTATCTGCAGATGAAAGCGCAGGAAGTGCAGCGGCAGCAGGCGGCGCGATAACGCCGCCTGCTGCCGGGCTGCCCGGCGTCGATCAGTTCGACGCGCCGCCGACCGTGCGAATGCATTGATCCGCAAACCGGGCGCCGGCATTCAGCCTGAGCGCTTTGCGTCACGGGACGGAGCCGCATCTCTGTCCCTTCATCCTCGAGACTCGCTGACCGCCCGTGCGGCACCACGCATCGTTCCGACGCCATGCTTATGGCGGTGCGGGTCGGGCCGCCGCGACCCATCCCCGTTGGGGGCGGCACGACATGGGCCGGCCAGCGCCGTCAGCGCCGCACGTCGGATGGTCTTTGCCCTCCGATCACCGTTCACCGCGCCAATTCCTAAGACGTACAGTTCGCACGAAATCGCAAATTCGCGCCGAACTGTACTCTTGTGTGCGTATCCGATGTGTGTACTCCGCGCCAACTGTTCTGCTTTTAAGATTCCATCATCAAGTGCACAGTGCCGCAGGCCCAGATAACACGGGCCTCCCGGCGCATCTTCAAAAGCGAGCCACTGCGATGGAAAAGGCAAAACCGGAGGGAGCAATCAGGCATCACGACAGCCCGGTCGGCGGGCAGCACACGCGCGGATCGGACGCGCACGGGACGGCGGCACGCAAGCGCAGGCCGGCGGGGAGCATGCGATGAAGCTCTACGAAAAACTCGCGGACGACATCGAACGCCTGATCCGCCAGGGCGTGTACCGGCACGGCGACCGGATTCCGTCGGTGCGGCAGGCGAGCCAGCAGCACCGGATCAGCATCACGACCGTGCTGCACGCGTACCTGCTGCTCGAAAGCCGCGGGCTGCTGGAAAGCCGCCCGCAGTCGGGTTACTTCGTGAACCTGCGGCGCGATGACAATCACGCGCCGGTGCGCGAGCTGCGGCCGTCGAAGCCGATCGCGATCTCGTCGTCGGTCGACATGAGCCGGCTCGTCTTGTCGACGTTGCGCTCGATCGGCACCGACGACGCGGTGCCGCTCGGCTCGCCGTACCCGGACCCGAGCCTGTTTCCGTTCGAGAAGCTGAACCGGTATGCGTATGCGGCCGGCCGCGACAAGTCGCTGTGGGGGGTGACCGACGGGCTTCCGCCGGGCCATCCGCGCCTGATCCGGCAGATCGCGCGGCGCTATCTGGAAAACGGGATGTCGGTCGACCCGAACGAGATCATCGTGACGGTCGGTGCGACGGAGGCGATCAACCTGTGCCTGCAGGCGGTCGCGAAACCGGGCGACACGATCGCGGTGGAGTCGCCGACGTTCTACGCGATGCTGCACGCGATCGAACGGATGGGGATGAAGGCGATCGAGGTCGCGACGCATCCGGAATACGGAATCGACATCGCGGCGCTCGCGGCCATTTCGAAGTCGCAGCCGATCGCTGCATGCATGGTGATGCCGAACTTCCAGAATCCACTTGGTTTCCAGATGCCCGACGAGCGCAAGCGCGAACTGGTGGAATTCGCGACCCGCGTCGACATGCCGATCATCGAGAACGGTGTGTATAACGAACTGTATTTCGGCGAGTCGCATCCGAGCACGCTGAAGTCCTACGATCGCAACGGGATCGTGCTGCACTGCGCGTCGTTCTCGAAGAGCCTGACGGCCGCCTACCGGATCGGCTGGGCGTTGCCGGGCCGGTACCGCGATCAGGTCGAGAAGCTGAAGTTCCTGAACACGCTGGCGACGCCGTCGCTGCCGCAACTGGCGATCGCCGAGTTTCTCGAGCGCGACGGCTACGAGCATCACCTGCGGCGCTTGCGCAAGGCGTATGCGCAGCAGGCGAACCTGATGCGCGCGATGGTGTCGCGGTTCTTTCCGGAGGGCACGCGCATCTCGAGCCCGGCCGGTGGCTACGTGCTGTGGGTCGAGTTGCCGCCGCAGGTCGATGCGATGCGGCTGTACCAGCTCGCGCTGGAGCAGGGGATCACGATCGGCCCCGGCTACATGTTCTCGATCACCGACAACTACCGGAACTTCATCCGGCTGAACTACAGCAGCCCGTGGTCGCCGGAGGTCGAGCAGGCGGTGATCGCGGTGGGGAAGCTGGCGGCCTCCTGCATGAACTGAAGCGAAGGCCGGTGCGTGTCGCATGCACCGGCCTGTTGGATGCCGATATCCGGGCTGAACCGCGGGCCCGACCGTCGGCGCGCGGCGATCAGCGGCTGCCGCGCGCAACGGCGAGCATCACCCCGAAGCCGACGAGCAGGACGCCAAAGGTGCGGTCGATCCAGTGACGTAAGGACAGCAAACGATCACGGACAGCCTCGGCCGAGAAGCAGACGGCCACCAGACTGAACCAGCCCGCGTGCGCCAGCGCGATGAACAGGCCGTAGGCGATCTGTACGAACAATGGCGTGTCGGGGCGGACGGCCTGCATGAACAGGCTGACGATGAACACGGTGGTTTTCGGATTCAGCGCGTTGGTCAGGAAACCGGTACGCAGCGCCGCGAGATCCGACAGCGGCGCGGCCTGCGTCGCGGGCCGACCGTCAGCGGGCTTGGCCGCGAGCATCTTCGCGCCGAGGTAGATCAGGTAGATCGCGCCGACGAGCTTGACGGCATTGAAGAGCCACGGGGATTGACGGATCAGCAGGCCTACGCCGAGCAGCGTGTAGCTCACGTGTACCGTCACGCCCAGTCCGATCCCCCACGCGGTGAGCAAGCCCGACCGGCGCGACAGCATCAGGCTGTTGCGCGTGACCATCGCGAAATCCGGCCCCGGGCTGATGACAGCCAGCAAGGTGATGGTGAATACGATTATCCATTCCGTCATTGCATCGTCCTGTTGAAGTTGATCGTGATGCGTCAATATTAGGGATCAACGTTCATCTGGAAAAACGATGATTTCTGACCGGAATGGTGAGTCTGACTCACATGAGGTTCACGCCAATCTGCCGTCGTTGATGGCCCTGCGCTGCTTCGAAGTGGCGGCGCGCCATGAGCATTTCAGCCGTGCCGCCGATGAACTGCATTTGACGCACGGCGCCGTCAGTCGCGCGGTGCGTCTGCTCGAAGACGATCTCGGTGTGGCGTTGTTCGAGCGGCGCAGTCGTCGTGTCTTCCTGACCGATGCGGGCCGCAGGCTGGCGCAGGCCGTCCATGACGGTCTGCATCTGATGAGACAGGCCACAAACGAGTTACGGATCGAGGCGGCCCGGGCGCAGCGTTGGGTGCTGTCGTGCGAGCCCACGCTGCTGATGCGCTGGCTGATTCCGCGTTGGCCGGACTTCCAGGCGACCTGTCCGGGCGTCGATATCCATCTTGCCGCGGCGGGCGGCCCGTTCTCGTTCGACCACGGTATCGACATGGCGATCCGCCGCAACGACTTTGCGTGGCCCGACGGTTATCACGCCGAGAAGCTGTTCACGGAAAGCGTCGGTCCAGTGTGCCGGCCGGATAACGTGGAGACGTGGTTTTCCGGCAGTCGCGACGGTCGCGCGTTGAAGCGGGGCGCGCCACGACTGCATACCCGGACGCGGCCGGACGCATGGAAGGAATGGGCGGCGGCCGCGCATCAGCCGGCGGGTAGCGGACGCGGGCAGGTGTTCGACCATTTCTATTTCAGCCTTCAGGCGGCTGTTGCGGGGCTGGGTGTCGCGATTGGTCCGTGGCATCTCGTGCGCGACGACCTTGAAAGCGGTGTCCTGGTCGCGCCGATGGGTTTCGTCGAAGACGGCTCGCATTATTGTCTGCTGACGCCGGAGCCCGTGAAGGACGGCGGCGCGCAGTCGGATCTGCTCGACTGGTTGAGGACGATGGCCTGACGTGTGAGGCCGGATCGTTGCGCGATGCCGGCGAGACCAAAAAAATGGTTCATCGTGGATTTTCGGGGGAACACCGGGGAGGAACGTCGGCGTTCGGCCACTTTCCGTCATTCCGGTCCCAAGGGGGCACGCCACCGAACGCATCGACCAGGTAGTCGATCATGACGCGCACTCTGGCACTCAGATGCCGACGGCTCGGATACAGCACGAGTATGTCGATATCCGGCAAGCGGTACTCAGGCAACACATGAACGAGCCGACCTTCGCGGAGATCGTTGCCGATCAGGAAAGTGGGCTGCCAGATCAAGCCGTGTCCGGCGAGGGCGGCTGTGCGTGCCGTATCGCCGTTGTTGGTATGCATGTGACAGTCGACCTTCACCGAGTGAAGCTTGCCGCGCGCGTCGATCAGTTGCCAGTCGTCGCCCGTGGCCGCATACGTATAGCCGATACAGCGGTGCCCGACCAGGTCCGCTGGACCTGCCGGAACGCCGAAACGAGCCAGATAGGCCGGCGACGCACACAGGATGTTTTGCGACGTCGCCAGCTTGCGGGCCGCATGACTGGTCGAACCGGCGCGTGAGATACGAATGGCGAGATCGTAGCCTTCATCCACGATATCGACGACGCGGTCGATCAGGCCAACGTCGAGCTCGATTCCCGGGTATTTCCGCATGAACTCAGGCCACAACGGCGCCAGATACAAAATGCCGAAGCTTACGGGGGCATTGATGCGTAGCCGTCCGCGCGGCTCGACTGACGCCGATGACACCAGACCCTCGGTCTCGGCAACGTCGTCGAGGATCGACTTGCAACGGGCGTAAAGCGTCTCGCCGCCCTCGGTAAGAGAAAGCGTGCGCGACGAGCGATTCAACAAGCGCGTGCCCAGATGTGCCTCCAGTTCATTCACATAACGGGTGACATTGGCGGGCGACGTGCCGAGCGCGTCCGCGGCGCGCGCGAAGCCGCCCCGGCTCACCACCGTCACGAAAACCTCGAAGGCGCGCAGGCGATCCATCAAACACCTCGGTTCATTCACAAAAGCTGAATGATAGAACCATATTTTGGACCTTTTTACTATCAGAACTGAAGCCTATATTGCTTTCCACGGGCCAACGCATAGGGCACTGGCCGATGAAGTCCATCAGGAGATTGACAATGCAACGCTTGACAGAAAAGGTCGCGATCGTCACGGGTGCCAGCGCGGGAATTGGCCGTGCGACTGCAAAGCTGTTCGCGAAGGAAGGCGCCAAGGTGGTCCTCGCGGCGCGGCGCGCGGCGGAACTGGAAACGCTCGCTGCGGAGATCGTCAGCGAAGGCGGCGAAGCCGCATATCTGGCGGGTGACGTGCAGTCGGAGGACTTCGCGAAGGCGCTGGTCGCGCTCGCGGTGAGCCGCTTCGGCCGCCTGGACATTGCCTACAACAACGCCGGTACGCTCGGCGAGATGGGGCCGAGCACCGGTATTTCCGAAGCAGGCTGGAATGCCGCGCTGTCGACCAATTTGACGAGCGCCTTCCTTGGCGCGAAACATCAGATTCCGGAAATGGTGAAGCAAGGCGGCGGATCGATCATCTTCACGTCGACGTTCGTCGGTTACTCGTTCGCGTTTCCCGGCACCGCGGCCTACGCGGCGAGCAAGGCCGGCCTGATCGGCTTGACGCAGGCACTGGCTGCCGAATATGGCGCGCAAGGCGTGCGCGTGAACGCGGTGTTGCCGGGCGCTGTCGACACGGACATGTATCGCGGCATGAACGACACCCACGAATCGCAGGCGTTCGTCACGGGCCTGCATGCGCTCAAGCGCGTTGCAAAGCCGGAGGAACTTGCCCGGTCGGTGCTGTATCTCGCGTCAGACGATTCGTCATTTGTGACCGGTACGGCATCGCTCGTCGACGGCGGCGCGTCCATTACCCGGACGTGATCTCTCTGCGCAGTCGGCATCTGATTCATACGAGGCGATGTCGCCAGCTTTACTCCACTCATGCAAGAAGGAAACGACTCATGAACCTGAATCTGCAAGGCAAACTCGCATTGGTAAGCGGCAGCACCGCTGGCATTGGCTTCGCTATCGCCAGCACTTTGGCGCGGGAGGGCGCGCGCGTGATCGTGAATGGCCGCTCGCAGTCATCGGTGAATGACGTGGTCGCACAACTAAAAGCCGAGACGGGCAGCGATGTATCGGGTTTTGCGGGCGATCTTGGCACAGCTGCGGCGGCCGATGAACTCGCAGCGCGCTATCCGGACGTCGAAATCCTCGTCAACAACCTCGGTATCTTCGAGCCTAAACCGTTCGAGGAGATCCCCGATGCCGACTGGTCGCGTTTCTTCGACGTCAACGTGTTGAGCGGTGTACGCCTCGCTCGCCTGTTTCTGCCCGCGATGAAGCGTGCCAACTGGGGGCGCATTATTTTCATTTCGAGCGAAAGCGGCGTGCAGATTCCAGCTGAAATGATCCACTACGGGATGACGAAAGCCGCGCAGATTGCCGTGTCGCGCGGGCTCGCCGAAGCCGTTGCCGGCACCGGCATTACAGTCAATAGCGTGCTGCCGGGGCCGACGAAATCGCGTGGCGTGGGCGAGTTCGTGGAGGCTCTTGCAAGCGCCCACGGCAAATCGTTTGAAGCGTTCGAACAGGAGTTCTTCGAGAGGGTCCGCCCCACATCGCTCATCAAGCGATTCGGTTCGCCGCAGGAGGTTGCATCGCTCGTGGCCTATATCGCCAGTCCGCTTTCATCGGCCACAACGGGAGCCGCGTTGCGAGCCGATGGGGGCGTTATAAAGAGCGCCTTTTAAAACCCCGGCCGACAGCAGCGCGGTCACATCGGGACATTGCCGAGACAACTTTGGAAACCCCGGCCCAATGCACCCGCGCGCCGCTATACCCCACGAAACGGCCATTGATGCCACGCAATCGTGAACGGCCGTTGCGGGTCGGCATCTGCCGTCGGCGTCCGTAGCCGCCAACGATGCGGGGCGGCCTCCATCGTCGGTCCGGGTTCGGCCAACAGTTGCCGCTCGTCGCCAAGGCGGCCATGTCATTCAAGCGGCTGGTTTGCGCTTGAACCGGTCATCGAAGTACGGCGTCGCGGCACACGATTTTTGTCTTTTGCGCGACGACAGAGGAAAGCCGAATTGCAAGGCACGCCTTCGATGGACCGATTGATAGCGTTCTACAGACGCGACGCCAGGAGTCGGATACCGGCAATTGCGAACACCACCGCGAGGCACCCCTCCAGGGCACGTCGGGTCCGCGTGTGCATCCTGCGAGCCGAATCCGTCGAAAACAGTACCGCATAACTACCGAACGCCAGACATCCGATGGCCGCACAGCCCGCCACTAAAGCACCATGAGCAGGCCCATTGCCGTTCGACGATAGAGCAACGATTGAAACCCATACGAGGATGGCTTTGGTATTGGTGAGACGGAGCACCACGCCGCGGGAGTAGATGCTCGTCAATGTGGGCTCGCGGTGCCAACAAAATATGCTGCGTAGGCAAAGAGCAGGTTTGTCGAGAAGTAGGCGTTTGCGGTCATGTTCGGGTTTCAGCAATGGCGGTTCGTCTGATCATCGGGCTTTGGTGAAACGAGCGGAAGTGGCAACGTTGCCATCTCTCGAGGAATATCGGACATATGGGGCCTCAGCCGCCTTTGCCGCCTGGCTCGCCTCCCATATTCTTCGCCGCTGCATGCGAAAACCGCATCTGATATTCACTCGGGGACAATCCGGTCTTGCGCTTGAACAATTGCCGAAATGTGCTGATATCGCCATAACCGACACGTTGACTCACCATCTCGAGCCCAATTGGCCGCGTTTCCAGTAAGCGTTTCGCGACCTCGATGCGCAGATTTTGCAGATACGTCAACGGTGCGAGCCCGACGGCTTCCTTGAAACGGCGATTGAGCGTGCGTTCGCTGACAGCAAGCGACGCCGCCAGATCGCTCAACCGGAATCCTTGCTGCAACGTAGCCTCCATCTGCTGCTGGGCGCGCGCGACGAGCGTGTCGGTATGCCCATGTTCCTCGAGAAGCGTTGCAAAGGACGCCTGCGAAGTCCGGTTCATGTCGATCAACAGCGCCTTCGCAGTCATCGCGGCGAGTTCCTCGCCAGCGAATGTTTCGACCAGCTGCACCGCCAGATTCAGATACGACGTCACGGAACCGCCCGAGATGATGCCGTCTTGCGCGATCAGCAGTTCCTGCGCGCGAATTTCGACTCGCGGATAGCGGCGCGCGAAGTCCGACGCTCTCGCCCAGTGCGTCGTTGCGGCGCGGCCATCCAGCAGGCCGGCCTCGGCGAGCAGGTAATTGGCCGTGCAATAAGCCGCCAGCACGGCGCCTGACTTGCGTTGGCGCCGCAGCGCGGAAGACAGTTCGTTCAACTGCTCGCGGCGCCCGATGAACTCGTCGATGTTCGAGAAAAACGGTGCCGTCAGCAGAACGGCGTCCGCCCGTTTGCGCGGGTCGATCCTTCCGTCGACGTGGATGGTCTGCCCCGACGCAGCCGTGACGGGATGCCCATCGAGCGATTCCACGCGCCATATGAACACGGGCGCGGGTGTCGTGCCCGGTGCAGCCTTGCGCGCGTGGAACTGATTGGCCGCGCTGAAGACATCAACGGGGCCAGCGACGCCGGACGCGAGGATTCCGTCATAGACCCAGATGCGGATAATGGCCATTTGCCTGTCTGAAATTCCACGAATAATGGCGATGCTGCCACTTTTCGACGCGGGAGTAAACCCAGATCATGGCCACATCCAATGAACTGAAAGCAGGAGCAGCATCATGCCAATGATTGATGCGCTGTGGCCCGAGGACGCCTTGACGCCCGAGGGCGAAGCTCGCCTCGTCAAGGAACTGACCGACATCCTCATCGAGGCCGAAGGGTACGATCCCGCCAGTCCGATCGCACAGCAGGTCACCGTATTCCATCTTCATCGGCCTGCTGCGATCTACATCGGAGGTGAACGCACGAACACGATCCGCTACCGGATCATTCCGTCTGTACCCGAGGGGCAATACACCGACGAATCGCGTCGCGCCCTCGTCAGAAACGTCACGGAAGCGGTGGCGCGCGCGGAGAACCGGCCGTTCGATGACGTCGCACCGCGCGTCTGGGTCTTCCCGACCGAGATTCCGGATGGCGCATGGGGGACGCGCGGCGCGATCTGGATGCTGCCCGATATTCATGCGCTGCTGGCGGGCGAGTCCGAGCGCGGCGAGGGCGTTGGACGCCTCGCGCGACGTCGCCTCGAAAAAGCGCGCATCACGCTCGAAGCAGTGCTCGATGTCGCTAGCGCAGGCATCACGAGCAAACCATAACTGGAGCGCCCAGCATGAAATTCAACGACACAGCCCCCGTTATTGCACCCGCTGGCGGTGCGCCGCTCTGGCTGACGAGCCTCGCTGAAAACGCGACGCTCGAAGCCACCGTCTTGAAGCGTCCGATCGAAAGACGAGCCGATATTCTTTCCGTGATCAAACACGCAGTCTCGCTCTACGAATTCCAGCATCACAGCTACAAGGGCGCGATTGGCGACGGGTTGTATATGGAATCCTATCGCTCGCAGATCCAGGGCATGCCGATCGAGACGGTGGTCGTTGCGCATATGAACGAAGAGGGCGAGACGGATTCCGTAGTGATTAATCATCGCCCGCTCAATGCAGCGCTGCTGTTTTCGAGGCTGATGTGGGAGCGCGTCGACGAGCGCTTCCGCGATTGCTATCTGACGGGACCGGAAGCAGAGGCGATTGGGATCTGATGAAACCCCTTCTTCTCAATTTGACAACAGCCTCTGTGCTGGTCGCTTTTGTTGGAGTTTCCATGGCGCACACCACTCCGATGCCAACCACGCCAACCACGAAGATATTGGCGGTTGGCACCTTTCCGCCGGGCACGGACATGCAGCTTGTCCGTAAGCGGTAAATTCAGCACACCGAATGGAGAATCATTTGCAACTGTTGGGCGAGCATAGCCGCATCGCGACGGCC
>NZ_QTQF01000023.1:0-132807 GCF_003854235.1 Burkholderia sp. Bp8998
TCAGGTGTGTAAGCGCAGTAATGCGTTCAGCTAACTGATACTAATTGCCCGTAAGGCTTGATCCTATAACAAGTCTGTTTCGGCTCCACACGTGTGAGCCAGGACTGGTTGGATTCTCGTGTGTGATACACACAACTCAAAATTACTGCTTCTTCCAAGATTGGTTGTGCTGCGAAGCCAGCACAACAACCCTCTTTGCCTGATGACCATAGCGAGTCGGTCCCACCCCTTCCCATCCCGAACAGGACCGTGAAACGACTCTACGCCGATGATAGTGCGGATTCCCGTGTGAAAGTAGGTAATCGTCAGGCTCCCTAAGCCAAGAACCCCCGCCCGTAAAGGCGGGGGTTTTTGCATTGGCGCGACGGAAAACGCGGTCTCAGACACGTCAATCACCTCCGTTTATTGCTCAAGTCGCAACGCGCATACCCCCACTCCATACCTCGATCGTCGCGTCGGCCTTTCGAAGCGCGTCCCGTCTCGATATTCGCGATCCGTCATTACCGCAGTTTCGCCAATAGGCGAGAAATTCATGCGAAGTGCCGCCCTATTCGGCCCGTCCACGTAAAATTTGCGAATCCCCACCCCGGTAGCAACCAGAACGATGAACGCCGCCTCTCAGATAGCTCGGGCCGTTTGCCCGCACGATTGTCCAGACACGTGCGCCATGCGCGTGACCGTCGAAAACGGCAGGGCGATCAAGGTCACGGGCGATCCCGACCATCCGCCCACGCAAGGCGTGTTGTGTACGAAAGTCAGCCGATACGCCGAACGCGTTCACCATCCCGACCGGCTCACAGTTCCCCTCAAGCGCGTCGGCGCGAAGGGGGAGGGGCGCTTCGTGCCGATCAGCTGGAGGGAAGCATTCGAGGAGATCGGTCGTCGCCTCGGGGAAATCGCGGTGCGCGCGCCGGAGGCGATCGTGCCGTACAGCTATGCGGGAACGATGGGGCTCGTACAGGGCGACGGCATTGCGCAGCGGTTCTTCCATAAACTCGGCGCGTCCCGGCTCGAGCGGACAATCTGCGCCGCGGCCGGTGCGGCAGGGCTGCGCTATACGTATGGCGGAAACGTCGGCATGCATCTCGAGCATTTCGAGGAAAGCGAGCTGATCCTGATCTGGGGTGCCAATCCGATCGCATCCAGCCTGCATTTCTGGACCCGCGCGCAGGAAGCCAAGCGTCGCGGTGCCCGTCTCGTCGCCATCGATCCGTACCGCTCGCTGACGGCAGAGAAATGCCATCAGCACATCGCATTGAAGCCGGGCACCGACGGGGCGTTCGCCCTCGGCATGATGCATGTGTTGATCACCGAAGATCTGCTCGATCATGACTACATCACGCGTCATACGCTCGGCTTCGATGCGCTCAAGGCGCGAGCCCTGTCCTATCCGCCGGAGCGTGTCGCGCAGATCTGCGGCATCGACGTGTCGGAACTGATCGAACTCGCACGTCGTTACGGCGCGACCCGCAAGGCATCGATCCGCCTCAATTACGGTATGCAGCGTGTGCGCGGCGGCGGCAATGCCGTGCGCGCGATCGCGAGCCTGCCTGCGCTGACGGGCGCGTGGCGCGATCGGGCCGGCGGGCTGCTGCTCTCGTCGTCGGAATCCGCACCGGTCAATCAGGCGGCGCTGCTGCGCCCCGATCTGATGCCTGGCTGGCCGCACAAACTGCCGCGCATCATCAACATGAATGCGATCGGCGATGCGCTGCTGCATCCGGGCGATGCGACTTTCGGGCCGAAGGTCGAAGCCGTGATTGTCTATAACTCGAATCCGGTCGCGGTCGCACCCGACTCGTCGAAAGTCGCCGCAGGATTCGCGCGAGAAGACCTGTTTACGGTCGTTCTCGAACACTTCAAGACAGATACGGTCGACTTCGCCGACATTGTGTTGCCCGCTACGACGCAGTTCGAGCATCTCGACGTTCACAAGTCGTACGGTCACACCTACGTGATGGCGAATCTGCCGGCGATTCCGCCGGTCGGCGACGCACGGCCGAATACCGACATCTTTCGCGGCATTGCGCGCAGCATGGGGCTCGACGAGCCCGCGCTTTATCACAGCGACGAAGAGGTCGCGCAGGCGGCGTTGCATTGGGACGATCCGGCGCTCGACAGCGACTGGGAGGCGTTGAAGCGTGCCGGCTGGCTGAAGCTCAAGGTGGCAGATGCGCCTTTCGCGAATGGCGGCTTCCGCACGCCGTCCGGCAAATGCGAGTTCTACAGTGCGCGACTCGAGCAAATGGGCATGGACCCGGTGCCCGATTACCTGCCGCCGTACGAGTCGGCGGAGGCCGCGCCCGAGCTCGCCGCCCGCTATCCGCTTGCGATGATTTCTCCGCCAGCCCGGCACTTCCTGAACAGCACGTTCGTGAACGTGGACAGCCTGCGTAGCACGGAAGGCCAGCCACACCTTGATATACACCCGACCGATGCCGATGCGCGCGGCATCGGGGAGGGCGACGTCGTTCGCATCTTCAACGACCGCGGGTCGATGCAGGCGGTCGCAAGAGTGACCGATCGCGCGCGGGTGGGACTGGTCGTCGGGCTGTCGATCTGGTGGAAGAAACTGTCGGCGGACGGGCGCAACGCGAACGAAGTGACGAGCCAGGCACTTACCGATCTCGGCAACTCGGCGACGTTTTACGATTGTCTGGTGGAAGTTGAGCGGATTTGACCGAACTTCCGGATATGATCAGACAAATTGATTCGAAAGTTCGAAGTGGGCATCTAACCCTGTTGTTTCTGGACGGGCGAGCCGCTACGATGCGTTTTAGCACGACCATTCGAAAATTTGTGAGGAGACGCGTAGTATGGACAAAATTTGGCTGAAATCGTACCCACCCGGCGTTCCAGCCGAAATTGACGCGTCCCCGTATCCTTCCATCCCGGATCTCCTCGACGAGAGCTTCAAGCAGTATCGCGACCGCAACGCGTTCGTCTGCATGGGCAAGAGCATCACATACGGCGAACTCGATGCGCTGTCGCGCCAGTTCGGCGCGTGGCTGCAGTCGCGCGGCCTGAAGCGCGGCGCGCGCGTCGCGCTCATGATGCCGAACGTGCTGCAGTACCCGGTCGCGATCGTTGCGGTGCTCCGCGCGGGCTATACCGTCGTCAACGTCAACCCGCTCTATACGCCGCGCGAGCTCGAACATCAGCTGAAGGACAGCGGGGCCGAGGCGATCGTCATCCTCGAGAATTTCGCGTCGACGCTGCAGGCCGTCATCGCCAATACCGCCGTCAAGCATGTCGTGGTCGCGTCGATGGGGGACTTGCTGGGCATCAAGGGCTGGCTCGTCAATTACGTCGTGCGCAACGTGAAGAAGATGGTGCCGGCCTGGCAGCTTCCGTCGTTCACGCGCTTCAAGGCCGCGCTGTCCGAAGGGGCGCGGCAGACCTTCAAGCCGCAAAAGCTCGGCCCCGACGACGTCGCGTTTCTCCAGTACACGGGCGGTACGACGGGCGTCGCGAAGGGCGCGACGCTGCTGCACCGGAACATCGTGTCGAACGTGCTGCAGGCCGGTGCGTGGCACCATCCCGCGCACGCGAAGTACCCCGAGGTGAAGCAGTTCGTGACGGTTGTCGCGCTGCCGCTTTATCACGTGTTCGCGCTGACCGTCTGCGGCTTCCTGACGATGCGCACGGGCGGCATGGGCATCCTGATTCCGAATCCGCGCGACATCGGCGGCATGATCAAGGAACTGAAGGGTTATCAGATCTCGACGATTCCGGCGGTCAACACGCTGTACAACGCACTGCTGAACCATCCCGAATTCAACCAGCTCGACCTGTCGAAGCTCGTGATCGCCAACGGCGGCGGCATGGCGATCCAGGAAGGCGTCGCGAAGCGCTGGTTTGAGAAGACCCATACGGCGATCGTCGAAGGGTATGGCCTGTCCGAAACGTCGCCGGTTGCGACCTGCAACCCGGTGACTGCGACTGAATACAGCGGGACGATCGGCCTGCCGCTGCCATCGACTGAAGTTGCCATCCGCGACGACGCCGGCAACGACGTCGCGCTCGGCGAACCGGGCGAGATCTGCATCCGCGGGCCGCAGGTCATGGCCGGCTACTGGAACCGTCCGGACGAAACCGCAAAAGTCATGTTCCCGGACGGCTTTTTCAAGACCGGCGATGTCGGCGTGATGGACGCGCGCGGTTACGTGAAGATCGTCGACCGGAAGAAGGACATGATCCTGGTATCCGGCTTCAACGTGTATCCGAACGAGGTCGAGGACGTGGTGGCATCGCACCCGGGCGTGTTCGAGGTGGCGGCGGTCGGCGTGCCGGACGAGCACTCGGGCGAAGCCGTGAAGCTGTTCGTCGTGAAGAAGGACCCGGCGTTGACCGACAAGGACATTCTCGCGTACTGCAAGGAGCGGCTCACTGGCTACAAGCGGCCGAAACTCGTCGAGTTCCGCACGGAGCTGCCGAAGACGAACGTCGGCAAGATCCTGCGGCGCGAACTGCGCGACGGACGCGCGTAACCCCGAAGTCGAACGACGAGCCCGGCCTGTGCCGGGCTTTTTTGTTCGTGGTGGGGCATTGGGGCCCAGAAAAGAAAAAGGCGCCCGAAGGCGCCTTCAATATGCTGCGGCTTGTCAGGCAAGCTGATTAGAACTTGTGACGGATGCCGACGCGCGCTGCGACCTGGTTGCTGGTCGTCGACGGATCGAGACCGTTGATCGAAGCATGTGCCTGAACGACGTCGCCTGCCGCGTTGAGCGCATTGCCCGACGCATGCTGATACACGCCGATCACGTAGACGTCCGTGCGCTTCGACAGGAAGTAATCGACGCCCAGCGAACCCTGGTGGTACTTGGCTGCCGAGTTGCCGTCGATCTTGCTGCCTTGCGTGTAGTCGTACGCTGCGCCGAGGATCAGCGCCGGGGTCAACTGATACTTGAAGTTGATTTCGCCGTTGTTGAACGTCGCGGTCTGGTTCACGAACGGACCTACCGAGAAGCCCTTGAACTTCGTGTTCGAGTACGTCGCGCCGATCGTCGCTGCGCCGAACGTGTACGCGCCGCCCGCACCGATGACCTGATACGTGTTCGCGCTGTTCGCGTACGCGCCATAGACCGGCGACGACACGGCCGTCGCGGCAGCCGACGCACCCGTGTTGAACATGCCGCCGAAGTTCGCCGGCGTGCGTGCGTTCAAGTAGCCGACACCCAACACCAGCGGGCCGTTGTTGTAACCGGCGCCGAGCGACCAGACCTGGTTCTTCGAGAACTGGCCGGCCTGGCCGCCGAAGCTGTACATGCCGCCGAACGAGAAGCCGCCGTAGGTCAGGCTCGTGTACTTGACCGCGTTGTTCACACGGTACGCGTTGTTGAAGTTGTCGAGGTCGCCCGGGTGAGCGGCGATGTAGCCGCCCCACTGGTCGCCTGCCTCGAGCGGGCCGACGAAGTCGACGACGGAGTCGTACTGGCGACCCAGCGTGACCGTACCGTACTGGCTCGACAGGCCGACGTAAGCCTGGCGGCCGAACATCAGGCCGCCCTGGCCGAGCTTGCCGGAGTTGACGTCAAAACCGTTTTCGAGCACGAAGATCGCCTTCAGGCCGCTGCCCAGATCTTCGGTGCCACGCAGGCCGAAGCGGCTGCCTTGCATCACGCCGCTTGCCAGACCGTACAGATGGCCGCCCTTGGCGTTGTTGTTGAAGATGAAGCCTTCATCGATGATGCCGTAAAGCGTCACGCTGCTTTGCGCATGAGCTGCGCCAGCAAACGCGCCCAGCGCGACGAGCGCGAGAAGCGACTTTTTCATTAACGGATCTCCAAGAATCACTGAATTTTTTTGGCGGGGCGGATAGTTATGTTGTGTTGACGGGCCCCATCAACTTCGCAAGAAGTCGCACGTAATGTAGCAAAACCGATTTTTCGGACAAAGCGAAATGCCGTGGCTCAAGGTCGCCATGTTTCCTTTATGCAACAATGGTTAAAATCACGGGTTAACCGCAATTTCCGCTGAATAATCAAGTCGGTTACGCAGCGGAGCACGTGTCCTTGCCGCCCGCGGCAGCACACGCAGCCAGGAGAACAGGATGGTGTTGGATGAACTGATCAGCGAATTCGATCGCGGCTTGCGATCGCTGACCGGCATTAGCCGGATGAGCCGCCCCGTGCCCGCGCCGGCGGAGCCGCCGGCCGGCGAACTCACGCCCGCGGAGCGTACGCATGCCGCCGGGCTGATGCGGGTGAACCACGTCGGCGAGGTCTGCGCGCAGGCGCTTTATCAGGCGCAGAAGCTGACCGCGCGCTCGTCGTCGTCGAAGGCGATGTTCGAGGAGGCCGCGCGCGAGGAGGAGGATCATCTCGCGTGGACCGCGCATCGGCTGAAGGAACTCGATTCGCGTCCGAGCCTGCTCAACCCGCTGTGGTACGCTGGTGCGCTCGCGATCGGCGTCGTGGCCGGCACGCTGGGCGACAAGGTCAGCCTTGGGTTCATGGCGGAGACGGAGCGTCAGGTCGAGAGCCACCTCGACGGGCACCTGTCCGAGCTGCCGGCGACCGACACGACGTCGCGCGCGATCGTCGAGCAGATGCGGCTCGACGAGGTGAAGCACGGCAAGGCCGCGACCGACGCCGGCGGGATCGAACTGCCGCTGCCCGCACGGATGCTGATGCGCGCCGCGTCGAAAGTCATGACGAGCACTGCGTACTATCTCTGACATTCGGGCCGGGGCGACACGAGACGCCGCCCCGGTTCGCCGCCCCCGATACCGCCCGTTTTTTCCGCGTTTTCCCACCCCTGAAAGCCCCATCCGCACGCCAGTCTGGCCCGCCTTTCTCACGTATCACCTTCACAAGTTGCACTAGCTCATTCATTTATAACGGTTTTTGGTATGAGGGGCCGCATGAGCATGTGCGCCTAAGTCCTTGTTCTAACTAACAAAATTCGTCAAAAAACCGGGCCGCTCCCTTGACCGTGCCAAACCCTTCCTCTAAAGTGGGAGACAGTGTGAGAAAGTGTATTTTTGTGTGATTTGGCGGGCTATTCGGGCTAAATTCTTGAGCGTTGAGCGGGTGCTTCGGTGCCCTGAACGGGAGAGCGGAACGTGTTCCAAGGGGCGTCGGCGCTGACGCTCGATGCGAAAGGGCGGATGTCGGTGCCGGCTCGCTATCGCGAAGCGCTGCAAGGACAGGCAGAAGGACGGGTGACTGTGACCAAGCACCCGGACGGCTGCCTGTTGCTGTTTCCGCGCCCCGAATGGGAGGTATTCCGCGCCAAGATCGCCGCGCTGCCGATGGATGCGCATTGGTGGCGGCGGATTTTTCTCGGCAATGCGATGGATGTCGATCTCGACAGCGCGGGCCGGATTCTCGTATCGCCCGAGCTGCGGATGGCCGCCGGACTGGAAAAGGAAGTCATGTTGTTGGGAATGGGTAGTCACTTCGAGCTGTGGGATTCGCAGACCTACATCGCGAAGGAGCAGGCAGCGATGGCGCAGGGCATGCCCGACGCGCTGAAGAACTTTACGTTCTGATTGCGGTGACGGAGACGCCCGCGATGGGAAACGAATTGCAACATCGGACCGTGCTGTTGGACGAGGCGGTCGACTCGCTCGTGACGCGGCCGGACGGCATTTATGTCGACGGCACGTTCGGGCGCGGCGGTCATAGCCGCGCGGTGCTCGCGCGGCTGGCGCCGGGCGGCCGGCTGATCGCGTTCGACAAGGATCCGAGGGCGATCGAGACGGCGCAGCGCATCGAGGATGCGCGCTTCTCGATCGTGCATGACAGCTTTGCATCGATGCGCGACGCGCTTGCGGCGCGCGGCGTCGAGAAGGTGTCGGGTGTGTTGCTGGACTTGGGCGTGTCCTCGCCGCAGGTGGACGATCCGGCGCGCGGCTTCAGCTTTCGCGCGGATGGCCCGCTGGACATGCGAATGGATCCGACGCGTGGCGAGTCGGCGGCCGAGTGGCTCGCGCGGGCTTCGGTGCAGGAATTGACGGAGGTGATACGGGATTATGGGGAAGAACGGTTTGCTTTTCAGATTGCAAAGGCGCTTGTTGCTCGCCGGGCAGAGTCCGACCGTCTTGGGCCTCTCGACACCACGGGCGAGCTTGCCCAAATCGTGGGTAACGTCGTCAAAACCCGTGAGAAGGGCAAGGATCCGGCAACCCGCACCTTTCAGGCTATACGGATTCACGTCAATCAAGAGCTTGCGGACCTGCAAGTCGTACTAGACGCGGCATTGTCGTTGCTGGAGCAAGGGGGGCGGCTGGTGGTCATCAGCTTTCATTCACTCGAGGACCGGATCGTCAAACGATTCATGCAGGCGCACGCGAGTGCGCCCGCGGTCGATCGTCGCCTGCCGATTCGTGCCGTCGATCTCCCGAGCCCGCCGCTCAAGATAATCAGCCGTCAATTTCCGAGCGAAGCGGAAGTCGCCGCGAATCCGCGCGCCCGGTCGGCCGTGATGCGCATCGCGGAGCGCGTCACGCCATGAGCCGCTTCAATATCTTCCTGCTGATCATCGTGATGGGCTGCGCGCTGTCGGTCGTCAACTCGACGAACCAGCAGCGCCAGATCTTCATCCAGCTGCAGCGCGCGCAGTCGCAGGAGCGTCAGCTCCAGCAGGACCACGCGCAGCTTCAATATCAGCAGAGCGCGCTATCGAAGACGTCGCGCATCGAGCAACTCGCGAACGATTCGCTGAAGATGCAGCCGATCACGACGGGCCGCACCCAATACCTGACGCTGCCGCCGGGCGCCGTGAAGGCGATCGACGCGCCGATTCCCGCTTCGGCCGATACGGCCACCAAGGGTAGCGGAGGCGCGCGATGAAGCCGTCGCAAAAGCGCCAGGACGTGAAATTCTCGTCGAGCCCCGTGCTCGGCGTGCATCTGCCGATGTGGCGCTCGAAACTCGTCGTGTTCCTGCTGTTCATGGCGTTCGTCGCGCTGGCCGCGCGGGCGTTCTGGATCCAGGGGCCTGGCAACGCGTTCTATCAGAAGCAGGGCGAAAGCCGCTATCAGCGCACGCTCGAGCTGCCTGCCACGCGCGGCAAGATTCTCGACCGTAACGGGCTCGTGCTCGCGACGAGCCTGCCCGTGCGCGCGATCTGGGCGATTCCGGACGCCGTGCCGGACGATCTTGGCGCGGACAAGGTCAACCAGCTCGGCAAGCTCCTCGGCATGACGCCGAAGGAACTGCGCGTGAAGCTGTCGGAAGACAAGGGTTTCGTCTATGTAAAGCGCCAGGTGCCGATCGACATCGCGGACAAGGTCGCCGCACTCGACATTCCCGGTATCTATCAACGCAACGAATACAAGCGCTTCTATCCGGAAGGCGAGATCACCGCGCACCTGATCGGCTTCACGAACGTCGAGGACGAAGGGCAGGAGGGCGTCGAGCTCGGCGACCAGAAGATGCTGTCCGGCACGTCCGGCGTGCGCCGCGTGATCAAGGACCGGATGGGGCACATCGTCGAGGACGTCGCCGAACAGATTCCGCCGCACAACGGGACGGACGTCGACCTGTCGATCGACAGCAAGATCCAGTACATCGCGTATGCGAACCTGAAGGCCGCCGTCGAGAAGTTCAAGGCGAAGGCCGGCGCGGCGATGGTCGTCGACGTGCGCACCGGCGAGGTGCTCGCGCTGGTCAACTATCCGACGTACAACCCGAACGACCGCTCGCGCATGACGGGCGAGCAGTTGCGCAACCGGATCATGACCGACGTGTTCGAGCCGGGCTCGATCATGAAGCCGTTCACGGTGTCGCTCGCGCTGGACCTGCACCGCGTGACGCCGAACACGCTCGTCGAGACGGGCAACGGGCATTTCGTGCTCGACGGCGCGCCGATTACCGACGACGCGGGGTTCGGCACGCTGACGGTCGGCGGCGTGATCCAGAAGTCGAGCAACATCGGCGCGACGAAGATCGCGATGACGATGCGGCCCGAGGAAATGTGGAATATGTATACGAGCATCGGCCTCGGCCAGGCGCCGAAGGTCGGGTTCCCGGGCGCAGTGGCCGGCCGCCTGCGTCCGTGGAAGAGCTGGCGTCGCATCGAGCAGGCGACGATGTCGTACGGCTATGGCCTGTCGGTGTCGCTGTTCCAGCTCGCGCGCGCATACACGGCGATCGCGCATGACGGCGAGCTGATGCCGGTGACCATTTTCAAGACCGACCCCAACCAGCCGGTCGTGGGTACGCAGGTGTTCAACCCGACCACCGCGCGCGAAGTGCGCGCGATGCTCGAGACGGTGGTGGCGCCGGGCGGCACGTCGCCCGATGCGGCCGTGCCGGGCTATCGTGTCGGCGGCAAGAGCGGTACCGCGTACAAGCATGAAGGCCACGGTTACACGCGCAAGTACCGCGCGTCGTTCGTCGGGATGGCGCCGATGCCGAACCCGCGAATCGTCGTCGCGGTGTCGGTCGACGAACCGACTGCCGGCAGCCACTTCGGCGGCCAGGTGTCGGGCCCCGTATTCTCGGCGATCGCGGGCGATACGATGCGCGCGCTGAACGTGCCGCCGAACATGCCGATCAAGCAGCTCGTCGTGTCCGACGACGCGCCGGGCGCACCCGCAAAGCCGGGCCCGCAAAAGCTCGGCGCGGGCGGCGGTGCGAAGCATATGATCGTATCCAGCACGACACGTAATTCACCAGGAGTTGTTCGATGAGCGCCGCTCGCAGTTCCCATCCGGCGCATCAGCAGATCGCGGCCGCGCTTGCGTGGCTGCGCCAGCATGTGGCCCCTGCGGCGCAACTGCATGCCGACACGCGCGGCCTGCAGGCTGGCGATGTGTTTCTCGGTTATGCAGTCGACGGTGCGGACAATCGCGCCTTCATTTCCGATGCCGTCGCCCGCGGCGCGGCCGCCGTGCTGTATCAGCCGGAAGGCCTCGCGGCCGCACCGGCCGTACCCGTCGCACTCGCGGTGCCGGCGCTCGACCAGTTGGCCGGCGAGATCGCCAGCGGCTGGTACGGCGACCCGAGCGACAGCCTGCTCGCCATCGGCGTGACCGGTACGAACGGCAAGACGTCGTGCACGCAGTGGATTGCTACCGCGCTGACGGCGCTGCACCAGCCGTGCGCGCTGATCGGCACGCTCGGCAGCGGCATGCCGGGTCGGCTGGTGCCGACCGGCTTCACGACGCCGGACGCGCCGCAACTGCAGCGCAGCCTCGCGCAACTGCATGACGCGGGCGCGAAGGCTGTCGCAATGGAAGTGTCGTCGCACGCGCTGCATCAGGGCCGCGTGAACGGCACGGCATTCGACATTGCCGTCTTCACGAACCTCACGCAGGATCACCTCGACTATCACGGCACGCTCGACGCGTACGAAGCCGCGAAGGTGAAGCTGTTCGCCTGGCGCGGCCTGCGCGCGGCGGTCGTCAATCGCGACGACGCAGCCGGCCGCCGCCTGCTCGAGAAGCTGGCCGGCCGCGTGCGCACGATCGCATACGGGATCGGCGACGCGCAGGCGCCCGACGCCGATCGCGAGCTGGTCGCGCTCGACGTGCGCGCGACCGCCACGGGTACGGCATTTCGCCTGCGCTCGTCGTGGGGCGACGCGGACGTCGAGGTCGGCACGCTCGGCGTATTCAATGTCAGCAACCTGCTCGCGGTGCTCGGCTCGCTGCTCGCGGTCGACGTGCCGTTCGACGCGGCGGTCGCGGAGATCGCACGGCTCGAGTCCGTCAATGGCCGCATGCAGCGCCTTGGCGGCCGGCTGCAGAACGACGAACCGCTGGTCGTGATCGACTATGCGCACACGCCCGATGCGCTCGAAAAGACGCTCGACGCGCTGCGCCCGATCGCTGCGGCGCGCGGTGGCCGCCTCGTATGCATGTTTGGCTGCGGTGGCGATCGTGATGCGACGAAGCGCCCGCTGATGGGTGCGATCGTCGAGCGGCTTGCCGACGAAGTCGTCGTCACGAGTGACAATCCGCGCAGCGAAGATCCGCAGCGCATCATCGATCAAGTCATCGCGGGCATGACCGCGCCCGATCGCGTACGCAGCATCGAGGATCGCGCGAGCGCGATCCTGCAGGCCGTGCGCGGCGCCGCCCGCGAGGATGTCGTCGTGCTGGCCGGCAAGGGGCACGAGGCAACGCAGGAAATCATGGGCAAGAAGCGCACGTTCTCCGATCAGGATCACGCACGGCTCGCGCTCGCGGCACGCGCGACACATGGCAAGGGAGGCGGCGAATGACGATGCTCAGTCTCGGCGAAGCCGCCCGCCTGATTCCTGGCGCTACCGTCCACGGCGATCCGGACGTCACGTTCGAGCGCGTGTCGACGGACAGCCGCACGGCTGGTCCGGGCGACCTGTTCGTCGCGCTGAAGGGCGAGCGCTTCGACGCGCACGACTTCCTCGGCGACGTGGCGGCGCGCGGCGCAGCCGCGGCGCTTGTCGCGCACGTGCCGGCGGGCCTCGCGATGCCGGTTGTCGAGGGCGGCGAAACGCGTGCCGCGCTCGGTGCACTTGCGCACGGCTGGCGCAAGCGCTTCGCGGTGCCGCTCGTCGCGGTGACGGGCAGCAACGGCAAGACGACCGTCAAGGAGATGATCGCGTCGATCCTTGCGGCGGCAGTCGGCGCCGACGCGCGACTGGCGACGTCCGGTAATCTGAACAACGACATCGGCGTGCCGCTGACGCTGCTGCGCCTCTCGGGCGCGCATCGCGTCGCGGTGATCGAGCTCGGGATGAACCATCCGGGGGAGACCGAAGTCCTCGCGCGCATCGCGGCGCCGACCGTCGCGCTGGTCAACAACGCGCAGCGCGAGCACCAGGAATTCATGGCGACGGTCGAAGCCGTTGCACTCGAACACGCGGCCGTGATTCATGCGCTGACGCCGGACGGCGTCGCGGTGTTTCCGGCCGACGATACGTACGCCGGTATCTGGCGCGTCGCGGCGACCGGCAACCGGATTCTCGATTTCGCGCTGCACGACGCCGAACGGCAGGTCGAAGCGCAGGTCACGGGCCGTCTGCACGGCGGCGAGCTTGCGATCGACACACCGTCCGGCGCGGTGACGGTCCGGTTGCGCGCGCTCGGCGAGCACAACGCACGCAACGCATTGGCTGCAACGGCCGCGGCGCTTGCGGCCGGCATCGAGCTGGCCGCGATCAAGCAGGGCCTCGAATCGTTCGAGCCGGTCAAGGGCCGTTTGCAGGTCCGGCGGGCGGACGTCGGCAGCCTCGCGGGTGCGACGGTCGTCGACGACACCTACAACGCGAACCCCGATTCGATGCGTGCGGCGATCGACGTGCTGGCCGCACAGCCGGCGCCGCGCGTGCTGGTGATCGGTGACATGGGCGAGGTCGGCGACGAAGGCCCGGCATTCCACAGGGAGATCGGTGCGTATGCGCGCGAGCGCGGCATCGATGCGCTGTTCGCGCTCGGTGATGCGTCGCGCGACGCGTGTACGGCGTACGGCGACACGGGCCGCCATTTCGGCGACGTCGGCGCGCTGGTCACGGCGCTGCTCGCGGCGGGTTATGGCGCGCAGGCGACGGTGCTCGTGAAGGGCTCGCGGTACATGAAGATGGAGCGCGTGGTCGACGCGCTGACGAACCAACCCGCGGCGGGCACGGTGCCCGCTGCACACTGAGTAGAAGGAAGGAAGCATGCTGCTGGCGCTGGCGCAATGGCTGCAAGGAGACGCAAGCTTTTTGCGCTTGTTCACGTACCTGACGTTCCGTGCGGTGATGGCTACCATCACCGCGCTCGGGATCGGGCTCGTGTGCGGACCGTGGGTGATCCGCAAGCTGACGCAAATGAAGGTCGGGCAGGCCGTGCGCAAGGACGGCCCGCAGAGCCATCTCGTCAAGTCCGGTACGCCGACGATGGGCGGCGTGCTGATCCTGATCGGTATCGCGGTCGCGACGCTGCTGTGGGGCGACCTGACGAACCGTTTCATCTGGATCGTGATGCTCGTCACGTTCGGCTTCGGCGTGATCGGCTGGGTCGATGACTACCGCAAGGTGGTCTACAAGGACCCGCGCGGGATGTCGTCGCGCGAAAAGTATTTCTGGCAGTCGGTGATCGGCTTGTTCGCGGCAGTCTACCTCGCATTCAGCGTGTCCGAGGCGAACAACGTGCGCGTGTTCGACCTGTTCATGGCGTGGGTGCGCAGCGGCCTGTCGATGGGGCTGCCCGCGCGGGCCGACCTGATGCTGCCGTTCCTGAAATCGATCAGCTACCCGCTGGGCGTCTGGGGCTTCATCGTGCTGACCTACTTCGTGATCGTCGGCGCGAGCAACGCGGTCAACCTGACCGACGGTCTCGACGGCCTCGTGATCATGCCGGTCGTGCTGGTCGGCGGCTCGCTCGGCGTGTTCGCGTACGTGATGGGCAGTTCCGTCTATTCGAAGTACCTGCTGTTCCCGCACATCCCGGGTGCCGGTGAACTGCTGATCTTCTGTTCCGCGATGGGCGGGGCAGGGCTCGCGTTCCTCTGGTACAACACGCACCCCGCGCAGGTGTTCATGGGCGATGTCGGCGCGCTGGCGCTCGGCGGCGCGCTCGGCACGGTCGCGGTGATCGTGCGCCAGGAAATCGTGTTGTTCATCATGGGCGGCATCTTCGTCGCGGAAACGCTGTCGGTGATGCTGCAGGTGTCGTGGTTCAAGTACACGAAGAAGCGTTACGGCGAAGGGCGGCGCCTGCTGAAGATGGCGCCGCTGCATCACCATTTCGAATTGTCCGGCTGGAAGGAAACGCAGGTGGTGGTGCGTTTCTGGATCATCACGCTGATGCTGTGCCTGTTCGGTCTGTCCACCCTCAAGTTGCGGTAAAGGAAAGGTAACAAGGATGTCTGGCGAGATGTTTGGAGATCGGCAGCGGCCGATGGTGCTCGTACTGGGGCTCGGTGAATCGGGTCTCGCGATCGCGCGATGGTGCGCGAGGCACGGGTGCCGGCTGCGTATTGCCGATACCCGCGAGGCGCCGCCGAACCTTGCCGCGCTGCAGGCCGAAGGCATCGATGCGGAGTTCGTCGGCGGGCCGTTCACGCCCGCGCTGCTCGACGGCGGCGTCGAGATCGTCGGGCTGAGCCCCGGCCTGTCGCCGCTCGAACCGGCACTGGCGGCGCTGATCGCGGCCGCGAACGAGCGCGCGATTGCGGTGTGGGGCGAACTGGAATTCTTCGCGCAGGCGCTGCGCGCGCTTGGCATGAGCGGCTATCAGCCGAAGGTGCTCGCAATCACCGGTACCAACGGCAAGACCACGACGACGAGCCTCACGGGCCTGCTGTGCCAGCGTTCGGGCAAGAAGGTCGCCGTCGCCGGCAACATCAGCCCGGCGATGCTCGACCGGCTCGCGGGCGCGATCGACGAGACGGCGCTGCCCGACGTCTGGGTGCTCGAACTGTCGAGCTTCCAGCTCGAGACGGCGCGCACGTTCGCGCCCGACGCGGCGGCGATTCTCAACATCACGCAGGATCACCTCGACTGGCACGGCAGCTTCGACGCGTATGCGGCGGCGAAGGGCCGGATCTTCGGTGCGACCACCACGCGCGTGCTCAACCGCGACGATGCGGCCGTGATGAAGTTCGCGCCGGCCGCCGGCGCGGCCGATGCGGCGCGCGCGGTCACGTTCGGCCTGAATGAACCGGCGCAGGACGGCGACTACGGGCTGTCGCGCGACAACGGCATCGCGTGGCTGGTCGAAGCGGTCGACCGTGACGCACCGGACGAGACGACGACCCGCCGGCGCAAGCGCGACGGCGCGCATACGCCCGACATCGCGCAGAAGCGCCTGATGCCGGCCGACGCGCTGCGCATTCGTGGGCTGCACAACGCGGCAAACGCGCTGGCCGCGTTCGCGCTCGCGCGTGCGATCGACCTGCCGGCCGCGCCGCTGCTGCACGCGCTGCGCGAATACCGCGGCGAAGCGCATCGCGTCGAAGTGATCGCGACAATCGACGACGTGGACTACGTCGACGACAGCAAGGGAACGAACGTCGGCGCGACGGTGGCCGCGCTCGACGGGCTCGCGCAGAAGATCGTGCTGATCGCCGGCGGCGACGGCAAGGGTCAGGATTTCGCGCCGCTGGTCGCGCCGGTCGCGCGCTGGTGCCGTGCGGTGATGCTGATCGGCCGCGACGCGCCGGCGATTCGCGACACGCTCGCCGAAACCGGCGTGCCGCTCGCCGACCACGCGACGCTCGAAGGCGCGGTGCGTGCCGCCGCCGAGCTCGCCGAGCCGGGCGATGCGGTGCTGCTGTCGCCCGCGTGCGCGAGCCTCGACATGTTCAGGAACTACGCCCATCGCGCGGATGTGTTCCGTGCGGCGGTGGATGAAGTCGCCATCGACAAAGGAGCGACGTCATGAGCTGGTCCGATCGCCTCGTCTCCCGTTTCAACGACCGGCGCGACACCGGCGGCAACGCCGCCGGCGGCCGCGTCGCGTCGGCCACGCGTGCTGCGACCGGCGGCCTCGCGAGCGTCGTCAACGGCGTGCGGCCGAGCCGCTCGCGGATGCTCGACTTCGACTACTCGCTGCTGTGGGTGGCGATCGCGCTGCTCGGGCTCGGTGTCGTGATGGTGTATTCGGCGTCGATCGCGATGCCCGATTCGCCGAAATACGCGTCGTATCACGATTACGCGTTCCTGATGCGCCACTGCGTATCGCTCGTCGTCGCATTCATCGCGGCGGTGATCGCGTTCCGGGTGCCCGTGTCGACCTGGGACAAATACGCGCCGCATCTCTTCCTGATCGCGCTGGTCGGCCTTGTGATCGTGCTGATCCCGCACGTCGGCAAGGGCGTGAACGGCGCGCGCCGCTGGATTCCGCTCGGCATCACGAACATGCAGCCATCGGAAATCATGAAGCTCGCGGTGACGATCTACGCGGCGAACTACACGGTGCGCAAGCAGGAGTACATGCAGAGCTTCGCGAAGGGCTTCCTGCCGATGGCGTTCGCGGTCGGCCTCGTCGGCGCGTTGCTGCTGCTCGAGCCGGACATGGGCGCGTTCATGGTGGTCGCCGCGATCGCGATGGGCGTGCTGTTCCTCGGCGGCGTGAACGGCAAGCTGTTCGGCGGCCTGGTCGCGACGGCGGTCGGCACCTTCACGATGCTCGTATGGCTGTCGCCGTGGCGTCGCGAGCGGATCTTCGCGTATCTCGATCCGTGGGACGAGCGCTATGCGCAGGGCAAGGCATACCAGCTCACGCACTCGCTGATCGCGTTCGGCCGCGGTGAGTGGTTCGGCGTCGGCCTCGGCGGCAGCGTCGAGAAGCTGAACTACCTGCCCGAAGCGCATACCGACTTCATCCTCGCCGTGATCGGCGAGGAACTCGGCTTCGTCGGCGTGCTGGTCGTGATCCTGCTGTTCTACTGGATCGTGCGCCGCGCGTTCGAGATCGGTCGCCAGGCACTCGCGCTCGACCGCACGTTCGCGGGTCTGATGGCGAAGGGCATCGGTATCTGGTTCGGCGCGCAGACGTTCATCAACATGGGCGTGAACCTCGGCCTGCTGCCGACCAAGGGTCTGACGCTGCCGCTCGTGAGCTACGGCGGTTCGGGCATCCTGCTGAATTGCGTCGCGCTCGCCGTACTGCTGCGGGTCGACTATGAAAATCGCGTATTGATGCGCGGAGGGAAGGTATGACCGCGCCGCGACGCACGCTGATGGTGATGGCAGGCGGCACCGGGGGCCACGTGTTCCCGGGGCTCGCGGTCGCGCACCGGATGGAAGCGGCGGGCTGGCGCGTCGTATGGCTCGGCAATCCGGCCGGGATGGAAGCGACGCTCGTGCCGAAGCACGGCATTCCGATGGAATACGTGCGCTTCGGCGGACTGCGCGGCAAGGGCCTGAAGACCAAGCTGACGCTGCCGTTCAACCTGCTGCGCGCGTGCTGGCAAAGCCTCGGCGCGCTGCGCCGCGTGCGGCCGGACGTCGTGCTCGGGATGGGCGGCTACATCACGTTTCCGGCGGGCGTGATGACCGCGCTGTCGGGCCGTCCGCTCGTGCTGCACGAACAGAATTCGATCGCCGGTCTCGCGAACAAGGTGCTCGCGAAGTTCGCGAAGCGCGTGCTCGTCGCGTTCCCCGGCGCGCTGCCGCACGCGGAATGGACCGGCAACCCGATTCGCGCGGAACTTGCGCGCACCGAAACGCCCAAAGCACGCTATGCATCGCGCAGCGGCCCGCTGAACGTGCTGGTGGTCGGCGGCAGTCTCGGCGCCGCCGCGCTGAACGAAGTCGTGCCGCGCGCGCTGGCGCTGCTCGTGCCGGGCGAGCGCCCGCACATCGTGCACCAGGCCGGCGCGAAGCACATCGACGCGCTGAAGGCGAATTACGAAGCGGCCGGTTTCTCGGGCGGCGACGAAGTACGGCTCGTGCCGTTCATCGACGACATGGCGACCGCGTACGCGGCCGCGGATCTCGTGATCTGCCGCTCCGGCGCGATGACGGTGTCGGAGATCGCGGCGGTGGGCGTGGCGGCGCTGTTCGTGCCGTTCCCGTACGCGGTCGACGATCACCAGACAACCAACGCCGCGTTCCTCGCCGATGCGGGCGCGGCGGTGCTGGTGCAACAACGCGACCTGTCGGCGGAACTGCTTGCCGACTGGCTGCGCGGCCAGTCGCGGGCATCGCTCGCGGACATGGCGGAGCGTTCGCGCTCGCTGGCGAAGCCCGAGGCCACCGATGAAGTCGCGCGCGTCTGCGCGAAAGTGGCCGGCGCGAACCTGGAAATACTGCAATGAAACACATCGTCAAACACATTCATTTCGTCGGGATCGGCGGCGCGGGCATGAGCGGCATCGCCGAAGTGCTCGTCAACCTCGGCTACGAGGTCAGCGGCTCCGACCTGTCGCGCAACGCGGTGACCGACCGTCTCGAGGCGCTCGGCGCGCGGATCGCGATCGGCCATGACGCGGCGAACATCGAGGGCGCGAACGCGGTCGTCGTGTCGACGGCAGTGCGCTCGGACAACCCCGAAGTGCTGGCCGCACGCCACCAGCGCGTGCCGATCGTGCAGCGCGCGGTGATGCTCGCGGAACTGATGCGCCTGAAGCAGGGGATCGCGATTGCCGGCACGCACGGCAAGACCACGACGACGAGCCTCGTCGCGAGCGTGCTCGCGGCGGGCGGCCTCGATCCGACCTTCGTGATCGGCGGCCGGCTGATCAGCGCCGGCGCGAACGCGCGGCTCGGCACGGGCGATTTCATCGTCGCCGAGGCCGACGAGTCGGACGCGTCGTTCCTGAACCTGTATCCGGTGATCGAAGTCATCACGAACATCGATGCCGACCACATGGATACCTACGGCCACGATTTCGCGCGGCTCAAGCAGGCGTTCATCGAATTCACGCAGCGCCTGCCGTTCTACGGCAGCGCGGTGGTGTGCGTCGACGATCCGAACGTGCGGCAGATCATCCCGTTCATCTCGAAGCCGGTCGTGCGCTACGGGCTGTCGCCGGACGCGCAGGTGCGCGCGGAAGACATCGACGCGCGCGACGGCCGCATGCACTTCACGGTGATCCGCGAAGGCCGTGCGCCGCTCGCGGTGGTGCTGAACCTGCCGGGCCTGCACAACGTGCAGAACGCACTCGCGGCGATCGCGATCGCGACCGACCTCGGCGTGGCGGACGACGCGATCCAGCTGGCGCTGGCGGAATTCAACGGCGTCGGCCGGCGCTTCCAGCGCTACGGCGAGGTGCCGAGTGCGGACGGCGGCCAGTACACGCTGATCGACGATTACGGCCACCACCCGGTCGAGATGGCCGCGACGATCGCGGCCGCGCGCGGTGCGTTCCCGGGCCGCCGCCTCGTACTGGCGTTCCAGCCGCATCGCTACACGCGCACGCGCGACTGCTTCGACGACTTCGTCAACGTGCTGTCGACGGTCGACGCGCTGGTGCTGACGGAAGTCTATGCCGCGGGCGAGGCGGCGATCGCGACGGCCAACGGCGACGCGCTGTCGCGTGCGCTGCGCGCGGTGGGGAAGGTTGACCCGGTGTTCGTCGCGACGGTCGACGACGTGCCGGACGCACTGGCCAAGGTCGCGCTGAACGGCGACGTGGTGATCACGATGGGCGCGGGCTCGATCGGCGGCGTGCCGGCGAAGCTCGTGCAACACACACAACAGAAGGCATGACATGAGCGGGATCGATCCGAAACGTTTCGGCAAGGTGGCGGTGTTGTTCGGCGGCGAATCCGCCGAGCGCGAGGTGTCGCTCACCTCGGGCCGTCTCGTGCTGCAGGGCCTGCGCGACGCGGGCGTCGACGCGCATCCGTTCGACCCGGCCGAGCGGCCGCTGTCGGCGCTGAAGGACGAAGGCTTCGTGCGCGCGTTCAACGCGCTGCACGGCGGCTACGGCGAGAACGGCCAGATCCAGGGCGCGCTCGATTTCTACGGAATCCGCTACACGGGCAGCGGCGTGCTCGGCTCGGCGCTCGGCCTCGACAAGTTCCGCACGAAGCTCGTGTGGCAGCAGACGGGCGTGCCGACGCCGCCGTTCGAGACGGTGATGCGCGACGACGATTATGCGGCGCGCGCGGCGGACATCGTCGCGAAGCTCGGCCTGCCGCTGTTCGTGAAGCCGGCGAGCGAAGGCTCGAGCGTCGCGGTGCTGAAGGTGAAGACGGCCGACGCGTTGCCCGCCGCACTGTCGGAAGCCGCGACGCACGACAAGATCGTGATCGTCGAGAAGAGCATCGAAGGCGGTGGCGAATACACCGCGTGCATCGCCGGCGATCTCGACCTGCCGCTGATCAAGATCGTGCCGGCCGGCGAGTTCTACGACTACCACGCGAAGTATGTCGCCGACGATACGCAGTACCTGATTCCGTGCGGGCTGCCCGCCGAACAGGAAGCGGAACTGAAGCGCATCGCGCGCCGCGCGTTCGACGTGCTCGGCTGCACCGACTGGGGCCGGGCCGACTTCATGCTCGACGGCGCCGGCAACGCGTATTTCCTGGAAGTGAACACGGCCCCCGGGATGACCGACCACTCGCTGCCGCCGAAGGCCGCGCGGTCGATCGGCATCAGCTATTCGGAGCTGGTCGTGAAGGTGCTGTCGCTTACGCTCAACGACTGACGCAGGAACGGAACGACGTATGTGGAACAACGTTCGCCAACTCAACCTTGCCGCCAGCGCGCTGTACGCGCTGCTGCTGCTCGTGTTGGCGGCGGCCGGCTGCTACTGGCTGATCCAGCGTCCGACATTCGCGTTGCGCGAGATCCGGATCGACGGCGACACCGAGCACATCAACACGCCGACGGTGCGTGCGGGCGTGGTCGGCCGGCTGAAGGGCAATTTCTTCACGGTCGATCTCGACACGGCGCGTGCCGCGTTCGAGCAGATGCCGTGGGTGCGCCACGCGAGCGTGCGCCGGGTCTGGCCGAATGCGCTGGCTGTCACGCTCGAGGAGTACAAACCGCTCGGGACCTGGGGCAGCGCGCAGCTCGTGAGCGTCGACGGCGAGCTGTTCACCGCGAACCAGGGCGAACTGGATCAGGAGCTGCCCGCGTTCGACGGCCCGGAGGGCAGTGCGAAGGAAGTCGTCACGCGATATCGCGACTTCGCGAACTGGTTTGCGCCGCTGAAGGCGGCGCCTGAAGAAGTGACGCTGTCGGCGCGCTACGCGTGGACGGTGAAGCTGTCGAACGGCATGCAGGTCGAACTGGGCAAGGAGCGTACCAGCGAGACCCTGCATGACCGGAGCCAGCGCCTCGTCGCCGCGTGGCCGGCCGTCACGGAGCGTTGGGGCAACGACATCGAGTACGCGGACCTGCGTTATCCGAACGGATTCGCGATTCGTGCGGCAGGCATGCGGTTCCTGACCGATACCGACAAGCGCAAGAAGTAACGAGAGATCACACGCAAGAGCACTTTATGAGCAAAGACTACAAGGATCTGCTGGTTTCCCTCGACATCGGCACGTCGAAGGTGGTGGCCATCGTCGCCGAGCTGAAGGGCGAGGGCCATTACGAGGTGATCGGCCTCGGCCAGAGTGAATCGAAGGGTCTGAAGAAGGGCGTGGTGGTCAACATCGAGGCCACCGTGCAGTCGATCCAGCGCGCGCTCGAGGAAGCCGAGCTGATGGCCGACTGCAAGATCACCAACGTGTTCACGGGGATTGCCGGCAGCCACATCCGCAGCTTCAACTCGAGCGGGATGGTCGCGATCAAGGACAAGGAAGTCACGCAGACCGACGTCGCGCGCGTGATCGAGACCGCGAAGGCGATCAACATCCCGACCGACCAGCAGGTGCTGCACATCCTCACGCAGGAATTCATCATCGACGGCCAGGAAGACGTGCGCGAGCCGATCGGGATGAGCGGCATCCGCCTCGAGGTGAAGGTGCACATCGTGACGGGCGCGGTCAGTGCCGCGCAGAACATCGTCAAGTGCGTGCGCCGCTGCGGGCTGGAAGTGAACGACCTGATCCTGCAGCCGCTCGCGTCGTCGCTGGCCGTGCTGACGGAAGACGAGAAGGATCTCGGCGTGGTGCTGGTCGACGTCGGCGGCGGCACGACCGACATCGCGATCTTCGCCGAAGGCGCGATCCGCCACACCGCGGTGATTCCGATCGCCGGCGACCAGATCACGAGTGACATCGCGATGGCGCTGCGCACGCCGACGCCGGACGCGGAAGACATCAAGGTCGGCTACGGGATCGCGAAGCAGGCGCTCGCCGATCCGGACGAGATGGTCGAAGTGCCGGGCCTCGGCGAACGCGGCCCGCGCACGCTGTCGCGCCAGGCGCTTGCCGCCGTGATCGAGCCGCGCGTCGAGGAACTGTTCTCGCTCGTGCAGCAGGTCGTGCGCGAGTCGGGTTACGAAGAACTGCTGAGCTCCGGCGTGGTCATTACCGGCGGGGCTTCGATGATGCCGGGCATGGTCGAGCTCGGCGAAGACATTTTCCTGAAACCGGTGCGCATCGGCGCGCCGGAATACGCGGGCGGCCTCGCCGACGTGGTGCGCAATCCGCGCTACTCGACGGCGATGGGCCTGCTCGTCGAAGGCAGCGCTCAGCGCATGCGCGGCCGCAAGGTCGCCGTGCAGTCCGGCAACGCGGGGCAGATCTTCTCGCGGATGAAGGAATGGTTCCTGAGCAACTTCTGACGAATCGAAATTCGCGCTGGTGCCGGCGGCTGGCGCGCGACAGGGGGTTGCCCGATCTCCTGCCGAATAACGGCCGAGTAGGTTTATTTTCTTGACGGAGGCAACAATGGAATTCGAAATGCTGGAAACCGAAACCAACGGCACCATCATCAAGGTGGTCGGCGTTGGCGGCGCTGGCGGCAATGCCGTTCAGCACATGATCAACCGTGGCGTGCAGGGCGTCGACTTCATCGTGATGAACACCGACGCACAGGCGCTGTCGCGTGCGCGCGCACCGTCCGTGATTCAGCTCGGCAACACGGGCCTTGGCGCCGGCGCGAAGCCGGAAATGGGCAAGGCGGCGGCGGAAGAGGCGCGTGAGCGCATCGCCGACGCACTGCGTGGCGCGCACATGGTGTTCATCACGGCCGGCATGGGTGGCGGCACGGGTACGGGCGCGGCGCCGGTGGTCGCGCAGATCGCGAAGGAGATGGGCATCCTGACGGTTGGTGTCGTCAGCAAGCCGTTCGAATTCGAAGGCGGCAAGCGTATGCGCGTCGCGGAAGCAGGCTCGCAGCAACTGGAGGATCACGTCGACTCGCTGATCGTCGTCCTGAACGACAAGCTGTTCGACGTGATGGGCGATGACGCCGAGATGGACAAGTGCTTCCAGTGCGCGGACGACGTGTTGAACAACGCGGTCGCAGGCATTGCTGAAATCATCAATGTCGATGGCCTCGTGAACGTCGACTTCGAAGACGTGAAGACGGTGATGGGCGAGCAGGGCAAGGCGATGATGGGCACGGCGACGGTCGCCGGCGTCGATCGCGCACGCCTCGCGGCGGAACAGGCCGTGGCGAGCCCGCTGCTCGAAGGCGTCGATCTGTCGGGCGCGCGCGGCGTGCTGGTCAACATCACGTCGAGCCGTTCGCTGCGCCTGTCGGAAACGCGCGAAGTGATGAACACGATCAAGAGCTACGCGGCGGAAGATGCCACGGTGATCTTCGGTGCGGTGTACGACGACGCAATGGGCGATGCACTGCGCGTGACGGTCGTGGCGACGGGTCTGGGCCGTGCGGCGAAGAAGCAGCAATCGGCTCCGATGACGCTGCTGCGCACGGGTACCGACAACCAGCCGGTCAGCGCGGTCTCGCACGGCTATGCGCAGCCGCAACACGTCAGCACGGCCGACTACGGCGCGCTCGATACGCCGGCGGTGTGGCGCAACTCGCGCGAAACCGCGGCATCGCACGTGCAGGCGCTGCAGGAGAAGGGTGTCGACACGTACGACATCCCGGCTTTCCTGCGCAAGCAGGCTGACTGACGCAAACACAGGCGAAGCCGCGGCGGCACTGCCGCGGTATCGCCGGCGTGACGGATGCTACGGACCACGACAGGCCGCGTCGGATGCGACGCCGGGCCGGGAAACGTGCCCTCTCCGCACAAGCGGGGCGGGATGGGCCGTGCTGTCCGCAACACGCTGAAAAACCGTATCGCTATGAGGGACCAGCCATGATTCAAGTGGGCGACGCGCTGCCCGACGCGCAATTGTTCGAGTTCATCGACGATGCGCGCGAAGGGTGCACGCTGGGGCCTAACGCCTACAGCGTGCGCGACCAGGTTGCGGGAAAGCGGGTGGTGATCTTCGGATTGCCGGGCGCGTTCACGCCGACCTGCTCGGCGCAGCATGTGCCGGGCTACGTCGAACACGCCGAGCAACTGCGCGCGGCGGGCATCGACGAGCTCTGGTGCGTGTCCGTCAACGACGCATTCGTGATGGGCGCATGGGGACGTGATCTGCACACCGCGGGCAAGGTGCGCATGATGGCGGACGGCAGCGCTGCTTTCACTCATGCGCTGGGGCTGACGCAGGATTTGTCCGCGCGTGGCATGGGAATCCGTTCCCTGCGCTACGCGATGGTGGTCGACGACGGTGTGGTCAAGACGCTGGCCGTCGAAGCGCCGGGCAAGTTCGAAGTGAGCGATGCGGCGAGTGTGCTCGCGACGTTGACGTCCTGATCGTGCGGTGCGCCGTTGCCTGCCGGCAACGCTGCTCACCGGCTTCAGGGCAGTTGTAACACGGGCCGATGACCGGAAACGCCTCCGTTCCGGGCATCGGCCCGTCCCGTATCGGCGCGGGTAAACAGCCGAAACAGATTGATACGCAGTTTCAAACAGCGTTGAATAGGGAATTACGCTATAATCTCACCTATCGAATATAACTCCTGATTGATATTCTCAATCAAGATGAAGAACATCATGCTGAAGCAGCGCACCATCAAATCGATCGTGAAGACCGTGGGCATCGGTCTCCACTCGGGCCGTAAGGTCGAACTGACGCTCCGCCCGGCCGCGCCGGGCACGGGGATCGTTTTCTCGCGCGTCGACCTGCCCACGCCCGTCGACATTCCGGCATCCGCGATGTCGATCGGCGATACGCGGCTCGCGTCGGTGCTGCAGAAGGATGGCGCGCGCGTATCGACCGTCGAGCATCTGATGTCGGCGTGTGCCGGTCTCGGCATCGACAACCTCTATGTCGACGTGACGGCCGAGGAAATCCCGATCATGGACGGCAGCGCCGCGTCCTTCGTGTTCCTGATCCAGTCCGCGGGCATCGAGGAGCAGAACGCGCCGAAGCGCTTCATCAAGGTGAAGAAGCCGGTCGAAATCCGCGACGGCGACAAGTTCGCGCGTCTCGATCCGTATTTCGGCTTCAAGCTGAAGTTCACGATCGACTTCCGTCACCCGGCCGTCGACAAGACGGGCCAGGAACTCGAGGTCGACTTCGCGAACACGTCGTACGTGCGCGAGATCGCGCGGGCGCGTACGTTCGGTTTTGCCCACGAAGTCGAAATGATGCGCGAGCTGGGTCTCGCACGCGGCGGCAGCATGGACAACGCGATCGTGCTCGACGAATACCGGATCCTGAACAACGACGGACTGCGCTACGACGACGAGTTCGTGAAGCACAAGATGCTCGACGCAATCGGCGACCTGTACGTGGTCGGCCATCCGCTGCTGGCGTCGTACACCGCGTACAAGTCGGGTCACGGGCTGAACAACGCGCTGCTGCGCGAGCTGCTCGCGCACGAGGATGCGTACGAGATCGTCACGTTCGACGATCCGCAAGCCGCACCGAGCGGTTTCGCGTTCGACACGCAGACGGCCTTCGCCTGATCGGCGTTCGGCACCCGCGATAAAAAAGCGACCTTCGGGTCGCTTTTTTGTTGGGCGGCCGCGGTCGGCGGCGCGCGTTCAGCGCGACGATTTCGCGCCGTGCCGCGCGGCCATCCGCGCGAGCGCGGCCTGCAGCGGCGACGGCTCGAGGTGATCGGCGAGCTCGCGCAGCGCGGTGGCGCCGACGGTCGTCATGCGCGCCTGCTTCACGTGTGGCGGTTCCGGCGCGTCCTTCGGCCGCACGCGCACGCGCAGCGCCGAGACTGGCCAGCCGCGCTTCTGGAGATCGGCAAGCAGGCGCGGCTCGACCTGCCGCAGCCGGGCAGCGAGCGCATTGTGCGCGGCAAAGAGGGTCAGGGTGCCGTCCTTGATGGAACCCGGTTCGACATGATTCGCAAGATAGTCGGGCAGGAGCGCGGCGAGGTCGCGCTGCAGCGACGCGACCTGTTCGACGCCGGCGCGCAGCGCCGCGAACGCGTCGGTGCGGTTGAGCACTTCGGACACGGGTTGCGGGCGATACGCGGGGAGCGGGCCGAAACGCTTGGAAAATCGGTTCATCGAGGCATTCTTCGGGCGCGCACGTGCGCGGACGTTGACGCCGATTGTACCCGCGCCGGCACGCGCACGGGCGGCTTTCGGGCCGCACGCCCGGTTGCCGGCGCGGTCCCGGGGCACGGCGCGAGTCCGGCCGGGACACGGGCGCATGCTTTCTCGCGTGCTAAAATTCCTCGTTTGATTCCACTAATTCGCTAAGCCGCCGAGGCTCGGGCGTCGGGGCGCGCAACACGCGCCGGGCGCCGGTGCTGCGACGCAGGATCCGATCCGATGACAACCGGTTTTCTCCAGAAAATTTTTGGCAGCCGCAACCAGCGGCTCGTCAAGCAATACCAAAAGACCGTCGCGACGATCAATGCGCTCGAAACGCAGATCGAGAAGCTGACGGACGACCAGTTGCGCGGCAAGACGGATGAGTTCCGCCAGCGGATCGCAGGCGGCGAGTCGCTCGACAAGCTGTTGCCCGAGGCGTTCGCGGTCTGCCGGGAGGCGAGCCGTCGCGTGCTGAAGATGCGCCACTTCGACGTGCAGTTGATCGGCGGCATGGTGCTCCACTACGGCAAGATCGCGGAAATGCGCACCGGCGAGGGCAAGACGCTCGTCGCGACGCTGCCCGTCTACCTGAATGCGCTGGCCGGCCGCGGCGTACACGTCGTGACGGTCAACGACTACCTCGCGCAGCGCGACGCCGAATGGATGGCGCGCCTCTACAACTTCCTCGGTCTGTCGGTCGGCATCAACCTGTCCGGCATGGAGCACGACCAGAAGCAGCAGGCCTACGCGTCCGACATCACCTACGGCACGAACAACGAGTTCGGCTTCGACTACCTGCGCGACAACATGGTCTACGAGACCGACGCGCGCGTGCAGCGGGCCCTGAACTTCGCGGTCGTCGACGAAGTGGACTCGATCCTGATCGACGAGGCGCGTACGCCGCTGATCATCTCGGGCCAGGCGGAAGATCACACCGAACTGTACGTGCGGATGAACGCGCTGCCGCCGCTGCTCGAGCGCCAGATCGGCGAGGAGAAGGCCGACGGCACGGGCGTCGAGAAGCCGGGCGACTATACGCTCGACGAGAAGTCGCGCCAGGTGTTCCTGACGGAGTCGGGCCACGAGAAGGCCGAGCGGCTGCTCGCCGAGTGGGGCCTGATCGGCGAGGGCGAGAGCCTGTACGCGCCGCAGAACATCACGCTGATGCACCACGTGTATGCGGCGCTGCGCGCACACACGCTGTTCTACAAGGACCAGCACTACGTCGTGCAGAACGGCGAAGTCGTGATCGTCGACGAATTCACGGGCCGCCTGATGGCGGGCCGCCGCTGGTCGGACGGCCTGCACCAGGCGGTCGAGGCGAAGGAGCACGTGAAGATCCAGAGCGAGAACCAGACGCTCGCCTCGATCACGTTCCAGAACTACTTCCGGATGTACGCGAAGCTGGCGGGCATGACGGGTACGGCCGACACCGAAGCGTACGAATTCAACGAGATCTATGGCCTCGAGACGGTCGTGATCCCGACCAACCGTCCGCCGAAGCGGATCGACAAGCAGGACCAGATCTACAAGACGGCCAAGGAGCGCTACGACGCGGTGATCCGCGACATCCGCGAGTGCTACGAGCGCGGCCAGCCGGTGCTGGTCGGCACGACGTCGATCGAGAACTCGGAACTGCTGTCGCACCTGCTGAAGCAGGCCGGGCTGCCGCACGAGGTGCTCAACGCGAAGCAGCACGAGCGTGAAGCGGCGATCGTCGCGGAAGCCGGCCGTCCGAACCGCATCACGATCGCGACCAACATGGCCGGTCGCGGTACCGACATCGTGCTTGGCGGCAACGCCGAGAAGCAGGCCGCGTTCATCGAAGCCGACGACGCGATTCCCGCCGATGAAAAAGCGCGCCGCATCAAGCAGCTGCATGACGAGTGGGAAACGCTGCACGAGCAGGTGAAGGCCGCGGGCGGCCTGCACATCATCGGCACCGAGCGCCACGAATCGCGCCGGATCGACAACCAGCTGCGCGGCCGTGCGGGCCGCCAGGGCGACCCGGGCTCGTCGCGCTTCTACCTGTCGCTCGACGATCCGCTGCTGCGCATCTTCGCGGGCGACCGCGTGCGCTCGATCATGGATCGCCTGAAGATGCCGGAAGGCGAGGCGATCGAGGCCGGCATCGTCACGCGTTCGATCGAATCCGCGCAGCGCAAGGTCGAAGCGCGCAACTTCGACATCCGCAAGCAGCTGCTCGAATACGACGACGTGTCGAACGACCAGCGCAAGGTGATCTACCAGCAGCGCAACGAACTGCTCGAAGCCCACGACATCACCGAGACGATCTCGGCGATGCGTCACGGCGTGATCGCCGAAGTCGTCCGCCAGTTCGTGCCGGAAGGCAGCATCGAGGAGCAGTGGGACGTGCCCGAGCTCGAGGAAGCGCTGCGTAACGACTGGCAGCTCGACCTCGCGATCCAGGAAATGGTGAACGAGTCGTCGTCGATCACGGCCGAGGAGATTCTCGACGCCGTGACGACCGCCGCGGACGAGCAGTACGAGGCGAAGGTCGCTCTGGTCGGCCGCGAATCGTTCAGCGCGTTCGAGCGTTCGGTGATGCTGCAGACGGTCGACCGCCTGTGGCGCGAGCACCTCGCGGCGCTCGACCACCTGCGCCAGGGCATCCACCTGCGCGGCTATGCGCAGAAGAACCCGAAGCAGGAATACAAGCGCGAAGCGTTCGAGCTGTTCGCCGCGATGCTCGAGGCGATCAAGCAGGAAGTCACGCGCATCGTGATGAACGTGCAGATCCAGTCGCCGGAACAACTCGAGGAAGCCGCCGAGCAGATCGAGGAGCGCGGCGGTCATCTCGAGAACGTCGAGTACCAGCACGCCGACTACGCGGAATCCGGCGCGCCGGTCGCGAACGTCACGGCCGCGGCCGCAGCGACGGCGACGGCCGACATGGTCGGCAGCGCAATGACCCACAGCGGTCCCGGCGGCGAGATGCCGAAGGTCGGCCGCAACGACCCGTGCCCGTGCGGCAGCGGCAAGAAGTACAAGCAATGTCACGGGAAGCTGTCATGATCGGCGGCGGCGCGCGTCCGCGTGCCGCTTCGTTCGCAGCTTCGAGTCAGTGATGTGAGTTGCGGCGGCCCGCTCGTGCGGCCGCCGGTTCTTCCAATCGATGCCGGCGCGTGCCGGCATTTTCCATCCGGCAGGTGTGCCCCATGGCTGTCAATTTTCCGTCGATCGATCCCGCCCAACTCCATCCCGTCGCCGGCGTCACGCTCGGCTGGGCGGAAGCGAACATCCGCAAGCCGAATCGCAAGGACGTGCTGGTCATTTCCGTCGACGAAGGGGCGACGGTCGCCGGCGTATTCACCGAGAACCGCTTCTGCGCCGCACCGGTGACGGTGTGCCGCGAGCACCTGGCGAAGGTGCGTGCCGGCGGCGCGGGCATTCGCGCGCTCGTCGTGAACACGGGCAACGCGAATGCGGGCACCGGTGAGCCGGGCCTCGTGAACGCGCGTGAAACCTGCTCGGCACTCGCACGCCTCGCGGGCATCGACGCCGAGCAGGTGCTGCCGTTCTCGACCGGCGTGATTCTCGAGCCGCTGCCGATCGACCGCCTGACGGCCGGGCTGCCGGCCGCGCTCGCGAACCGCAAGGCCGCGAACTGGTACGACGCCGCGCAGGCGATCATGACGACCGACACGCTGCCGAAGGCCACGTCGCGCCAGGTGACGATCGACGGCCACACGGTCACGCTCACGGGCATCAGCAAGGGCGCGGGCATGATCAAGCCGAACATGGCGACGATGCTCGGCTTCCTCGCGTTCGATGCGAATGTCGCGCAGCCGGTGCTCGACACGCTCGTGAAGGAAGTGGCCGACCGCTCGTTCAACTGCATCACGATCGACGGCGACACGTCGACGAACGACTCGTTCATCCTGATCGCGTCGGGCCAGAGCACGTTGCCCGCGATCACGTCGACGGACTCGCCGGCCTATGCGGCGCTGCGCGACGCGGTCACGCAGGTCGCCCAGGTGCTGTCGCAGCTGATCGTGCGCGACGGCGAAGGCGCGACGAAATTCATGACGGTGCAGGTCGAAGGCGGCAAGAGCGTCGCCGAATGCCGCCAGATCGCGTATGCGATCGGGCATTCGCCGCTCGTGAAGACGGCTTTCTATGCATCGGACCCCAACCTGGGCCGGATCCTCGCGGCGATCGGCTATGCGGGCGTCACGGATCTCGACGTCGGCAAGATCGATCTCTATCTCGACGACGTGCTCGTCGCGAAGGCCGGCGGCCGCAACCCGGCCTACCAGGAAGAGGACGGCCAGCGCGTGATGAAGCAGAGCGAAATCACGATCCGCGTGCTGCTCGGCCGCGGCGACGCGCAGGCAACCGTCTGGACGTGTGACCTGTCGCACGATTACGTGAGCATCAACGCGGATTACCGCTCCTGATCGGGAGCGCTCGAACGACATGGACAAGCTCGAACAGTTTCTGACGCGCGCGGAAGCGCTGCTCGGCCGCCTCGAGGGGATGCTGCCGCCCGCACCGGCGGCCGTCGACTGGAATGCCGCCACTGCGTTTCGCTGGCGCAAGCGCCAGGGGCGCGGCTATCTGCAGCCGGTGCCGGCCGCGTCGACGATCACGCTCGACGACCTGCACAACATCGATCGTCAGAAAGGGCTGATCGAGCAGAACACGCGACAGTTCGTGCAGTGCAAGCCGGCGAACAACGTGCTGCTGACCGGTGCCCGCGGCACCGGCAAGTCGTCGCTGATCAAGGCGTGCCTGAACGCGCATGCGAAGGACGGGCTGCGCCTGATCGAAGTCGACAAGGACGACCTGCACGATCTCGGCGATATCGTCGAGCTGATCGCGCAGCGTCCTGAGCGGTTCATCGTGTTCTGCGACGACCTGTCGTTCGAGGAAGGCGAATCGGGCTACAAGGCGTTGAAGGTCGCGCTCGACGGCTCGATCGCCGCGCAGTCCGACAACGTGCTGATCTACGCGACGTCGAACCGCCGCCATCTGCTGCCCGAGTACATGAGCGACAACGAGTCCTACAAGCATCTGCCGGACGGCGAGATCCACCCCGGTGAAGTCGTCGAGGAAAAGATCTCGCTGTCGGAGCGCTTCGGCTTGTGGGTCAGCTTCTACCCGTTCAAGCAGGACGACTACCTCGACATCGTCGCGCACTGGCTGCGCCATTTCGGCTGTGCGGACGCCGAGATCGAGACGGCACGCGGCGACGCACTCGTCTGGGCGCTCGAGCGCGGTTCGCGCTCGGGGCGCGTCGCATGGCAGTTCGCGCGCGACTGGTCGGGCCGCAAGGAGCAGGCATGAGCACGGATTCCACAACGAGCGCCGTGCGCGCGCCCGACGGCCGCAAGGTGACGGAAGTCGCGGTCGGCGTGATGGTGCAGCCGGACGGGCCGGTCGGCCGCTGCCGCTACCTGCTCGCGCAGCGGCTGCAGGGCAAGCCGTACGAAGGCTACTGGGAGTTTCCGGGCGGCAAGCTGGAGGCCGGGGAGAGCGTCGAGGACGCGCTGGCGCGCGAATTGCACGAGGAACTCGGCATCGAGGTCACGGCCAGCCACCGCTGGCATACGCTCGAGCACGATTATCCGCATGCGTACGTGCGGCTCTATTTCTGCAAGGTGACGGGCTGGACGGGCGAGCCGCACAGCAAGGAAGGGCAGGCGTTCGTGTGGCAGCCACTGCCGGTCGAGGTCGCGCCGCTGTTGCCGGCGGCGCTGCCAGTGCTGGAACTGCTCGAGAAGGAAGCGGCGTCACAATGACGCCGTGACGGTTCGCCTGAAAGGCGGGCCATATCCGCCCACGGGCGCTGCCGCGCGCCGCTCAGCTGTCGCGGCGGGCGTCGGTGCCGTCTTCCTCCGACGACGGTCCCTCGTCGGAGGACCCGCCGATGCGGTACTTTTCTGCGGCCCATGCGCCGAGGTCGAGCTGTTTGCAGCGGGCCGAACAGAAGGGACGGAACTTGTTTTCAGGCGTCCAGCGCACTTCCGCGCCGCACGAAGGACATTTCACAACGGTAGTCATACGAAAGCGTCGAACCGGCACACGGCCGTTACAGATTGCACAGTGTCAGATGGAACGGCACGTCGATGTCCACCGCGCGCGGCCGCACGTCGCCGTCCTGCATGGTGAACCGTACCCACAGCATGTATTTGTTGGCGCTCGCTTCGGGAATGACGCGAAGCTCCGGCGGCACGCGCACCTGCATCAGCTGATAAGAGCGCCCTGACAGCATCTGCTGGTAGCTGCCCTGCATCGCCATCACCTTCGATGCCTGGCCCGATTCGCGCGCGAGCCGCAGCACGATCGCCGCGGCATCGCGCAGCGGCAGCAGCGGCAGGATCCATTTCGCGATGTCCTGGCGCCGCTGTTCCGCGGGCCATTGCTGCCACGCGTAGTACGACGGCAGGTCGAACTTGCACGTGCCGCCGGGAATCACCGCGCGGCTGCGGATGCTGGCGAGCCACTCGTTGTCGACCAGATGCTGCCCGGTCTTGCCCTGCATCTGCGCAAGATTGGCGAGCGTCTGCTCGATTTCACCGAGCACGGACTCGAGTGCATTCTGTTCGATGCCCGGATTGCCGCGAAAGGGGGCGAGCGTCTGGCGTTGACGTTCGAGCTCCTTCATCAGATCCGATTTCAGGTCCGCGCGGCCCGTGACCTCGGCGATTTCGAACAGCGTCGTCAGCGCGACGTGATGTTCACGCGGGTCCTCCTGAGCCAAAAAGAACGTGAAGCGCTCGAACAGGTCTTCGAGGCGCAACAGCGTGCGAATTCGCTCGTTGAACGGATACTCGTAAAGAATCAAGCGCGCTCGCCTCTTGGGTAGGGATTGAAACAATGCAGGACATTCTAATGCTCACTCTCTACCCTAGCAACGCACCAATTTCGTACACCATCACGATCACGCGCGGCGGTCAGTGCGCGGCGGCCGCGAATCCGAGATAGCGTTGGTGCAATGCATCGACCTGCGCGGCGAGTGCATCGGGTGTCGTCGCGTCGTTGACGATCACGTCGTCGGCCGCGGCGAGACGCGCTTCGCGCGTGGCCTGTCTTGCGATGATCGCTTCGACCTGTTCGCGCGTGAAATCATTGCGCCGCATCACACGTGCGATCTGCGTTTCGACAGGACAGTCGACCACCAGCACACGATCGCTGCGCGCCTTCCAATTGCCTGACTCCACGAGCAGCGGCACGACGAAGATCACGTAAGGGCCCTGCGCTTCGCGGGCTTCGCGATCGGTCTCGGCGCGGATCAGCGGATGCGTGATCGCTTCGAGGCGCCGGCGCGCGTCGTCGTCGCTGAAAATGAGTGCGCGCATCTTCGCGCGATCGAGCGAGCCGTCGGCCGCGACGAAGTCCGGTCCGAATGCGTGTTCGATCGCCGGCATCGCGAGACCGGCCGGTGCGGTGATTCGGTGCGCGATCAGGTCGGTATCGACGAGCGATGCACCGCGTGCGGCGAACATGTCGGCGACGGTCGTCTTGCCGCTGCCGATGCCGCCGGTGAGTCCTATTGCAAACATGTGAGCCTCCGCCGGGCCGCCACAAGGAAGCGAAGCGCCTCCCCGCGACGCAGCGAACAAAGCGGACGCCGGCGGTGCGCCATGTCAGCCGCCGAGCGCCGAATAGAAAGGGGTACCGAAAAACAGCGTGGCGACGCCGCCTGCCGCGAGGAACGGGCCGAACGGAATCGGCTCCTCGAAGCGCATGCGCCCGCGCCAGGTCGCGACGAGCCCGACGAGCGCACCCGTCACCGCGGCGAACAGCACGACCTGCGGCAGTGCGGTCCAGCCCATCCATGCGCCAAGCGCGGCGAGCAGCTTCAAGTCGCCGAAGCCGATGCCCTCGATGCCGCGCAGCCATTTGAACAGCCAGTAGACCGACCACAGGAACAGGTAGCCGGCCATCGCGCCGACCACGGCCGAACGCAGCGACGTGAACGTGCCGCCGAGATTCAGTGCGAGCCCGGCCCACAGCAGCGGCAGCGTCATCGAATCGGGCAGGTAGCCGGTCCGGATATCGATCGCGCTCATCGCCAGCAGCGCGGCACACAGTCCGAACGCGGCGAGTGCGGCGACGGTGGGGCCGAACGCGGCGAGCGACCCGGCGGCGAGCAGCGCACCGGCAAGCTCGACGAGCGGATAGCGCACACCGATCGGATGGCCGCACTGACGGCAGCGCCCGCGCAACAGCAGGTAGCTGACAAGCGGGATGTTCTCCCACGCGCGCAGCACGTGACCGCAATGCGGACAGGCGCTGCGCGGGCGCCACAGATCATAGTGTGGCGGATAGCCGTCGTCCGGCGGCGTGCTCGCGCTGCCGGTCGCTTCGGCGATTTCGGCCTGCCAGGCGCGCTGCATCATCACGGGGATCCGGTGCACGACGACGTTCACGAAGCTGCCGACGCACAGGCCGAGCACGACGGCGAATACATACTGCACCGCGGGCGGCAGCATCGCCAGCGCGAGCAACGTGCTGTCGGGCGAGTCGAAAACGGTGGTCAGGGGCGCGGGCGTCATGGGGCTCGGGTTCGGGCTTGAAAGGCGACAGAATCGGTTGCGATGCTACACCACGTTGCCAAGCTGAAGGATGGGCAGATACATCGCGATCACGAGGCCGCCGACGAGCGCGCCCAGCACGATCACGATCAGCGGCTCGCCGAGCGCGGCGAGCGCATCGAGGCGCGCGTCGAGCTGACGCTCGCAAAGCGCGGCGATGTCGGCGAGCATCGTGTCGAGCGCGCCGGTTTCCTCGGCGACGGCGATCGGCTGCACGACGTCGTCCGGAAAGCAGCCCGCCGCGTGCATTGCGTCGGCGAGACGCGCGCCGCGCAGCACGCGCGTCGCGATCTGCGCGGTGGCCTGCTCGAACACCGGATGGCCGGCGGTGCGTTCGAGCGTGGCGAATGCATCGGCGAGCGGGACGCCCGCACCGAGCAGCGTGGCAAGCGAGCGGCACCAGCGCGCGGTCGCGAACCGCGTGAGCGCGCTGCCGACGAGCGGCGCATTCAGCACGTGTTGTGCGACCGTGTAGCGCAGCGGTGGCGAGCGCCGCAGCGCGTGGTGCGCGGCGAGTCCCGCGATGGCTGCGCCGGCGACGAACATACCACCCCAGGCCGATGTCGCGGACGAGAGGGCGAGCAGGGCGCGGGTCGGCGCCGGCAACGCCGCGCCGAAGCCGTCGAAGATGTGCCGGAACGTCGGCACGACCCACACCATCAGCGCGGCCGAGATCGCGAGCGCAAACACGATGACGGCGACCGGGTAGGCGAGTGCGGCGCGCAGCTTGCGCCATTGCGCGTCGGCGCGTTCGCGGTGCTCCGCGACGCGGGTCAGCACGGTGCCGAGCGCGCCCGATGCTTCGCCCACCTCGATCAACTGGCGATACAGCGTGCCGAACTGGGACGGATAGCGTGCAAGCGCGGCGGCGAAGCGTTGGCCGCCGACGATCTCGCGTGCGAGGCCGGCGGCGATGCGCGGCAGCCCGTCGCGCGTACGGGTGCGGGCGAGCATCTCGAGCGACGGTGCGAGCGGCAGTCCGGCTTGCAGCAGGCTGGCGAGCTGACGCGTGAAGCGCGTGACCTCCCGCGCGCCGGCTGCCGGTGGCCGGGCTGTGCCGCGGACGTCGAGCGACAGCACCGCGATGCCGTCGCGCGCGAGCGCTGCACGCGCGGCTGCTGCATCGAAGGCGATGACGGTCCCGCGGCATGGCGTGCCGTCGCGACGACGGCCACGCCACGCGAAACGCGTCTCGTGCGGCGGCATATGCATTGCGATCACGCGTCAGGCGTCGCGGCCAGCGCTTCCGCGACGCTTGTCGTGCCGTCGCGAACGTGCGCGAGTGCCGCGTCACGCAGACTGCGTACGCCCTCGGCTGCCGCGCATTGCGCGAGCGCGCCCACGCTTGCGCGCGCGACGATGCGTTCCGCCATCTCCGGTGAAACCGGCATCGTCTGATGCAGGCCGATCCGGCCTCGATAACCGATGCCGTGACAGGCGGAACAGCCGCGCGCGACGAACGGGCGCCATCCGGATTCCAGCGTCGCCGGATCGCAGCCTGCGTCGCGTAGCGCGCGTACCGATGCGTCCGAACGCACGCGGCAGGTGGCGCACAGACGCCGAACGAGGCGTTGCGCGGTGACGAGGCGCAACGCGGCTGCCAGGTTGTACGGCGCGACGCCGATGTCGAGCAGTCGCGCGACGGCTGTCGGCGCGTCGTTCGTGTGCAGCGTCGACAGCACGAGGTGCCCGGTTTGCGCGGCCTTGATCGCGACGTCGGCCGTCTCCGCATCGCGAATTTCGCCGACCATGATGACGTCCGGGTCCTGCCGCAGCAGCGCGCGTAGCGCGGTGGCAAACGTGAGCCCGGCCTTTTCGGCGACACCGACCTGGTTGATGCCGTCGAGCTGGATCTCGGCCGGATCCTCGACCGTGCATACGTTGTGTGCATCGCGGTCGAGCATCTGCAGCGCGCAGTAGAGCGACAGCGTTTTGCCGCTGCCGGTCGGCCCGGTGACGAGCACGAGGCCGTGCGGCGCACGTATCGCGGCTTCCATCGCCGCGACCTGCCGCGCGTCGAAGCCGAGGCGCGCGAGCGTGAGATCGGGCGGCAACGTTTCGAGGCGGCGCAACACGAGCTTCTCGCCGAACAGCGTGGGCAGCGAGCTGACCCGGTAGTCGCCTCGCATGCCGCCGTCGACCGCGATGCGCAGCCGGCCGTCCTGCGGAAGCCGGCGCTCGGCGATGTCCATGCGGGCGAGCACCTTGATCCGCGTCACGAGCGCGTCGCGCAGATGAGCGGGCGGTCGCGCGTGTTCATGCAGGACGCCGTCGATGCGCAGGCGGATGCGCCAGCCTGCTTCGAACGATTCGACGTGGATGTCGGACGCGTCGCGCACGCGGGCGGCATGCAGCGTGTCGGTCAGCAGCCGTACGGCGGGCGAGTCGTCGAGTTGCGTCGCGTCGAGCGACCGGGGTGTTTCAGCGAGCGATGCGTCGGTGGAGGCAGGCGGCCGCTGCGTGCGCAGCGGCGCCCCGGGAGATGGGAAGTGCATGTGAGCCGGCGCTCGGCCGCCTGTTGATCGTGACCGGCAAATGGTCGCGTATCGCGAGCGGCGCCGACAGTCGGCCGTTCGGTCAGCGCGCGGCGCGTGCGCGCGTGCTGCGCGGTTTGAAGAGCTTGACGGTACGTACGGCCTGGTCGTCGCTGCGCATGACCTCGAGCATCACGTCGCGGATTTTCAGGCACACGTCGCCTTCGGGAATTTCCTCGAGGATTTCGAGGATCAGGCCGTTCAGCGTCTTCGGTCCGTCGGTTGGCAGTTGCAGGTGCAGCCAGCGGTTCAGTTCTCGTAGCGGCGTGCTGGCGGCGACGATGCATTCGCCTTTCGCGTCCCAGCCGCCCGCGCGTTCGCCGCGCGGCATCGACGTCGTGAATTCGCCGATCAGCTCCTCGATGATGTCCTCGGGCGTGACGAGCCCCTCGAGTTCGCCGTACTCGTTGACGACGAGCGCGGTCCGCTGCCGGCTTTCCTGGAAATACTGGAGCTGCTGGACGACCGGCGTGCCCGACGGCACGTAGTACGGCTCGGCAAGCAGCGTGCGCAACGTTTCGCGGTCGAAATCCTGGTTGTGCAGCGCGGTGAGCGTCTTGCGGACGTGCAGCACGCCGAGCACCTTGTCGATGTCGCCTTCGTAGACGACCAGGCGGTTGTGATAGCAGGTCTCGAGCTGATGCAGGATGTCGTCGAGCGGCGCGTAGAAGTTGAGCGACTCGATCTGCCGACGCGGCACCATCACGTCGTCGACCGTGATGTTCTCGAGGTCGAACAGGTTGAGCAGGATGCTGCGGTGCTTGGTCGGCATGAAGCTGCTCGACTCGAGCACGATCGCGCGCAGCTCGTCGGCCGACATCCGCTGGTCGCGGCCCTTCTTCGTATTGATGCGCAGCACCCAGAGCACACCGTTCGCGAGCGCGTTGACGAACCAGACGACCGGCTTGAACACGCGCATCAGCGGCGCGATCACGAGACTGGCGGGCAGCGCGATGCGCTCGGGAAAGGTCGCGCCGACGATCTTCGGCGCGATTTCCGCGAACACGATGATCAGGAACGCGACGATGCCGGTCGCGATCGACAGCGCGAGGTTGTTACGGCCGAACGTGTGCAGTGCGAGCGACGTCGTCAGGACCGGGATGATCGTATTGAACAGGTTGTTGCCGATCAGGATCACGCTGAGCAGCAGATCGGTGCGCGTGAGGAGACCCTGCGTGGTTTTCGCGCCGAGCACGCCCTGACCGGCGAGATGTTTCAGCCGATGGCGGTTGAGCGCCATCATCGCGGTCTCGGAAATGGAAAAGAAGCTGGAGCAGAGGAGAAGCAGGAAGACGGCGCCGATTTGCGCCCATAAGGGAATTTGGTCCACGCGTCAGAAGGGCAGTGAAGGACAGGGATGAAGGGAATATAGCAGAGGCCGGCGGCCGGGATGTGTCGCGCGCGGCACGCGGGCTCGCGCGATCGGGCAAAAGAAGGCAAAAAAAAACCGTGCACACGGTGCACGGTTTTTTCAAATCTGGTCGGGGTGAGAGGATTCGAACCTCCGGCCTCTACGTCCCGAACGTAGCGCTCTACCAGGCTAAGCTACACCCCGATTTCTTGCTCTTCCGACTTCGCCGTCTTGGTGAAGATCGCTGCGTCGTCACAAGCAAGAACGTAACTATAACGATGTTTTTTCGAAAAGGGAATACCTTGATGAAGAAATTTTTCGAGACAAGGTATCGCCTTTCGTTCGCGGCGCGTTTACGACTGCCGCGACGTCGAGTACGCGCACAACGCGAGCAGGCTTTCCTTGTAGATCGAATCCGGGAACGCGGTGATCGCGGCAGCAGCGGCCTGTGCTTCCTGACGTGCACATTCGAGCGTATGGTCGAGCGCGCCGGAACGCGTGATCGCGTCGAAGATCGTGTCGAAGCGATCGGTGCCGCCTTGCTCGATCGCCTCGCGTGCGAGCGCCGACTGTTCGGGCGTGCCGCGCTCGATCAGATAGATGAGCGGCAGCGTCGGCTTGCCTTCGCGCAGGTCGTCGCCGGCATTCTTGCCCATCGCTTCGGCCGTGCCCGCGTAGTCGAGCCAGTCGTCCATGATCTGGAACGCGGTGCCGATCCGGCGGCCGTATTCGGCCGCGGCCGCTTCGGTCGGCGCATCGGCGCCGGCGAGCACCGCACCGAGGCGGGCCGATGCCTCGAACAGCTTAGCCGTCTTGTAGCGAATCACCTGCATGTAGCGGGTCTCGTCGACGTCCGCGTCGTGCATGTTCAGAAGCTGCAGCACTTCGCCTTCGGAAATGATCGTCGTCGCTTCCGACAGGATTTCCATCACGCGCATCTTGCCGACGCCGACCATCATCTCGAACGAGCGCGAATAGAGGTAGTCGCCTACCAGCACGCTCGCCGCGTTGCCGAACAGCGCGTTGGCCGTCTGGCGACCACGCCGCAGTTCGGATTCGTCGACGACGTCGTCATGCAGCAGCGTGGCCGTGTGGATGAACTCGACGACGGCGGCCAGCACGTGCCGCTGATGCGACGTCTCGCCGAGCGCGCCGGCGACGAGCAGCAGCAGGGCCGGACGCAGCCGCTTGCCGCCCGCGCCGATGATGTACTCGGCGATCTGGTTGATCAGCAGCACGTCGGACGCGAGGCTTTGCCGGATAACGCGATTGACCTGCTCCATGTCGCTGGCGATCGGGGCGAGCATGTGGGCGGCGCTGAGGGTGGGGGAGGCGGTGGACGACGACATGATGATCGAAATGGGTGATGCCGCGGATTATAAGTCGAATCCGAGATATCCCGGTCTGTCGGACGTGCCCGCCCCGTGATTTTGGCCGTCCGGCCAGGGCTTGCGCGCGGCAATCGTGGATCGGCTTTGACTCGGGTGCTAACCTCATGTATAATCACGTGTTTTCCGCGCGTGGTGTGCGGAAAAATTGGATCCAGAGTGAGGTTCTCAATGTACGCGGTCATAAAAACCGGCGGCAAGCAGTACAAGGTTGCCGTTGGCGAAAAACTCAAAGTAGAACAGATACCGGCTGACATTGACGCTGAAATCACGCTCGACCAGGTTCTCGCAGTGGGCGAAGGCGAATCGATTCAGTTCGGTACGCCGCTGGTCAGTGGGGCTTCCGTCAAGGCCACCGTTGTGTCGCACGGTCGTCATGCCAAGGTCACCATCTTCAAGATGCGTCGCCGGAAGCACTACCAAAAGCATGGCGGCCACCGCCAGAACTACACTGAGCTGCGCATCGACGCGATCAACGCGTAAGCGCCTCGGTAAAGGAGCAATCAGATGGCACACAAAAAGGCAGGCGGCTCTTCCCGGAACGGCCGCGACTCCGAGTCGAAACGTCTCGGCGTGAAAGTGTACGGCGGCCAGGCGATCAACGCCGGCGGCATCATCGTGCGTCAGCGCGGTACGCGCATGCACGCTGGCGAGAACGTCGGCATGGGCAAGGATCACACCCTGTTCGCGCTGGTCGACGGTCACGTCAAGTTCGCGACCAAGGGCGCGGACAAGAAGCATCTGGTCATCGTCGTCCCGGCGGCTGCCTAATTCAGGCACCCACGGGCTTCGTAGCCGAAAGGCCCCGCAGTCTTCGCGGGGCCTTTTTTTATTTGGCCGCCGCGCGCATGTGCGCGCCGGCGGCTGTCGCAAAACGGCGGGCAATCGGCCGAACGGCAGATTGTTCAAGCGCGCCGGCGCGCGGCACAATAGCGGAAATACTGGTCGGAGTGACGAATGAAGTTCATTGACGAAGCACGAATCGAAGTCATCGCCGGCGACGGAGGCGATGGCAGCGCGTCGATGCGCCGCGAGAAATTCGTCCCGTTCGGCGGGCCGGACGGCGGCGACGGCGGCCGGGGCGGCAACGTCTACGCGATCGCCGACCGCAACATCAACACGCTGATCGACTACCGTTACGCGAAGAAGCACCTGGCGCGCAACGGCGAAAACGGTCGCGGCTCGGATTGCTACGGCAAGGGCGGTGACGACGTCACGCTGCGCATGCCGGTCGGCACGGTCGTGACCGACATGGACACGGGCGAACTGATCGCCGACCTGACCGAGCACGATCAGCAGGTGATGCTCGCGAAGGGCGGCGCGGGCGGTCTCGGCAACCTGCATTTCAAGTCGAGCACGAATCGCGCACCGCGCCAGAAAACCGACGGCAAGCCGGGCGAGCGACGCATGCTGCGGCTCGAACTGAAGGTGCTTGCCGATGTCGGGCTGCTCGGCATGCCGAACGCCGGCAAGTCGACCTTCATCTCGTCGGTGTCGAACGCGAAGCCGAAGATCGCCGATTATCCGTTCACGACGCTCGCGCCGAACCTCGGCGTCGTGCGGGTCGGCCCGAGCAAGAGTTTCGTGATCGCCGATATTCCGGGGCTGATCGAGGGCGCCGCCGAAGGCGCGGGCCTCGGCCACCAGTTCCTGCGACACCTGCAGCGCACCGGCGTGCTGCTGCATCTCGTCGATTTGGCCCCGTTCGACGAAAGCGTCGATCCGGTCGCGGAAGCGACCGCGATCGTCGGCGAACTGCGCAAGTACGACGAGGCGCTTTACGAGAAGCCGCGCTGGCTCGTCCTCAACAAGCTCGACATGGTGCCGGAAGACGAGCGCGAGGCGCGCGTCGCCGATTTCCTCGACCGTTTCGGCTGGGACGGCCCGGTGTTCGAGATTTCGGCGCTCACGGGCCAGGGCTGCGAAGCGCTGTGCTACGCGATCTACGATTACCTCGCCCAGCATTCGGACGCGCATCGCGCGGCGGAAGAGGAAGATCTGGCCGCGGACGTGCGGTTCCGCGATGCGCCGCCTGCCGATGGCGGTGCGACGCCGGGCGGCGACGCCTGAGCGGGCCCGAAGCGCACCGGGCGTCGCGTCCGGTGCCGGAATTCAATCGCGATCAGATACAGGAGACAACGCACGATGCGTTCGATCATCGCGGATTCGAAGCGATTGGTGGTGAAGGTGGGCTCCAGCCTCGTGACCAACGACGGCAAGGGGCTCGATCATACGGCGATCGGCCGCTGGGCGGCCCAGATCGCCGCGCTGCGCGCGCAGGGCAAGGAAGTGGTGCTCGTCAGTTCGGGCGCGATTGCGGAAGGGATGCAGCGGCTCGGTTGGAGCAAGCGTCCGCGCGAGATCGACGAACTGCAGGCCGCCGCCGCGGTCGGCCAGATGGGGCTCGCGCAAGTCTATGAAAGCCGCTTTACCGAGCACGATATCCGCACCGCGCAGATTCTGCTGACGCACGCCGATCTGGCCGATCGCGAACGCTACCTGAATGCGCGCTCGACGCTGCTCACCCTGCTGCGGCTCGGCGTCGTGCCGATCATCAACGAGAACGATACGGTCGTCACCGACGAAATCAAGTTCGGCGACAACGACACGCTCGGCGCGCTCGTCGCGAACCTGATCGAAGGCGATGCGCTGATCATCCTGACCGACCAGTCGGGGCTGTTCACCGCCGATCCGCGCAAGGATCCGAACGCGACGCTGGTCGCGGAAGCCAGTGCGGGCGCGCCGGAACTCGAGGCGATGGCGGGCGGCGCAGGCTCGAGCCTCGGTCGCGGCGGGATGCTGACGAAGATCCTCGCGGCGAAGCGCGCGGCACACAGTGGCGCGAACACCGTGATCGCGAGTGGACGCGAAGCCGACGTGCTGGTGCGGCTGGCAGCGGGCGAGGCGATCGGCACGCAACTGATCGCACGCACCGCGCGGATGGCCGCACGCAAGCAATGGATGGCCGATCACCTGCAGGTACGCGGGCACGTCGTGATCGATGCGGGCGCGGTCGAAAAGCTGACGGCCGGCGGCAAGAGCCTGCTGCCGATTGGCGTGATCGGCGTGCAGGGCGCGTTCGCACGCGGCGAAGTGATCGCGTGCGTCGGCCCCGACGGGCGTGAAGTGGCGCGCGGCCTCACGAACTACAGCAGTGCGGAAACGAAGCTGATTCACCGCAAGCCGAGCGGCGAGATCGAGACGGTACTCGGCTACATGCTGGAGCCGGAGCTGATTCACCGCGATAACCTCGTGCTCGTGTAGCCGGTCGGCCAGACGTCGCGAGACAACGAAAAAGCCCGCATTACGCGGGCTTTTTCATTGCGACGGGTGGGGCAGGGCCGGACAGGCAGCCTGCGCAAACGCCGTCAGCGCAGCTGGCTCATCGCGGTGCGATGGAACCGGATGTTCTCGAGAATCTGCTGGGTCGTGCCCTGCGGCATCTTGTTCGAGCAGAAGTAGTCCTGATACAGCGCCGAGTGGTACGCATTCAGCTCGCCGTTCTCGATGCGACGCCAGTCGTTCTCGACCGTGCGGTCCCAGCCGTCGTGATCCGAATTCAGGCCTGCATACTGACGCCATTCGTAGGTGTCGCAGCGGATGCCTTCATAGTTCACGTTGCGCGCGCCGGCCGGGCTCGTGATGACGACTGCATAGCGCACGACGCCGTCGGTGCCGACCGCGAGCGACTTCGCATCGACGGAGAACTTGAGCGGCGTGTTCTGCGACACGTTGAACGGCAGCAGGTCGCCCGCTTGCGGCAGCGGCGGCAGCGTGTCGACCGGGTTTTCCTTCCAGTTGCCCTGGCGGTCCAGCAGGTACACGAACTCGCTGTCATCCTTGTTGGTCGGCGTCTTCGAATTCGCGCAACCGGCCAGCGTGGCCGCCGCGACAATCGATGCGAGCGCGAGAGCAATCGCTTTCAATATGCATTCCTCGTAAAAAAAGGGCGCGACACCAAGGTCGCGCCCGGTCATGCAGTCCGACTCGTCATTTGCCGACGATCACGTGGGGTGGCAACTCGTCGAGCGTACTCGCCTCCACTTCGATCTCCGAACAGACTACCGATGCGTCGACAATCGTCAGCGTCTGCTGGACCTGCGCGCCGATGACGCGCGGATAGCGCGACGGACGCGGCCCACGCGGCTTTTCGGCTCGCTGCGCCGGGCGGCGCAGGAAGCGCGACAGTTCCGTCAGCGCCAACTGATAGACATCCCGCTTGAACTCGATCACCGCATCGAGCGGCACCCAATACTCGTTCCAGCGCCACGCATCGAACTCCGGGTGATCGGTCGCGCGCAAGCAAATGTCGCAATCGCGTCCGACCATCCGCAGCAGGAACCAGATCTGCTTCTGGCCGCGGTAATGACCGCGTACTTCGCGTTTGATGAACTTGTCAGGCACCTCGTAACGCAACCAGTCGCGAGTGCGGCCGATTATCTTGACGTGTTCCGGGTGCAGGCCCGTCTCCTCGTGCAGTTCCCGGTACATCGCCTGCATGGGGGTCTCGCCGTACTTGATCCCACCTTGAGGAAACTGCCAGGAATGCTCGCGGAGCCGCTTGCCCCAAAACACCTCGTTGCGCGCGTTCAAGAGGATGATGCCGACGTTCGGGCGAAAGCCTTCACGATCCAGCATACAACCACCTTCGAATCCTTTAAAATTGCTTTGATTATAAACAGATAACGGGCGCTGCGCACCGTGACGGAGCGAATCCGCGCGGGGTGCACCAGCTGAATTGTCCCTGATTTGTCTGCTAAGTCATCTGCGCCATCGTCGTTCGTCGCGCGCAGCTTTTTCACCTTGAAACTTTTTCGGGCGCCCCGCCTGGGGGCGCCGTATTTGGAACCGTCCGCATGAAAGCTTCCCGTTTCTTTATCGGCACCCTCAAAGAGGCACCGGCCGACGCAGAGATCGTCAGCCACAAGCTGATGGTGCGCGCCGGCATGATCCGTCGCGTCGCCGGCGGCATCTACAACTACCTGCCGGTCGGGCTGCGTTCGATTCGCAAGGTCGAGGCGATCGTGCGCGAGGAAATGAACCGGGCAGGCGCCATCGAGCTGCTGATGCCGGCCGTGCAACCGGCCGAGCTGTGGCAGGAATCGGGCCGCTGGGAACAGTATGGCCCGGAGCTGCTGCGCTTCAAGGACCGCAAGGACAACGACTTCGTGATCGGGCCGACGCACGAGGAAGTCGTCACCGACATCGCCCGCAACCAGATCAAGAGCTATCGGCAGATGCCGGTGAACTTCTACCAGATCCAGACGAAGTTCCGCGACGAGATCCGTCCGCGCTTCGGCGTGATGCGTGGCCGCGAATTCATCATGAAGGACGCGTATTCGTTCGACAAGGACGCGGCGGGCCTGAACGAGTCGTATCGCAAGATGTATGACGCATACGTGCGCATCTTCACGCGCCTCGGCCTCGAGTTCCGTGCGGTCGCGGCCGACAGCGGCTCGATCGGCGGCAACTTCTCGCACGAGTTCCACGTGATCGCCGATACCGGCGAGGACGCGATCGCCTACTGCCCGACGTCCGATTTCGCGGCGAACATCGAAGCGGCCGAAGCGCTGCCGCTGACGTCGAAGCGCGCGGCGCCGGCCGAAGCGATGGAGAAGGTGGCGACGCCCGGCAAGGCGAAGTGCGAAGCCGTCGCCGAACTGCTGGCGATCCCGCTCGAGCGCACGATCAAGTCGATCGTGCTCGCGACCGACAACGAAGGCGCCGAGCCAACCATCTGGCTCGTGATGCTGCGCGGCGACCACGACCTGAACGAGATCAAGGTGTCGAAACTGCCGGGCCTGAAGAACCACCGCTTCGCGACCGAGCAGGAAATCGTTGAGTGGTTCGGCACGCCGCCGGGCTATCTCGGCCCGGTCGGCACGAAGAAGCCGGTGAAAGTGATCGCCGACCGCACGGTCGCGAACATGAGCGACTTCGTCGTCGGCGCGAACGAGGTCGACTATCACATCGCGGGCGTGAACTGGGGCCGTGACCTGCCGGAGCCGGAAGTTGCCGACGTGCGCAACGTGAAGAAGGGCGATCCGTCGCCGGACGGCAAGGGTGAGATCGACATCTGCCGCGGCATCGAAGTCGGCCACGTGTTCCAGCTCGGCACCAAGTACTCGGAAGCGATGGGCGCGACGTTCCTCGACGAGTCGGGCAAGCCGCAGCCGATGCTGATGGGCTGCTACGGCGTTGGTGTCACGCGCATTCTCGGCGCGGCGATCGAGCAGAACTTCGACGACCGCGGCATCATCTGGCCCGAGTCGATCGCGCCGTTCGAGGTCGTGCTGTGCCCGATGGGCTATGACCGCAGCGAGATGGTCCGCGAGGCCGCCGACAAGCTGTACGCGGAACTGGCCGCGGCCGGCATCGACGTGATCCTCGACGATCGCGGCGAGCGCCCGGGCGTGATGTTCGCCGACTGGGAGCTGATCGGCGTGCCGCATCGCCTGGTGATCGGCGAGCGCGGCCTTAAGGAAGGCAAGATCGAGTACCAGGGCCGCCGCGACGCCGAGGCGACGCTGCTGCCGGCCGACGCGGCCGCGGCGACGGTGACGGAGAAGATCCGCGCCGCGCTCGCGCACTAAGCGCTTCGACCGGAGGACACGGTGGAATACACCTTCCTGTCGGCCACCGTGCTCCTCGTGCTGATCACGGATCCGCTCGGCAACATCCCGCTGTTCATCACGGCGATGCGGGACGTGCCGCGCGAGAGGCGCGTGAAGCTGATCCTGCGTGAAGTGGGGATCGCGTTCGTGATCCTGCTGTTCTTCATGGTGGTCGGCGACCGCTTCCTGCGGATGATGAGCCTCACCGACCTGTCGCTGCGGCTCGGCGGCGGGATCGTGCTGTTCCTGATCGCGCTGCGGATGATCTTCCCGCATCCGGACGGGGCGCTCGGCAGCGATCCTCGCGCCGGGGGCGAGCCGTTCATCGTGCCGCTCGCGATTCCCGCGCTCGCCGGGCCGTCCGCGCTTGCGACGGTGATGCTGCTGACGTCGCAGGCGCCGGGCAAGATGTTCGAGTGGGTCGGCGCGCTGACGGTCACGATGATCGTCTGCGCGATCACGCTGGTGCTGGCCGAACGGATCCAGCAGTGGCTCGGCGAGCGTACCGTAGCCGCGTTCGAGCGGCTGATGGGCCTCGTGCTGGTCGCGATCTCGGTCGAGATGTTGCTGGCCGGCATTCGGGCGTTCGTGCACCAGTTGTAGCGCGGGCGGCGCGGCCGACGAAAAAAAGCGGCGCTCCGGGAAACCGGAGCGCCGCTTTTCCTTATGGCGGGCAGGACAGTCAGACGTTCGTGGTCAGCGCGCGGATCGTCGGCAGGTTGCGCCAGTAGCCCTTTGCATCCATCCCGCAGCCGAACACGTAGCGGTCCGGCACCGAGAAGCCGCAGAAGTCGGGATGCAGCGGTTTCGCCTTCGTGAGCGTCTTCTCGCACAGCACGGCGGACATGAAGCGCTTCGCACCCATGTCGAGAATGCGGTCGCGGATCGCGGCCATCGTCTCGCCTTCGTCGAGGATGTCGTCGAGCACGAGCACGATCCTGTCCTTCACCGATTCGCGCGGCGCGACGCGCCAGTGCATCTCCGGGCTGCCCTGCGTCGTGTTGCGGTAGCGGGTCAGGTGGATGTAGTCGAATTCCAGCGGGAAATCGAGATGCGGCAGCAGCATCCCGGTAAACACCGCGGCGCCGCCCATCACCGAGAGAACGAGCGGGAACGCATCGCCGATCTCGGCGCGGATCGCGTCGGCCATCCGGGCGATCGATGCGTTGACGGCATCGGCCGAGACGATCTCTTCGGAGTGGTCGAAAATGTGGAGGGCTTCTTCGCGGTTCATGTGTTCTGGCGGGCAGTCGGTATACAAATAAGAATGAAGCAGAACGGCCGGCGCGCGCTACGGCAAAAACCCGCGCGCCGGCCGACGGGCGGAATCAGCGCATGCCGGGCATCATGCCCTTCAGGCCGCGCATCATCTTCTGCATGTTGCCGCCCTTCAGCTTCTTCATCATCGTACGCATCTGGTCGTACTGGTTCAGCATCCGGTTGACTTCCTGCACCGGCACGCCCGCGCCGGCTGCAATGCGGCGCTTGCGCGTTGCCTTGATGATTTCGGGTTTGGCGCGCTCGGCGGGCGTCATCGAGCTGATGATCCCTTCCATCCGGCGGATCGACTTCTCGGCCTGGCCCATGTCGGCGCCGGCCGCGGCCTGCTGGAATTGCGCGGGCAGCTTGTCCATCAGCGACGACAGGCCGCCCATGTTCTTCATCTGCGAGATCTGCGCGCGGAAATCGTTCAGGTCGAAGTCGCCGCCTTTCTTGACCTTGTCGGCGAGCTTCTGCGCGGCCTGCACGTCGACGCCGCGCTGGGCTTCCTCGACGAGCGCGAGGATGTCGCCCATGCCGAGGATCCGGTTCGCCATCCGATCCGGGTGGAACACCTCGAGGCCGTCGAGCTTTTCGGCGACGCCGACGAACTTGATCGGCTTGCCCGTGATGTGGCGCACCGACAGCGCGGCACCGCCGCGCGAATCGCCGTCGAGCTTGGTCAGCACGACGCCGGTGAGCGGCAGCGTGTCGTTGAACGCCTTCGCGGTGTTGACCGCGTCCTGGCCGAGCATCGCGTCGACGACGAACAGCGTCTCGGCCGGCTTCAGCGTGCCGTGCAGCGCGGCGATTTCCTGCATCATCGCCTCGTCGATGCCGAGGCGGCCGGCCGTGTCGACGATCAGCACGTCATGGTAGTGGCGCTTCGCCCAGTCGACTGCCGCGAGCGCGATGTCGACCGGCTTCTGGTCGGGAGTCGACGGGAAGAAATCGGCGCCGACCTGTTCGCTCACCGTTTTCAGCTGCATGATGGCGGCCGGGCGATACACGTCGCACGACACCGTCAGCACCTTCTTCTTGTACTTCTCGCGCAGCAGCTTCGCGAGCTTGCCGGCGGTCGTGGTCTTGCCGGCGCCCTGCAGGCCGGCCATCAGGATCACGGCGGGCGGCGTGACCGCGAGGTTCAGCTCGGCGGCCTTGCCTTCGTAGTCGCCGCCGATCACGGCGGTCAGTTCCTTCTGGACCACGCCGACCAGCGCCTGACCCGGCGACAGGCTGCTGATCACTTCCTCGCCGAGCGCCTTTTCCTTGACCTTGGCGATGAATTCGCGGACGACGGGCAGCGCGACGTCGGCCTCCAGCAGCGCGAGACGCACCTCGCGGAGCATCTCCTGGGTGTTCGCCTCGGTGAGCCGGGCCTCGCCGCGCAGCGTCTTGACGACGCGCGCCATCCGTTGAGTGAGATTGTCGAGCATGGGGAGCGATGGACAGTGGGGCCCGAAGGCGCAACGGAACCGAACAAAGGGAGCCGTCGCGGGAAGGGGGCCTAGTGTAAACTTCGAACATGGATATTGTACTGTATGCCCTCACCGCATTCCTGTACGGCGGCCTCGCCGTCGCAGGCTGGCGCACGCACCGTCAGGGCGCGGCGCCGCTCGTCGCGAGCGTGCCGGCCGTGCCGGTTCCGGCGTCCGCCGCGTCGGGGATGAGCGGAGCCGGCCGCGCGCTGCTGTTCGCGGCGCTCGTCGCGCACGGCGTGTTGTTGCACATGACGATTTTTCCGCACGACGCGATGATCTTCGGTTTCGCGTTCGCGCTGTCCGCGATGTTCTGGCTCGGCGCCGGCATCTACTGGATCGAGAGCTTCTTCTTCCCGCTCGACAGCCTGCGCCTGCTCGTGTTGCCGCTCGCGTGCGGCGCGTCGCTTCTGCCGCTCGTGTTCGGCGGCGTGCGGGTGCTGCCTTATGCCGCGGCGCCGCTGTTCAAGATGCACTTCCTGATCGCGAACATCGCATACGGCCTCTTCGCGATCGCCGCGCTGCACGCGGTCCTGATGCTGATGGTCGAGCGGCGCCTGCAGTCGCTGAGGAGCGGCGGACGCGACGGCTCGACCGGCTGGATCGCGAGCTGGCTCGAAACGCTGCCGCCGCTGCTCACGCTCGAGAAGCTGCTGTTCCGCCTGATCGGCGCGGGCTTCGTGCTGCTGACGCTGACGCTCGCGTCGGGGATCCTGTTCAGCGAGCAGGTCGATGCACGCGCGCTGCGGCTCGATCACAAGACCGTGTTCGCGGTACTGTCGTGGCTGATGTTCGGCGGCCTGCTGGTCGCTCACAAGACGTCGGGCTGGCGCGGGCGCGGCGCCGCGCGCTGGATGCTCGTGTCGTTTGCCGCGCTGCTGCTCGCGTATGTCGGCAGCCGGTTCGTTTTCGAGGTGCTGCTGCACCGCTCCGTGGTTTGAACGCAGGTTTCCGATGCGACAGATTCTTCTCCTGATTCTTCTCTTCTTCGCCGGTTCATGGCTCACGCGCAAGCTGCGCCAGGCCCAGGAGCACGCGCAGGCGCGCACCGGCCGCGGTGGCGGCTACGACGACGCGCCCGGTCGCGGCGCCGGGATGGCACGCCCGAACGACGACGCGCGCTCGCTGCCCGAACCGATGGTGCGCTGTGCCGAATGCGGCGTGCATGCGCCGAAGGGCGATGCCGTCGCCGCGGGCGGCGAATACTTCTGCAGCACCGAGCACGCGCAGCGCTACGGCGCACGCGCGAGCGGCCACGACGCCCGATGAGCGACGCAGCACTGCTGTCGGTCGACGCACATGGCTGGGTGCGCGAAGCGCGCCACGCGCCGTCGCCGAATTTCGAGGCGCGGCCCACGGGCGCGGTGCCGACGCTCGTCATCGTCCACAACATCAGCCTGCCGCCCGGTGAGTTCGGCGGCGATGCAATCGAGGCGCTGTTCCTGAATTGTCTCGATTGCGATGCGCACCCCTATTACCAGAGCCACCTGCGCGACGTGCGCGTGTCCGCGCACTTCCTGATCCGTCGCGACGGCGAGCTCGTGCAGTTCGTGTCGTGCGACGAGCGCGCATGGCACGCGGGCGCGTCCGAGTTCTTCGGCCGGCCGCGTTGCAACGACTTCTCGATCGGCATCGAGCTCGAAGGCGCGGACGACGTGCCGTTCGACGCGGCGCAGTACGCGACGCTCGGCGTGCTCGCACGCACGCTCGCCGCGCGCTACCCGATCGATGCGGTGGCCGGCCATTCCGATGTTGCGCCGGGCCGCAAAACCGACCCCGGTCCGCATTTCGATTGGCAACGCTTCGCAGGCGATGCCGGCTTTTCCGCCGAATACTTTCCTTTCCGTCAGCACTGAGCGCAGGGTTTTTTGACCGGGGAAAGTTTTTTCTCCGACCAATGCCTTGTCGTGTCTGCGCGCGAGCGATGTCAAGACCTCCGTCGCAAATTATCCGTTTTGACCTCGTCCGAATGTCCACTATACTTGGTGCCAGTTGAGCGGTTCCGTACTAGATATAGTGTGTGTCGCAGGGGAAACCCGAGCGGCACCGGCCGGCGGGCCATGCCGGCGGACAGCGTTCTCAGGGCGACGCGCCAGGCCGGGCGGTCCGGGCGTCGCGATCAAGCGCAGCGAACTTCGACGGGGTAGGTACACATGACGAAGCACACGACCGGATCGGTTGTCGCGCATCGACCCAACCGGCTTCCCCGACGCATCGCTCGCCTCTTACCGCTCGCGCACCCCATTGCGCAGCGTTCGTTTTAATCCGCGGTTCTCTCCGCACCATCCAACACCAGGAGCTTTGCACATGCAAACCACCGACAACGCGACGTCCCAGTACGAGAGCGCCTCGAGCCGTCCGCTCGGCGGGACCGAACAGGGCGCGCAGGCGCTCGCGCCGCAGGCCACGTTCGCCGACTACAAGGTGATCCGCCGCAACGGCAGCGTGGTGTCGTTCGAGCCTTCGAAGATCGCGATTGCGGTGACCAAGGCTTTCCTGGCCGTCAACGGCGGGCAGGGCGCGGCATCGGCGCGCGTACGCGAACTCGTCGAGCAGCTGACGCACAACGTCGTGCGCGCGCTCGTGCGCAGCCGTCCGAACGGCGGTACGTTCCATATCGAAGACATTCAGGACCAGGTCGAACTCGCGCTGATGCGCGGCGGCGAGCACAACGTCGCGCGTGCGTACGTGCTGTATCGCGAGAAGCGTCACCTCGAGCGCCAGCATGCGGGCGAGGAAGCAGCGGCAGCGGGCGCCGAGGCGAGCACGGGCATCAACGTCGTCGACAACGGCGTCACGCGTCCGCTCGACCTGAACGCGCTGCGCGCACTGATCGTGTCGGCATGCGACGGCCTCGGCGCCGCGGTTAACCCTGACCCGATCGTCGCGGAAACGGTGAAGAACCTGTACGACGGCGTGCCGATGAGCCAGGTCTACGACTCGGCGATCCTGGCTGCGCGCACGATGATCGAGAAGGATCCGGCGTACAGCCAGGTCACGGCCCGCATCCTGCTGCACACGATCCGTCGCGAGATCCTCGGTGAGGAAGTGGTCCAGGCCGAGATGTCGGCCCGCTACGCGGAATACTTCCCGCAGTTCCTGAAGCGCGGCGTCGACGCCGGCCTGCTCGACGACAAGCTGCTGCAGTTCGACCTGAAGCGTCTCGGCGACGCGCTCGACGCGAACCGCGACCTGCAGTTCGGCTACCTCGGCCTGCAGACGCTGTACGACCGCTACTTCCTGCACGTCGACGGCTCGCGCATCGAAATGCCGCAGGCATTCTTCATGCGCGTCGCGATGGGCCTGTCGCTGAACGAGATCGACCGCGAAACGCGCGCGATCGAGTTCTACAACGTGCTGTCGAGCTTCGACTTCATGAGCTCGACGCCGACGCTGTTCAACTCGGGCACGCACCGTTCGCAGCTGTCCTCGTGCTACCTGACGACGGTCGCGGACGACCTCGACGGCATCTATGAAGCGCTGAAGGAAAACGCGCTGCTGTCGAAGTTCGCCGGCGGTCTCGGCAACGACTGGACCCGCGTGCGCGCACTCGGCTCGCATATCAAGGGCACGAACGGCAAGTCGCAAGGCGTGGTCCCGTTCCTGAAGGTCGTCAACGACACGGCCGTCGCGGTGAACCAGGGCGGCAAGCGCAAGGGTGCGGTGTGCGCGTACCTGGAATCGTGGCACCTCGACATCGAGGAATTCCTCGAGCTGCGCAAGAACACCGGCGACGATCGCCGCCGTACGCACGACATGAACACGGCGAACTGGATCCCCGACCTGTTCATGAAGCGCGTGATGGAAGGCGCCGACTGGACGCTGTTCTCGCCGTCGACCTGCCCGGACCTGCACGACAAGTTCGGCGCGGAGTTCGAGGCGGCTTACACGGCTTACGAAGACAAGGTCGCGCGCGGCGAGATCAAGCTGTTCAAGAAGATCCCGGCGCAGCAGCTCTGGCGCAAGATGCTCGGCATGCTGTTCGAAACGGGCCACCCGTGGATCACGTTCAAGGATCCGTGCAACGTGCGCTCGCCGCAGCAGCACGTCGGCGTCGTCCACTCGTCGAACCTGTGCACGGAAATCACACTGAACACGAGCGACACCGAAATCGCGGTGTGCAACCTGGGCTCGGTGAACCTCGTCGCCCACCTGGTGAAGCAGGCCGACGGCAGCTACGCGCTCGACCACGACAAGCTGAAGCGCACGATCAGCGTCGCGATGCGCATGCTCGACAACGTGATCGACATCAACTACTACGCGGTGCCGAAGGCGCGTAACTCGAACCTGAAGCACCGTCCGGTCGGCATGGGTATCATGGGCTTCCAGGACTGCCTGCACCTGCTGCGCACGCCGTACGCGTCGGAAGCGGCGGTCGAGTTCGCCGATCGTTCGATGGAAGCGGTCTGCTACTACGCGTACTACGCGTCGACCGAGCTGGCCGAGGAACGCGGCCGCTACTCGAGCTACCGCGGCTCGCTGTGGGATCGCGGCATCCTCCCGCAGGACACGCTGAAGCTGCTGACGGAAGCGCGCGGCGGCTACGTCGAGGTCGACACGTCCGAGTCGCTCGACTGGACGACGCTGCGTTCGCGGATCGCCGCGCACGGCATGCGCAACTCGAACTGCGTCGCGATCGCGCCGACGGCGACGATCTCGAACATCATCGGCGTGTCGGCGTGCATCGAGCCGACCTTCCAGAACCTGTACGTGAAGTCGAACCTGTCGGGCGAATTCACGGTGGTCAACGAGTACCTCGTTCGCGACCTGAAGGAACGCGGCCTGTGGGACGAAGTGATGGTCGCCGACCTGAAGTACTTCGACGGGATGCTGTCGCGCATCGACCGCATCCCGGCCGACCTGCGCGCGATCTACGCGACCGCGTTCGAAGTCGACCCGACGTGGCTGGTCGAAGCAGCATCGCGTCGCCAGAAGTGGATCGACCAGGCGCAGTCGCTGAACATCTACATGGGCGGCGCGTCGGGCAAGAAGCTCGACGAGGTCTACAAGCTCGCATGGCTGCGCGGTCTGAAGACGACCTACTACCTCCGCACGATGGCGGCGACGCACGTCGAGAAGTCGACGGTCGCACACGGCGCGCTGAACGCAGTGCCGACGAGCGGTGCGGGCGGCTCGAGCAGCGGCGGCGCGCAAGGCGCGGCAGGCGGCTTCGGTGCGGCAGGCGGCGATGCAGCGTCGGGTGCGGTCAATGCGGCGCCGGCGCTGGCGCCGGTCGAGGCAGATGGTCCGGTGTGCACGATGCGTCCGGGCGATCCGGGCTTCGACGAGTGCGAAGCCTGCCAGTAACGCGGCGCGCATGACCTGAAGAAGGTTCGGGCGGCGCGCACGACAACCGATCGAGGTTGAAGTGTGCGCCGCTCTCTACTAAAAAAATGATAAGGAATCTGTAACGCGGCATTCGCGTTGCAGGCAGTGACCAGCGATCGAAACATCCCCGACGACGTCGCGTTTCGATCAGCGTTCGATGCGTCGAGCGCACCTCGCGATACAAGCGCGACACGCGTCGCGCGCTGCATGAACGACGATGCGTTGCTCAAAGTGTTGTATCGAGGTCGCAACGCGAATCGAAAAAAGGATTTTTCGTGAGCGAACCCTTTTATCGCTCAGGAAAAGATGGTACAAACCGTTCTAAATTGATGGTGAGAATTTATGCTCAACTGGGATGACGAGAAGACTGCCGTAACCCCCGCGAGCGGAGCGCAGCAAAACGCGATGCGCACCTCCGCAGGGATGGCTGTCGGAATGCAGGCTGCAACGCCTGCCGCCCATCAGGTCCGCGACATTTTCGAAGGCGATCTTGCGGTGCCGCCGCAAGCATCGGCTGTTCCCGCTGGCGGTTCGGAAGCCCGGGTCAATGTCGCCGACAAGCGCATCATCAACGGCCAGACTGACGTCAATCAGCTGGTGCCGTTCAAGTACAAGTGGGCGTGGGAAAAGTATCTGGCGGGTTGCGCGAACCACTGGATGCCGCAGGAAATCAACATGTCCCGCGACATCGCACTGTGGAAGGACCCGAACGGTCTGACCGAGGACGAGCGCCGCATCGTCAAGCGCAACCTCGGCTTCTTCGTGACGGCCGATTCGCTCGCCGCGAACAACATCGTGCTCGGCACGTACCGCCACATCACGGCGCCCGAGTGCCGGCAGTTCCTGCTGCGCCAGGCGTTCGAAGAGGCGATCCACACGCACGCGTATCAATACATTGTCGAATCGCTCGGTCTCGACGAAGGCGAGATCTTCAACGCGTACCACGAGGTCACGTCGATCCGCGCGAAGGACGAATTCCTGATCCCGTTCATCCACACGCTGACGGACCCGGCCTTCAAGACCGGCACGCTCGAAGCGGATCAGAAGCTGCTGAAGTCGCTGATCGTGTTCGCCTGCATCATGGAAGGCCTGTTCTTCTATGTTGGCTTCACGCAGATTCTCGCACTCGGCCGCCAGAACAAGATGACGGGTGCTGCAGAGCAATATCAGTACATCCTGCGCGACGAGTCGATGCACTGCAATTTCGGCATCGACCTGATCAACCAGATCAAGCTCGAGAACCCGCATCTCTGGACCGCGGAATTCCGCGCCGAGATCCGCGAGCTGTTCAAGCAGGCTGTCGAACTCGAATACCGCTACGCCGAGGACACGATGCCGCGCGGCGTGCTGGGTCTGAACGCGTCGATGTTCAAGAGCTATCTGCGCTTCATCAGCAACCGCCGTTGCCAGCAGATCGGCCTCGATCCGCTGTACCCGAACGAGGAAAACCCGTTCCCGTGGATGAGCGAGATGATCGACCTGAAGAAGGAACGCAACTTCTTCGAGACGCGAGTGATCGAGTATCAGACGGGCGGCGCGCTGTCCTGGGAATAACCCGCAGCAGCGAACCCGTCACATGATGTGAGCAGCCGGTGGCCTCTCGGCCCCGGCCCAAGGTTTAGGAGCAAGAACGCCTGATGCAAAGCATGCCTGGTGCCTTAACGGCCCAACGACATGATCGGCACTTTGCGAACCCTTCAGTGGGATGGGCAAACTTCCCTCCGGAAAAAGCGGACGGCCGTGTGGCGGTCCGCTTGATCAAGCGATTAGGGGTGGCGGCGCGAGGCGCGCCGGCTACCGACTTGATTTGGCGCGCGAGGCCATGGGGTCACGCGCGCCATACCGTATTCATTAGCGTAAGCGCGCGGTATCCGCGTACGCCGATGAATAGCCCGCTTCGAAGCGCACGTCCTGAACAGCGTCCGCGGGAAGCGGGTTTTGACGAAGGGTGTAGTTTGAACTGACTCTCATCTGAACCTGAAGGAGAACAACATGGCTACTGCCAAGAAGAAACCGGCCGCTAAGAAGGTTGCTGCCAAGAAGACCGTTGCGAAGAAGGCTGCTGCTCCGGCGAAGAAGGCCGCTGCAGTGAAGAAGGTTGCTGCGAAGAAGGTCGCGGTGAAGAAGGTTGCCGCGAAGAAGGCAGCACCGGCGAAGAAGGCCGCTGCGAAGAAGGTCGCGGCAAAGAAGGTCGCAACGAAGAAGGTTGCAGCCAAGAAGGTTGCTGCGAAGAAGGTCGCGGTGAAGAAGGTCGCCGCGAAGAAGGCGGCACCGGCGAAGAAGGCCGCTGCGAAGAAGGTTGCAGCCAAGAAAGTCGCAGTGAAGAAGGTTGCTGCGAAGAAGGCAGCACCGGCGAAGAAGGCTGCTGCGAAGAAGGCCGCGCCTGCGAAGAAGGCTGCCGCGAAGAAGGCTGCGCCTGCGAAGAAGGCTGCCGCGAAGAAGGCTGCGCCTGCCAAGAAGGCTGCTCCTGCGAAGAAGGCTGCTGCTGCACCGAAGGCTGCCGCTGCACCGAAGGCCGCCGCACCGGCGAAGAAGGCTGCTGCTCCGAAGAAGGCCGTCGTGAAGAAGGCTGCACCGGCAACGACCGCGTCGACCGCATCGGTCGCGCCGGCATCGGGCGTGAAGACCGCGCTCAACCCGGCAGCGGCATGGCCGTTCCCGACCGGCAGCCGTCCGTAATCGCGGCTGACCCGTACCACCCGGACACTCACGTGGTGTCCGCGGGTTGAGTAGCGCTACTCAATCAATCCCGCCATCTGGCTCAGGTGGCGGGATTTTTTTTGTCCGTATTCATCGATGCGCCGACTGGTTGCCGGTCACGGGCGAAAAAAAACGCATGTGCAGCTTCGCACATGCGTTCGACCGCGGCTTGCGCCGCGTGCTGAGGATGCTCGGTTAGTGCGTGACGCGCGTGACGCCACCGCTCGACAGCAGCCGCACACGTTCGCCGGCGCGGAACATTTCGCCGCTCGCCGCCTGCGTGATCGAGCGCAGGTCGCCGTTGTCGAGGCGCACGGTGATTTCGACACCGTTCGCCGTGCTGAGGTTTTCGCCGACCGCGTTGCCCGCGACCGCGCCGACGAGACCGCCCGCGATGGCCGTCAGGATCGACCCTTTGCCGCCGCCGATCGCGCTGCCCGCAACTGCGCCGAGCGCACCGCCGCCGAGCGTGCCGATCGCGCTGCCGCCACCGTCGGACTGGATGCGCACGGCACGGACGCTTTCGACCGTGCCCATGCGGACGGTTTGTTCGCGCTGCGCCTGGCCGACGCTATAGACATCTGCCGAGCCCGGCGCCGTGAAGCAGCCGGCGAGCGTCAGCGTGGCCGTCAGCATGGCCGCGAGCGCGAGGGTTTTCCTGGTCAACATCTTTGTTCTCCCACAATATTCATTTGAGACTGTAACCGAAGACAGCCTCGAAGCGCGCGTCGATTTCGGCGCGCGTCAGTGCGTAAGTCTGGGGCCCCTGGTGGGCGATCTTGATCGAGCCCATGAGGCTCGCGAGGCGGCCCGTGGTTGCCCAGTCGAGGCCATTCTCGATGCCGTACAGCAGGCCGCCCCGGAAGGCATCGCCGCAGCCGGTCGGATCGACGACACGCTCGGCTTGCACGACCGGAATCTGTTCTTCGCCGTTTTTGTGAACAATGGTGGAGCCGCGCTCGCCGCGCGTGATGATCAACGCCTGAACCCGGCTGGCGATTTCCTGTTCGGACCAGCCCGTCTTGTCGCTGACGAGCTTGCCCTCGTAGTCGTTGACCGCGACGAAGGTCGCGAGTTCAATGATGCGGCGCAGCGTCGCACCGTCGAACAGCGGCAGGCCTTGGCCCGGATCGAAGATGAACGGGATGCCGGCCTTCGCGAACTGCTCGGCGTGCTGGACCATCCCGTCGAAGCCGTCCGGCGCGACGATGCCGAGCTTCACGCCCGCCACTTCGTCCGCGCGGTTCAGGTGCGACTGCATCATCGCGCCCGGGTGGAATGCGGTGATCTGGTTGTTCTCAAGATCGGTCGTGATCATCGCCTGCGCGGTGTGCGTTTCGGGCACCACGCGCACGCTGGCCTTGGACAGGCCGAGGCTGTCGAGACGCTCGAGATAGCGATCGGCATCGTTCGCGCCGACCGTCGCCATGATGCGCGCGTCGCCGCCGAGCATGTGCAGCGCGTAGGCGATGTTCCCCGCGCAACCGCCGAATTCGCGACGCATCGTCGGCACGAGGAAGCTCACGTTCAGAAGGTGAACCTGGTCGGGCAGGATGTGCTCGCGAAACCGGCCTTCGAAGGTCATGATGTTGTCGTAGGCGAGCGAGCCGCAAATCAGCGTAGTCAAGGCGTGCGTTCCTGTAGAGAGCAAAAGGAGGCGACCGCCCGGCCGGCGCGCGGAGGCCGTCGGGCCCCGCGCGGCAGGGTCGGGCGGCTGCGGGTTACTTCAGTGCGGCGAGCGCTGCGTCGTAGTTCGGCTCGTCCTTGATCTCGCCGACGAGTTCCGCGTGGATCACCTTGTCCTGCGCGTCGAGCACGACGACCGCGCGGGCCGTCAGGCCGTTCAGCGGGCCGCTCGTCACGTCGACGCCATACGCGTTCGCGAACGCGCGGCCGCCGCGGAACGTCGAAGCCGTCACGACGTTCGCGAGGCCTTCGGTCGTGCAGAAGCGCGTGGCGGCGAACGGCAGGTCGCCGGACACGACGACCACGACCGTGTTGTCGAGCGACGACGCGGCTTCGTTGAACTTGCGGGTCGACGTCGCGCAGGTCGGCGTGTCGAGGCTCGGGACGATGTTCAGCACCTTGCGCTTGCCGGCGAAGCTGGCAAGCGACAGATCGGCGAGGTCCTTGCCGACCAGCTTGAAGTCGGGGGCTTGCGAGCCGACGGCCGGGAACGTGCCGGCGAGATCGATCGGGTTGCCACCCAGCGTAACTTTGCTCATGTTCGTGCTCCGAAATAGCGCGCCGCTCCGGCGCGCGGGTTGAGACGGCGCGCATGTGCGCGCCGCGGGGCGTCACGGATAGAAGATCTGGACGCGGAAATTCGAGGCGGGCGCGCCGTTCGTGTCGAGACGGACGACCATCGTCTGCGTCGTGCCCGGCGGCAGCCCGGCATAAATCGGCGTGCCCGGGCGCACGTACTCGCGCGGCGCGAGCACGCGGCGCACGGTTACGTGATTCGTGTCGTCGAGCAGCGTCAGCTCGAGCGACGGATAGGCGAGCGCGACGCGGTAGCGGTTCGTCAGCGGCACCTTCAGCTCCAGCACGCGCGGGCCGTCGAGCTGGCGCAGGTCGGCCGCGTCGAGCCGCAGGCCGTCGATCGCGCGCGGCGGCGTGACCGTGCAGCCGAGCGGTGCGCACGCCTGCCGGAACCAGCCCTGCGTGACCGGCCAGTAGATCATCACGCTTTCGCGCTGCCACCACGCGAGTTGCGCGACGAGCAGCACCGCGAGCGCGGCGGCGACGAGTCCGCCGAAAAAGCCGCCGAGCATCCCGCGTTGCTGCGGCGCGCGCGTTTCGCGCGTGACGGCGAAGTGCGGGCGGTCGTCGTCGGTCAGTGCGGCGGGGAAGGGGACGGCCGGTTGGACGGCCGGTTGAGCGGCCGGCTCGCTGGCGGCCGCAGCCGGTGCGGGGGCGCGCTCGTCGGCGTCGGCATCGGGTTCAGGGACGGCTTGCGCCGGCGTGAACGCGAAGCGCGGTTCGCGCGGTGCGCGTTCGTCGTCGGGTACGGCGAAGTGCGCGTGGGCGACGGGTTCGTCCGTGTCGGCGGCCGACGGCGGGTGCGCGACGAAGCGCGGTTCGCGCGGGTCGGGTTCGGCGGGCGGCGTGGCCCGCGACGTGCCCGATGCGCCGGATTCGTGCAGCGTCGCATCCGGTCCGGCCGGTTGCGACGCGACAGCGTGCAGCTCGGGCGGGGCCGATGCGATCGGCGCGGGCGTGCCGGACAGGTGAACGACGCCGGCGTCCGTGGCCGGCAGCGCGAGCGGCACCAGCGGCTCGGCGCGTACGGTCTGCACGTTGTGCTGCAGGGACGGGTCGACGCCGGCATCGAGCCACGGCGCCCACATGTCCCAGCCTTCCGGCTTGTAATCGGAACCGGATGCCGGTTCGACCGGTGCGTCGATGGTGAAGAGCCGCGCGGGCGCGGCGTCGTGTGGCGGGGCGGTGCCGGCCGGCTCGGCAGGCACCGCTTCGGTCAGCATCGGCTCGGGAACGAGCGACTGCGAGGCGTTGAAGACCTGCTGGCAGTGTCCGCAACGCACGAGCCCGTCATGCAGCGAGAGCTGTTCCTGCTGCAGCCGGAAGACGGTTTCGCAATGAGGGCAGCGCGTCGCAAGAAGCATGTCGAGCCGGGCGGCCTGCTGGCCAGAGTGAAGGACAGCGCTATTCTAATGGCTTTCCCGCCGGGTTCCGGCGAGGCATACCCAACCTTCGTGTTCGCGCCAGACCGAGATGTCGACGTAGCGCGCGTAGACGGCCGCGACTTCGTCCGCCTGGCGCGCGAGCACACCCGACAACGCGATGCGCCCGCCCGGTTTCACCTTCGATGCGAGCATCGACGCCATCAGCTTCAGCGGGTTCGACAGGATGTTGGCGACGACGATGTCGAATTCACCGGCCGGGCACGCGTCGGGCAGCCCATACGTGACTTCCGCATGGTTGCGTTCGCTGTTCTGCCGCGCCGATTCGACCGCCTGCGGATCGATGTCGATGCCGACCACGGGGTTCGCCCCGCATTTCTGCGCGAGGATCGCGAGAATGCCCGAGCCGCAGCCGTAGTCGAGTACCGACTGGCCGGGCTTCACCGACTGTTCGAGCCACTCCATGCACAGGCGCGTGGTCGGGTGGCTGCCGGTGCCGAACGCGAGACCGGGGTCGAGTTCGAGGATCAGCGCGTCGGGGTCGGGCGCGTCGTGCCACGACGGCACGACCCAGATGCGTTCGCCGATCGGAATCGGCTCGAATTGCGACTGCGTGAGCCGTACCCAGTCCTGCTCCTCGACTTCGCGCACGTCGAACTTCGGCGTCTCGGCGACACCGATCTCGTTCGCGGCCGCCGCAAGCAGCACGGCCGGCTCGTGATCGGGCGACAGCAGCGCAATCACGCGCGAGTGCTGCCACGCGGTGCGTTCGGGAACGAGGCCCGGCTCGCCGAAGAGCGGCTGTTCGTCGGGCGTGTCGGCGTCGGCGTCCTCGACGGACACCGACAGCGCGCCGAGATCGAGCAGCGCGTCGGACAACGCTTCCGCATGCTCACGGGCCAGTTCGACGACGAGTTCGCGATAGCTCATGCTTACGCTTCTTCCGGTGCGACCTGCTGCTTCTGGGCGAGCCGGTGTTCGAGGTAGTGGATGCTGGTGCCGCCTTCGACGAACTTCGAGTCGATCATCAGCTCGCGGTGCAGCGGGATGTTGGTATGGATGCCTTCGACGACCATTTCCGACAGCGCGATGCGCATCCGGCGGATCGCCTGGTCGCGCGTCGCGCCGTAGGTGATCAGCTTGCCGATCATCGAATCATAGTTCGGCGGCACGAAATAGCCATTGTACGCATGCGAGTCGACGCGCACGCCGGGGCCGCCGGGCGTATGCCACGACGTGATCCGGCCCGGCGACGGCGTGAACTTGAACGGATCTTCCGCGTTGATCCGGCATTCGATCGCATGTCCGCGGAACTGGATGTCGCGCTGGCGCAGCGTGAGCTTCTCGCCGGCCGCGATGCGGATCTGTTCCTGCACGATGTCGACGCCCGTGATCATCTCCGACACCGGGTGCTCGACCTGCACGCGCGTGTTCATCTCGATGAAGTAGAACTCGTTGTTCTCGTACAGGAATTCGAACGTGCCCGCACCGAGGTAGCCCATCTTCTTGCACGCGTCCGCGCAGCGGTCGCCGATGCGCTCGATCAGGCGGCGCGGAATGCCGGGCGCCGGCGCTTCCTCGATCACCTTCTGGTGACGGCGCTGCATCGAGCAGTCGCGCTCGCCGAGCCAGATCGCGTTCTTGTGCGCGTCCGACAGCACCTGGATTTCGATGTGGCGCGGGTTCTCGAGGAACTTCTCCATGTACACCTGCGGGTTGCCGAACGCACGGCCGGCTTCCTCGCGGGTCATGTTGACCGCGTTGACGAGCGCGGCCTCGGTGTGCACGACGCGCATCCCGCGCCCGCCGCCGCCGCCCGCTGCCTTGATGATCACCGGATAGCCGATCGCGCGCGCAATCTTCACGATCTCCTTCGGATCGTCCGGCAACGCGCCTTCCGAACCCGGCACGCACGGCACGCCGGTCTTGATCATGGTCTGCTTCGCGGTGACCTTGTCGCCCATCAGGCGGATCGTTTCCGGACGCGGGCCGATGAACGTGAAGCCCGACTGCTCGACGCGCTCCGCGAAGTCGGCGTTCTCCGACAGGAAGCCGTAGCCGGGGTGGATCGCCTCGGCATCGGTGACTTCCGCGGCACTGATCAGTGCCGGCATGTTCAGGTAGCTCAGGTTCGACGGAGCCGGGCCGATACAGACGGCTTCGTCCGCGAGGCGCACGTACTTGGCTTCCTTGTCGGCTTCCGAGTAGACGACCACCGTCTTGACGCCGAGCTCGCGGCACGCACGCTGGATGCGCAGCGCGATTTCACCGCGGTTGGCAATGAGGATTTTTTCAAACATAGCGAGTATTCGTCTCTTCGAGGGGCGCGCGAACGGCGCCTGGCGAGCATCGGCGGTGCGCGGCCGGGTGGGCCGCGCGGCGTACTTAGCCGATCACGAAAAGCGGCTGGCCGTATTCGACGGCCTGGCCGTTCTCGACGAGGATTTCCTTGATCACGCCGGCCTTGTCCGACTCGATCTCGTTGAGCAGCTTCATCGCTTCGATGATGCAGATGGTCTGGCCTTCCTTGACCGTGTCACCGACCTGGGTGAACGGGTCCGCGCCGGGCGACGGCGCGCGATAGAACGTGCCGACCATCGGCGACGTCACGACGTGGCCTTGCGGGACGGCGGGCGCGGCAGCGGCGCCTGCGGCCGGCGCGGCAGCCGCGCCTTCGGCCGGCAGCGCGACCGCCGGGGCCGGTGCGCTGACCTGCGGGGCAAATCCGCCCGTCGGCTGGACATAGACCGGCGGCGCGTTCTTGACGATACGCACCTTGCCTTCGCCTTCCGTCACTTCCAGCTCGGAGATGCCGGATTCGGAGACGAGGTCGATCAGAGTTTTCAGCTTACGAAGATCCATCGGGAATTCCCCTTTCAATACGTGAAAGCGCCGGTGGGACCGGCGCTGAATCTAGATCGCGAAATCAGCCGCGCGACGCGCCTTGCAGCTTGTCCAGCGCGTACTCGAGCGCGTACAGATAACCTTTCCAGCCGAGCCCGCAGATCACGCCTTCGGCCTGGTCGGAAAAGTAGGAGTGGTGCCTGAACGCTTCGCGGCGGTGCACGTTCGACAGGTGAACCTCGACGAACGGGATGCCAACGCCGGCGATCGCGTCCCGGATCGCGACGCTCGTATGCGTATACGCGGCGGGATTGATCAGGATGAAATCGGTCTGTTCCTCCCGCGCGGCCTGGATGCGGTCGACGAGCGCGCCTTCATGGTTGCTCTGGAACGACGACAGTTCGGCGCCGGCTTCCTGAGCCCGCGCGGCAAGCGCCTGATCGATCTGCGCGAGCGTGACGCGGCCGTACACCTCCGGTTCCCGGGTGCCGAGAAGGTTCAGGTTGGGGCCGTGCAGCACCAGCAATCGTGTCATGGTCGCTTCTATTTCTGCGGAATTGCGCGAACTTTAGCGCTATTTAGAGAAATTTGTCTAGTTTTGCCGAACGGCCGGGCGCGCCGGACCTGCAAGAATTACCGGCGCGGCTGCAAAGTATCAGCGAATTCACGTGAATTTGCGGCGATCGACGCACAAATCGCCGCCAACGTGCGGGCCGTCGTTCCGGGCGATCACAACGCGTCGAGCGTCTTTTTCAGCTCGGCCGGCTGGATTTGGCCTAATTTTGTCTCGCGAATCTTGCCGGTTTCGTCGATGACGACGGTGAACGGCAGCGCGCCGGCGGTATTTCCGAAATTACGGGCCAGATCGGCGCCCGCATAACCGCTGACGAAAACCGGATAGTCGACCTTCACCTTCTGCAGAAAGTTCTTCACGTTCTGGTTCGAATCGACGCCGATCCCGATGAAGCGGATGCCTTTCTGCTTGTATTGGTGCGACAGCGCGACGAGCTCCGGCATCTCCTCGACGCACGGGCCGCACCACGACGCCCAGAAATTGACCACGACCTTCTGGCCCTTGAAGGAAGCGAGCGACGCCGGCTTGCCGTCGACGCCGGTCAGCGACGCGGCCCACAACTGGTCGACCGGGCCGCCTTGCGCGGCGGGTGCGGCAACGGCGACGCCGTCATCGGCGCTGCCGCCGCGGAACCAGTGGCCGGCGGCGAGCCCGCCGGCGACGGCGGCGGCGGCGACCACCGCGAGCGCCAACATGCGTTTCATCATCATCGTTGAATCATTCCGGTTCGGAAGGGGCGTTGCTGGCCTCGAGGAGCGCACGCAATACGTTGGCGTCCGCGCGGGCGACCCGCCCGCGGGCGTCGGCCTTGACCGCGCCGCGCAGGTCGTCGCTTGCGTAGAGGGCGACGTGAATACCGGTCGCGTCCACGTCGCGTCGAGGGCGCCACAGGAAGCTCAGCGTCTCGACGTCGGCGCGACCGGCGAAATGCCGTGTCTCGGACACGTCGTACTGAACGTTCTGGTTCAGCAGGTAGATCGCGACGTCCTTCGGGTTGTCAGTGAATATCTGCAAATGGATGTCCGAATGCGCATTCGCGGTGCCGTTCAGCACCGCGCCCGTCACATACGGATTGAACTCGGCGAGCCGGCGCATCCAGTCGAGCGCGACCTCGCGCAGGCGGCGCAGTTCTTCCGGCTGCGTGTCGCTCTGGAACAGCGCGAGGAACTCGCGCAGTTCTTCCTCGATCAGGTCGTTATCCGGCAACCATTCGCCGGCAACGCGCGTATCGCCGAACAGCTGGCGCGCGGCCTTGCGTTTCGCGCTGGCGTAATCGAGGCCGTCCTCCGCGATCAGACGGGCGGCGGACTGGGCGATTTCCTCGCGGGCGCGCCGCGGGTCGACAAGAGGTTTGCGAGACATGATCCGGCAATCATACTCGATCGCCGCCACGGCCGAATCCGGTGCGGCTGCGTGCCGTCCGCCGCGCCGGGCAGCCTCCCGATCCATCGTTCGGGCCGCCGGGCACGGCGGCCCGTCAGTTACAATGACGGTCTTTGTGTCGCGGCGAAAGTCGTTGGCCGGGCGGCCTGTCCGGCGTGCCGCAGACCTTCCTTTCCGAATCGACGGCGCCCGGCGGCGCGAAAGCATTCATCTATGCACATCCACATTCTTGGCATCTGCGGCACCTTCATGGGCGGTCTCGCCGTGCTCGCGCGCGAGGCGGGCCACACGGTGACGGGTTGCGACGCGGGCGTCTATCCGCCGATGAGCACGCAACTCGAGGCGCAGGGCATCACGCTGATCGAGGGCTATGGCGCCGAGCAGATCGACCTGAAGCCCGACCTGTTCGTGATCGGCAACGTCGTCACGCGCGGCAATCCGCTGATGGAGGCGATCCTCGATCGCGGCCTGCCGTATGTGTCCGGTCCGCAATGGCTCGGCGAGCACGTGCTCGCCGGCAAATGGGTGCTGGCGGTCGCGGGCACGCACGGCAAGACGACCACGTCGTCGATGCTCGCATGGCTGCTGGAAGATGCCGGCCTGAACCCGGGCTTCCTGATCGGCGGCGTGCCGCTGAACTTCGGCGTGTCGGCGCGGCTGACCGATTCGAGCTTCTTCGTGATCGAGGCCGACGAATACGATACGGCGTTCTTCGACAAGCGCTCGAAGTTCGTCCACTACCGGCCGCGCACCGCGGTGCTCAACAATCTCGAATTCGATCACGCCGACATCTTCCCGGATCTCGCCGCGATCGAAACGCAATTCCATCACCTCGTGCGCACCGTGCCGGGCGTCGGCCGGATCGTGACCAACGGCCGCTCGGATGCGCTGGAGCGCGTGCTCGCGCGCGGCTGCTGGAGCGAAGTCGAGCGCTTCGGCGTCGACGGCGGCTGGCAGGCGCTGCCGGCCGAGGACGGCGTGCCGGTCGACGAGCGCTTCGCGGTGTATCGCCACGCCGAGCGCGTCGGTGAAGTCGCGTGGCAGGTGCAGGGCGACCACAACCGGATGAACGCGCTCGCGGCGATCGCCGCCGCGCGCCACGTCGGCGTGCCGCCCGCGCAGGCCGCCGCATCCCTCGCGTCGTTCCGCAACGTGAAGCGGCGCATGGAAGTGCGCGGCAGCGTGGATGGCGTAACCGTCTACGACGATTTCGCGCACCATCCGACCGCGATCGAAACCACGATCGCCGGCCTTCGTGCGCGCATCGGCCGCCAAAATTCCCGCATTCTCGCCGTGCTCGAGCCGCGTTCGAACACGATGAAGCTCGGCGTGATGAAGGCGCAATTGCCGGCAAGTCTCGCGGACGCCGACCTGGTGTTCGGCTACGGCGCCCCGACCGGGCGCGACGCGCTCGGCTGGAACCTCGGCGATGCGCTCGCACCGCTCGGCGACAAGGCGCGCGCGTTCGACGATCTCCATCTGCTGGTGAAGTCGGTCGTCGGGGCCGCGCGCCCGGGCGACCACGTGCTCGTGATGAGCAACGGCGGTTTCGGCGGCGTGCACCAGAGGCTGCTCGACGCGCTCGGGAGCCGCCCGTGATCCTGTACCTGCACGGGTTTCGGTCGTCGCCGGAGTCGCAGAAGTCGCGGCTGCTCGCCGCGCGCATGGCCGAACTCGGCCGCACGCACGCATGGCGCTGCCCGTCGCTGTCGGTGTCGCCGCTCGAGGCGATCGCCGTCGCGGAAGCCGAGGTGGCGGGTGCGCGCGACGTGACGGTGATCGGCAGCTCGCTCGGCGGCTACTACGCGACCTGGCTCGCCGAAAAGCACGGCTGGAAGGCGGTGCTGCTGAATCCGGCGATCGTGCCGCAGCGCGATCTCGAACAGCATCTGGGCGAACAGCCGCTGTGGCACGGCGGCGGGTCGATCGTCGTCGAACGCCATCACCTGCAGGAGCTCGATGCGCTGCGCGTGCCGGTGATTTCGCGGCCCGAACGCTACTATCTGTTCGCGGCGACGGGCGACGAAGTGCTGGACTACCGCGAGATGCTCGCCCACTACCCGGGCGCGAAAACGCGCGTGATCGAAGGCAGCGATCACGGGATCAGCGAATTTGCCGACTATGTCGACGACGTTCTCGCCTTTTGCGACGACAGAACGTCATGAACCCGGCGTCATGCCGATCGAATTCCCATCATCATGCGGCGCCGCCGATGCGGTGCCCGGCAGTCTGAACGAGAGTACTGAGTGAACGTTTTCTTCGAGGAATCGGGCAGTTTCAAGGCGGGCAGCGTGCTGTCGCGCCAGGGCGACGCGTTTCAGGTCGAGTTGCCCGGCGGGCGGCGGGCGAAGGTGCGCGCAAAAGACGTGCTGATCGAATTCGAGAAGCCGGCCGCGAGCGAGCTGATGCAGGAGGCCGATACGGCCGCGCAGCAGATCGACCTGGATTTCCTGTGGGAGTGCGCGCCGGCCGACGAATTCGCGTATACGGCGCTGGCCGCGGAATACTTCGGCGCGACCTACGGCCCGGTCGAACGCGCGGCGCTAGTGCTGCGGTTGCACGGCTCGCCCGTCTATTTCCGCCGCAAGGGGCGCGGCCAGTATCAGCGCGCGCCGGAAGAGCAGCTCAAGATGGCGCTCGCGTCGCTCGAGCGCAAGCGCCAGCAGGCGCTCGTCCAGGCGCAGTATGAAGAGGAACTGAAGGCCGGCAAGCTGCCGGAAGCGTTCGCGGGCAAGGTGCTCGGGCTGCTGACGCGGCCGGACAAGAACGCGATCGAATACAAGGCGATGGAAGCGGCGGCCGGCGCGCGCGGCGTGTCGCCGGCGCGGCTGATGCTCGACTGCGGCGGCATCGCGTCGCCGCGTGCGCTGCACGAAGCGCGTTTTCTCGCGGAATTCTTCCCGCACGGCACGGGCTTCCCGGCCGTCACGGTCGGCCCGCTGCCGGACGACCTGCCGCGCGCGGACGTCCAGGCGTTCTCGATCGACGACATCACGACGACCGAAATCGACGACGCGTTCTCGGTCGAGCACCTGTCCGACGGTCGTGTGCGGATCGGCGTGCACATCGCGGCGCCGGCGCTCGGCATCGTGCGTGGCGATGCGGTCGACGCGATCGCGCGCGCGCGCCTGTCGACGGTCTACATGCCGGGCGACAAGATCACGATGCTGCCGGACGACGTCGTCGACGTGTTCACGCTGAAGGAAGGCGACTACCGCCCCGCGCTGTCGCTGTACATCATCGTCAATCGCGAGACGCAGGAGATCGTCGCGAACGAGACGCGTGCCGAACTCGTGTTCGTGAAGAACAACCTGCGCCACAACACGCTCGACGAACTCGTCAACGAAGAGACCCTCGCGGCCGGCACCGGCGACTACCCGCACAAGGACGACATCGCCGTGCTGTGGCCGCTCGCGCAGGCGCTGTTCGAGAAGCGCCAGGTCGCGCGCGCGGGCTACGGCCTGAAGCGCGAAGTGCAGCGCAATACCGACTACAACTTCTACGTCGAAGGCGAGCACGTGACGATCACGCCGCGTCGCCGCGGGTCGCCGCTCGACCTGATCGTGTCGGAGCTCGCGATCCTCGCGAACTCGACGTGGGGCGCGTTCCTGCACGATCACACGGTGCCCGGCATCTACCGCTCGCAGCGCGGCTTCGGCGCGCCGGGCCCGAAGCGCACGCGGATGCAGACGACGGCCGCGCCGCACGAAGGCCTCGGCGTCGCGCAATACGCGTGGAGCACGTCGCCGCTGCGCCGCTACGTCGACCTCGTGAACCAGTGGCAACTGCTCGCATGCGTGCAGCACGGCGTCACCGCGAAGCTCGCCGCGCCGTTCAAGCCGAAGGACGCCGACCTGTACGCGGTCGTGCAGGGCTTCGACGACACCTATACCGCGTATGCCGACTACCAGCGCCGGATGGAGTACTTCTGGTGTCTGCGCTGGCTCGCGCAGGAGCAGAAGAAACAGGTCGTCGCGAGTGTCGTGAAGGGCGATCTCGTGCGCCTCGAGGAAATCCCGCTGCTGCTGCACGTGCCGGGGCTCGGCGTGCATGCACGCGGCACGCGCGTGCTGCTCGACGTGATGTCGCTCGACGAGCTGACGATCGAGGCGTCGGTGCGACTGCTTAACGTGCTCGACGCGCCGACCGTGACGAGCGGCGATGCGGCCGAAGACGAAGACGAGACCGAAGGCGGCGACGACACGCTGGTCGATGCGGAAGACGCGTCGGCGGAAACCGAGGCCGAAGCACTGGCCGAAGCGGACGGCGCGGTGGTCGAAGGCGGCGAGGCCGCGAATGGCAACGGCCAGGAAAGCGAAGAGGGGCGCGCATCATGAACGCAGCCGCGTCGACGAGCGGCGCCGACCGCTACGTGGTGTTCGGCAACCCGGTGGCGCACAGCAAGTCGCCGTTCATCCACGCGCAGTTCGCCGCGCAGACGGGCGAGGCGATCGTCTATGAGCACCGGCTCGCGCCGCTCGACGGCTTCGAGGCCGCCGTGCGCGCGTTCATTGCCGAGGGCGGCCGCGGCGCGAACGTGACGGTGCCGTTCAAGCTCGACGCACATGCGCTCGCCGATACGCTGTCGCCGCGCGCGGCGGCGGCGGGCGCGGTGAACACGCTGCGCATCGACGCCGACGGCAGCATTTACGGCGACAACACCGACGGCGTCGGCCTCGTGCGCGACATCGAATTGAATCTCGGCGTGTCGCTCGCGGGCGCGCGCGTCCTGCTGCTCGGCGCGGGTGGCGCGGCGCGTGGCGTCGTGCTGCCGATGCTCGAGCGCGCGCCGCTATCGATCACGATCGTGAACCGCACCGCGAGCAAGGCCGAGGCACTCGTCGGCCAGTTCACGCAGGCCGCGCACGATGCGGGCTGCGTGCTGTCAGGCGGCGGCCCGGACTGCGTGCGCGCCGAACCGTACGACGTGATCGTCAACGCGACGGCCGGCAGCCTCGATGCGGCGCTGCCGGCGTGCGACGCGGCCGCGTTCGGCGTGGGCACGCTCGCGTACGACATGATGTACGGCGCGCAGCCGACCGTGTTCATGCAGCATGCGACGTCGCTTGGCGCGCGCACGGCCGACGGGCTCGGGATGCTGGTCGAGCAGGCGGCCGAATCGTTCTTCATCTGGCGCGGCGTGCGGCCGGACGGCGCACCGGTGCTGGCCGCGCTGCGCCAGGCGCTCGCGGCCGCCTGACCGGAGCGCGGCAGGTGGTGGCGGTAAGCGGCACGCAGCGCACGCGCACGGTCAGTGCGACCCGCTGGATCGTCTATGCGGGTTCGGTGTTCACGGGCGCGTGGCTCGCGACGCAGCTGTTCTATCTCGCGCAGATCGCGCTGTGGTCGTTCATCAATCCCGGTTCGACCGCGTTCATGCGTACCGATGCGTGGTGGCTGTCGCGGGACAAGCCGCCCGCGCAGATCCAGCACCAGTGGGTGCCGTACGACCAGATCTCGCGCAACCTGAAGCGCGCGCTGATCGCGTCGGAGGATTCGACCTTCGCGACCAACAACGGCTACGACGTCGACGCGATCCTGCAGGCGTGGGAGAAGAACAAGGCGCGCGGGCGGATCGTCGCGGGCGGTTCGACGATCACGCAGCAACTCGCGCGCAACCTGTTCCTGTCACGCGAGAAGAGCTACATCCGCAAGGGGCAGGAACTGATCATCACGTGGATGCTCGAGGCGGTGCTCGACAAGGAGCGGATCTTCGAGATCTACCTGAATTCGGTCGAATGGGGCCGCGGCGTGTACGGGGCCGAGGCCGCCGCCCGCTATTACTACAGGATTCCCGCGAGCCGGCTCGGCGCGTGGCAGTCGGCGCGCCTCGCGGTGATGCTTCCGAAGCCGCGCTGGTTCGACGCGCACCGCGGCTCGGCCTCCCAGGCGCAGCGTGCCGCCGTCATTGCCCGCCGGATGGGCGCGGCCGAGCTTCCGCCATCGCAGTGAGCGGCGCGCCCGCGCCGTTGCATTGTCCGTTCCGTCGCCGGCGCACCATTGGTGCGCTGCAGCGCATTCGTGCCGCCCGCATGTCGGGCCACATCCGTTAGACGAATTCGTCTATTTCGCTTTGCTGAGCAATGCCCGCAGGCGCGGGATTTTGTTTGCCGATGTGGCACGAAATCCGCGCGGTTTTAGTGTTTTCCGGTAAACGCGAAAGCCTCCGAAAGGCGAATGAAAATCGATGGTTCGCAAATCGAGGCATTCCTGAAAGGTGTGCACCGCACCGACTACCGATCAAATATTTCCAAATTTTTCAAAGCCGACCCGCTCGCGTATATTGGCCAGCGCCTCGGCTTATCGGCCGCAATCGAGGCGGGGGGCGGCTTACCCGGCTGCTCGACACAAAAAACATTCGAGAGAAGGAAAGCAACGATGCCAGCGAGCAAAGCGAAGCTGTTGTTGGGGGTCGTGTTCTCTTCGCTGATTCTGACGGCCTGCAACGACGACGTGACGTCGTCCTCGGCAGCAGGGTCCGACAATTCAGCCGATCCCGCCGCTCAGGTGGACAGGCCGTACAACGATCCCAATAGTTATTCGTCGAGCGCGACCGCGTCGCTCGACGCGTCCGCCGCGGTCGAAAAGGCCGCCGTCACCCATCACCAGATCACACTGAACGGCAAGACGATTCGCTACACGGCCAGCGCCGGCCACCTCGTCGCGCGCAATCCGCAGACGGGCGCGCCCGAGGCTTCGTTCTTCTACGTCGCGTACACCGCCGACAACCAGCCCGCGGCGAAGCGGCCCGTCACGTTCCTGTACAACGGCGGCCCCGGTTCCGCATCGGTGTGGCTGCATCTCGGCTCGTTCGGTCCGAAGCGGGTCCAGACGGGCGACCCGAACGCGAACACGTCGACGTTCCCGTTCGTCGACAACGCGGAAAGCCTGCTCGATACGACCGACCTCGTGTTCGTCGATGCGATCGGCACGGGTTTCTCGGAGGCGATCGCGCCGAACACGAACCAGACCTTCTGGGGCGTCGACCAGGACGGCGGCGCGTTCCGCGACTTCGTGACGCGCTACATCGCCGTGAACCAGCGCAACGATTCGCCGAAGTACCTGTTCGGCGAGTCGTACGGCACGCCGCGCACGGACGTGCTCGCGAACCTGCTCGAGACGGCCGGCGTGAAGCTCGACGGCATCGTGCTGCAGTCGTCGATCCTGAACTACAACGCGAACTGCGACATGGCGAGCGACTATGTCGGCAACTCGAACAACGGGGCGAGCCCGGTGAGTTGCGCGGGCTTCGTGCCGTCCTATGGCACCGTCGGCGCGTACTATCAGCTCGACAATCCGAACCCGTCGAGCCTGCCGCAGTATGCGGACCAGATGCGCCTCCTGACGGCCGGCAGCTACGCACCGGCCGTGAACGCGTATCTCGCGAGCCACACGCCGCCTCCGCCGACGCTCGTCACGACGATGGTGAATTCGACCGGCGTGAAGCAGTCGCTGTGGAATGCGGACTTCAACGTGGTCCCGACGTTCTTCGACAACAGCTTCCAGGTGTCGCTGATCCCGGGCACGCTGATCGGCCGCTACGACGCACGCGTGAATGTGCCGTCGTCGAGCCCGCTCGCCGCGGACGGCGATCCGTCGAGCTCGTTCATCACGAAGCCGTTTACCGACACCATCGGCAGCTACCTGCCGAACGTGCTGAAGTACAGCGCGCAGACGGCGTATTCGGTCAGCAGCAACGCGATCCAGACGTGGGACTGGTCGCACGACGGCCTCGCGATGCCCGATACGATTCCCGATCTTGCGGCGGCGCTGACGCTGAATCCGTCGCTGAAGGTGCTGTCGCTGAACGGGTATCACGACATCGCGACGCCGTTCTACCAGACCGAGCTCGACCTCGCGCGGCTCGGCTCGCAACCGAACCTGACGATCAAGGACTATCAGGGTGGACACATGGTCTATCTCGACGATACGTCGCGTCCGCAGGAGAAAGCCGACCTCGTGACTTTCTACAACGCGGCCGCGCACTGATGCGAAGTACGGGCCTGGCGACGCGCGCCCGTGGCGGCGCCGCTCGCCGCCCGTCGACGACCTCATTCCAGACTGGAGCCTGACATGAACAAACGTTTCATCGTCGTTGCCGCGGCGCTTGCATGCGCCGGGGTTGCAGCATCCGCATCGGTGTCCGCGTTCGCGCAGGCGAGCGACGCCGGCACCCCGGCGCGCGCGCGCCAGGCGCAGCTCGGCGATCCGTACGTGCCGCCGGCCGCACGCAAGCCGACTGCCGGCACGCAGACGACGGGCGCCGCGCTGCACGCGCAGGTGGTGCGCAAGCTCGCGCGGCAGTTCGGCGCGGCCGATACGCAGAACACCGGTTCGATCACCGAAGCGCAGGCGCGCGCGGCCGGTCTCGGCTATGTCGCGAACCACTTCCGGCAGATCGATTCGAGCGGCAGCGGCCGCGTCTCGTTCTCCGACGTGCAGCGCTACATGCAGGCGCGCAGCACGAACCAGCAGTAAGCGCGGCGCGCATGGATAACGGGGGCGGAACCCGCGACGCGCCGGGTTCCGCCCCCGTGCGCATGGTGCGGCCGTTTCACGTCGAATGACGCGGTCATTGCCCGTTTATCTCATTATCTGGACAACGCATTCAAATATTGGAGACGAGTGCGTGCGCTCCTACAATCCGAAGCACATCGACAGCTTCGGACCCACGCACCGCGCGGCGCCCGACGCACACGGAGACACATTCCATGAAGTTCGCCGGGCGCTTTCCTCGGTGCATCGACCACCGCGTTGCCGCGACGCCCGACCTCGTTCCGGCCTCGCGACAGCGGCTTCACCGATTCCGTTGAAGAAGCCTGTTCCATGACCAAGATGCCCGATTCCCTAGCTGTCGACGCCCGGCGCGCGACGCCGGACGATGCGCCGCTGACCGACAGCATCGGCGCGACCAGCACGCCGCTCGACCTCGCCGCGCAGCAGGCCGGTACGCAGACGCTGTTGCGCGGTCTCGCGATCCTCGAAGCGATCGCGAACGGCGCGCGCGACATGCGTGCGATCGGCGCCGCGCTCGGCACGACGCGCAGCACGACGCACCGTCTCGTCAGCAGCCTCGTGCAGGCGCGCTACCTGCGTCAGGTGCAGGGCGGCTACCTGCTCGGCCCGAAGCTGATCGAGCTCGGCACGATCGCGCTCGAGCAGATGCCGCTTACGGCAGTTGCGCGACCGCACCTCGAGGCGCTCGCGGAAGCGACGCTCGACACGATCCACCTCGGCGTGCGCGATGGCGACGACGTGCTGTACATCGACAAGATTCCCGGCACGCGCGGCCTCGAGATGCGTTCGCGCGTCGGCCACCGGATGCCGCTCGCATCGACCGGCATCGGCAAGGCGATGATGCTCGACCTCGATCCGGACCTGTGGCGCTCGCTGTTCGAGGCCGCGCGGCGCGCACTGGCCGGCGTCAATTTCAAGCCGGACAACCGGCCCGAGACGAGCGCGTTCCTGCAACGCATGGCGCATTACGCGGCCGGCGGCTACACGTTCGACCTCGAGGAAAACGAAGCGTCGATCCGCTGCGTGGCGGCGCCGATCCGCGACGCGTCAGGCGCGATCGTCGCGGCCGTATCGGTCGCGAGCACGATTCCGTACATGCCGCACGACCGGATGGACGAACTGATTCCGCTCGTGCAGCGCGAAGCGCGAGCCATTTCCGCGGAACTGGGCTGGAGCCCGCCGCAGGGTACCCGCAGGATCAAACGATGACCAATTCGACCCGGACCGCTCCGGACGCCAACTCCGCCGCCCCGTCGCTGATCGCGCTCGACTGGGGCACGACGTCGCTGCGCGCATATCTGTTCGACGCGCACGGCGTGCTGCTCGACACGCGCAGCCGCGCGGCGGGCGTGATGCACGTGCCGGCCGGCGGCGCGCGTGCGTTCGACGTCGTGTTCGAGGAAGCGTGCGGCGACTGGCTCGACCGTGTGCCGGGCGTGCCGGTGCTGGCGGCCGGGATGGTCGGCAGCGCGCAGGGCTGGCGCGAGGCGCCGTACGTCGCGGTGCCGGCCGGCGCCGACGCGCTCGTCGCGGGCCTCGTCACGGTGACGACGGCGCGCGGCACGACGGTGTCGATCGTGCCGGGCGTGATCGCGACGGGCGAATTGCCCGATGTGATGCGCGGCGAGGAAACGCAGATATTCGGCGCACTCGCGAACGATCCCATGCTTGACGCTGATCGTTCAGGGGTACTGATCGGCTTGCCGGGCACGCATGCGAAATGGGCATGGGTGAAGGACGGGCTCATCGAGCGTTTCCAGACCTTCATGACGGGCGAGCTGTTCGCGGCGCTGCGCGATCACACGATCCTCGGCCGCACGATGCGCGCGAGCGCGTCGCCCGACCGCGCGGCGTTCGCGCGCGGCGTCGCGGTGGCCCGCGGCGCGCAGCGCGCGGGGCTGCTCGCGACGATCTTCAGCACGCGCACGCTCGGCCTGACCGACCGCCTCGCGCCCGACGCGCAGGGCGACTACCTGTCCGGGCTGCTGATCGGCCATGAGCTCAACGCGCTCGACGCGATGCTCGCGGAGCGCGGTGTCGCGCTCGCGAACCAGCCGCTGCTGCTGATCGGCGACGACGGATTGTGTGCACGCTACGTCGACGCGTTGAGCGTGTTCGGCTGCACGCATGCACGCGTCGCCACACAGGCGACCGAGCGCGGCTTGTGGTGGATTGCGTCGCGTGCCGGACTCGTGCGCGCGGACGGCGAGCCCGTCTGCGCCGACCAATGAACCGATCGAAGAGGAACCGCCGATGTCGTCCGACCTTACGCTGCCCGCGCCGTACACGCCGCACGCCGCACTGATGCGCGCGTTCGACGCGTGCCCGCTGATCGCGATCATGCGTGGCATCACGCCCGCCGAAGCCGCCGACCACGGCCTTGCGCTGCATGAAGCGGGCTTCCGGATCGTCGAGGTGCCGCTCAACTCGCCCGATCCGTTCGACAGCATCGCGGCGCTGCGCCGCGCGCTGCCCGACGACATGATCGTCGGCGCGGGCACCGTGCTGCGCGCCGAATTTGTCGATCGCGTGCAGGACGCCGGCGGCACGCTGATCGTGATGCCGCACAGCGACGCGGCCGTGATCCGCCGCGCGCGCGAGCGCGGGCTCGCGAGCGCACCGGGCGTTGCGACGCCGACCGAGGCGTTCGCCGCGCTCGCGAACGGCGCCGACGTGCTGAAGATGTTCCCGGCCGAGCAGCTCGGCATACCCGTCGTGAAGGCATGGCGCGCGGTGATCGACCGCGCGGTGCCGCTGATTCCGGTCGGCGGGATTGCGCCGGACAACATGCAGCCGTTCCTCGCAGCCGGTGCCAACGGCTTCGGCCTGGGTTCGGCGCTGTACCGGCCCGGTCAGTCGGCGGACGCGACCGCGGCGAACGCGCGCGCGTTCCAGGCCGGCCTGCGCGCGGCGCGCAGCGGAGGCGCATGATGGGGCGCCTCGCGGGCAAGGTCGCGATGGTGACGGGCGCGGGCCGCGGGATCGGCGCCGCGATCGCGCAGGCGTTCGCGCGCGAGGGCGCGGCCGTCGCGCTCGTCGACCTCGACTTCCCGCAAGCGCAGCGCACGACCGCCGCGATCGCCGACGCCATCGACGGTGCACGCGCGCTCGCGCTGCACGCGGACGTCGCGCGGCAGGACTCGGTGCGCGACGCGCTCGCGCGGACCGAAGCCGCATTCGGCCCGCTCGACGTGCTGGTGAACAACGCCGGCATCAACGTGTTCGCCGATCCGCTGACGATGACGGACGACGACTGGCGCCGCTGCTTCGCGGTCGACCTCGACGGCGTGTGGCACGGCTGCCGCGCGGCGCTGCCGGGAATGGTCGAACGCGGCCGCGGCAGCATCGTGAACATCGCGTCGACGCATGCGTTCCGGATCATCCCGGGCTGCTTTCCGTACCCGGTCGCGAAACACGGCGTGCTGGGCCTCACGCGTGCGCTCGGCATCGAATATGCGGCGCGCAACGTGCGCGTGAACGCGATCGCGCCCGGCTACATCGAGACGCAGCTCACGCGTGACTGGTGGGATGCGCAGGCCGACCCGGCCGCGGCACGCGCCGAGACGCTCGCGCTGCAGCCGATGAAGCGGATCGGCACACCGGAGGAGGTCGCGATGACGGCCGTGTTCCTCGCCACCGACGAGGCGCCGTTCATCAATGCCGCGTGCATCACCGTCGACGGCGGGCGCGCGGCGCTGTACCACGACTGACGCAACGATTCGAAAGACCGCACGTGCGACGGCCGCGCGCACGCTGCGTCGAAACCAACAAGCGGCTGGTTGATTCGATGAAGACAAGGAGACACTGGAGATGAAACGCAGAACGTTCGTAACGCTGGCCGCCGCGGCCGCGGTGGTGATGGGAAGCCCGGTTGCGCACGCGGCCGATCCGGTCAAGATCGGCTTCCTCGTGAAGCAGCCGGAAGAGCCGTGGTTCCAGGACGAATGGAAGTTCGCCGAGATGGCCGCGAAGGACAAGGGCTTCACGCTCGTGAAGATCGGCGCGCCATCGGGCGAGAAGGTGATGAGCGCGATCGACAACCTGTCCGCGCAGAAGGCGCAGGGCTTCATCATCTGCACGCCCGACGTGAAGCTCGGGCCGGGCATCGTCGCGAAGGCGAAGTCGCACAGCCTGAAGATGATGACGGTCGACGACCGCCTCGTCGACGGCGCGGGCAAGCCGATCGAGTCGGTGCCGCACATGGGGATCTCCGCGTACAACATCGGCAAGCAGGTCGGCGATGGCATCGCGGCCGAGATCAAGAAGCGCGGCTGGAACATGAAGGACGTCGGCGCGATCGACATCACGTACGAGCAGCTGCCGACCGCGCACGACCGCACGAGCGGCGCGACCGACGCGCTGGTGGCGGCCGGCTTCCCGAAGGCGAACGTGATTGCGGCGCCGCAGGCGAAGACCGATACCGAGAACGCATTCAACGCGGCGAACATCGCGCTCACGAAGAACCCGCAGTTCAAGCACTGGGTTGCCTACGGCCTGAACGACGAGGCCGTGCTCGGCGCGGTGCGCGCAGCCGAAGGGCGCGGCTTCAAGGCGGACAACATGATCGGCATCGGCATCGGCGGGTCCGATTCGGCGCTGAACGAGTTCAAGAAGCCGCAGCCGACGGGTTTCTACGGCACCGTGATCATCAGCCCGAAGCGCCACGGCGAGGAAACCTCCGAGCTGATGTACACGTGGATCACGCAGGGCAAGGCACCGGCGCCGCTCACGCTGACCACCGGCATGCTCGCGACGCGCGACAACGTGTCGAAAGTGCGCGAGGAGATGGGGCTCGCCTCGAAGTAAGCGGCCCGCCGGCTGCCGCGGCGATGCGGCGGCCGGCGGTCGATCGATTTGGAAGTGGGGAGACGACGTGTCAGCGGCACTGCGTTTTGACAATATCGGCAAGGTATTTCCCGGCGTGCGCGCACTCGACGGCATCTCGTTCGACGTGCACGCGGGCGAGGTGCATGGCCTGATGGGCGAGAACGGCGCGGGCAAGTCGACGCTGCTGAAGATTCTCGGCGGCGAATACCAGCCCGATGCGGGCAGCGTGCTGGTCGACGGCCAGCCCGTGCATTTCTCGAGTGCGGCTGCGTCGATCGCGGCCGGCATTGCAGTGATTCACCAGGAACTGCAGTACGTGCCCGACCTGACGGTCGCGGAGAACCTGCTGCTCGGCCGCCTGCCGAATGCGCTCGGCTGGGTGAGGAAGGGCGAGGCGAAGCGCCATGTGCGCGAGCGGCTCGCCGCGATGGGCGTCGATCTCGATCCCGACGCGAAGCTCGGGCGGCTGTCGATCGCGCAGCGGCAGATGGTCGAGATCTGCAAGGCGCTGATGCGCAATGCACGCGTGATCGCGCTCGACGAACCGACGAGCTCGCTGTCGCATCGCGAGACCGAGGTGCTGTTCAAGCTCGTCGACGACCTGCGTGCGCAGGGCCGCGCGCTGATCTACATCTCGCACCGGATGGACGAGATCTACCGGCTGTGCGATGCGTGCACGATTTTTCGCGACGGCCGCAAGATCGCGTCGCACGAAGCGCTCGCCGACGTGCCGCGCGAACGGCTGGTCGCCGAGATGGTCGGGCGCGAGATCGCGGATATCTACCATTACGCGCCGCGCGCGCTCGGCGACGTGCGGTTGTCCGCCGAGGGCGTCGACGGCCCGGCGCTGCGCGAACCGGCGAGCTTCTCGGTGCGCGCGGGCGAGATCGTCGGCTTCTTCGGCCTCGTCGGCGCCGGGCGCAGCGAACTGATGCGGCTCGTCTACGGTGCCGACCGCCGGCGCGCGGGCGTGCTGACGCTCGACGGCAAGCGCATCGACGTGAAGCGCACCGGCGACGCGATCCGTCACGGCATCGTGCTGTGCCCGGAGGACCGCAAGGAAGAAGGGATCATCGCAATGGCGTCGGTCGCGGAGAACATCAACATCAGCTGCCGCCGTCATTCGCTGCGCGCGGGGCTCTTCATCGATCGCAAGACCGAAAGCGCGACGGCCGATCGCTTCATCCAGCGGCTGAAGATCAAGACGCCGAACCGGCGCCAGAAGATCCGCTTCCTGTCGGGCGGCAACCAGCAGAAGGCGATCCTGTCGCGCTGGCTCGCGGAGCCCGACCTGAAGGTCGTGATCCTCGACGAGCCGACGCGCGGGATCGACGTCGGTGCGAAGCACGAGATCTACGACGTGATCTACCGGCTCGCGGAACGCGGCTGCGCGATCGTGATGGTGTCGTCGGAACTGCCGGAAGTGCTCGGCGTGTCCGACCGCATCGTCGTGATGCGCGAAGGCCGCATCGCGGGCGAGCTGCCGCGCGAGCAGGCGAACGAGCATGCGGTGCTGAGCCTCGCGCTGCCGCAGACGAGCGTCGTCGAGGCGGCCTGACGCGGTGTCAGGTCGCCGCGGGCGACGCATGATATTCGAATCGATTACGCGCGGCGCGGGCCGCGCGATGCAGGAGCAGGAGAAACAACCATGCAAGTCCGGGAAAACCTCGCCAGCGCAGCCGTGAAGCCGTCGGCCGACGCGCTGGTTCCACAGCAGAGCGACCGCCAGAAGTGGTGGCAGCACCTCACCGAATACAGCCTGATCGCGATCTTCGCGGCGATGTTCGTGACGATGTCGCTGACGGTCGATCACTTCTTCTCGATCGACAACATGCTTGGCCTCGCGCTGTCGATCTCGCAGATCGGGATGGTCGCGTGCACGATGATGTTCTGCCTCGCTTCGCGCGACTTCGACCTGTCGATCGGCTCGACCGTCGCGTTCTCCGGCGTGCTGTGCGCGATGGTGCTGAACGCGACCGACAACACGTTCGTCGCGATCGTCGCGGCGGTCGCGGCCGGTGCGGCGATCGGCTTCGTGAACGGCGCGGTGATCGCGTACCTGCGCATCAACGCGCTGATCACGACGCTCGCGACGATGGAAATCGTGCGCGGGCTCGGCTTCATCGTGTCTAAGGGACAGGCGGTCGGCGTGTCGTCGGATACGTTCATCGCGCTCGGCGGGTTGTCGCTGTTCGGCGTGTCGCTGCCGATCTGGGTCACGCTGCTGTGCTTCATCGTGTTCGGCGTGCTGCTGAACCAGACCGTGTACGGCCGCAACACGCTCGCGATCGGCGGCAACCCCGAGGCATCGCGTCTCGCGGGGATCAACGTCGAACGCACGCGCGTGTACATCTTCCTGATCCAGGGCGCGGTGACGGCGCTCGCCGGCGTGATCCTCGCGTCGCGCATCACGTCGGGCCAGCCGAACGCCGCGCAGGGCTTCGAGCTGAACGTGATCTCCGCGTGCGTGCTCGGCGGCGTGTCGCTGATGGGCGGCCGCGCGACGATCTCGGGCGTCGTGATCGGCGTGCTGATCATGGGCACCGTCGAGAACGTGATGAACCTGCTGAACATCGACGCGTTCTACCAGTACCTCGTGCGCGGCGCGATCCTGCTGGCGGCGGTGCTGCTCGACCAGCTGAAGAACCGCGGCGTACGCGACTGACCGATTCCACGGAGACGATTCGCATGACCATCGACACTTCCGCGCAGGATCCGCGCGCCGCGAGCGACGCGCGCTATGCGCGCTACCCGAGCCTCGACGATCGCGCGGTGCTGATCACGGGCGGCGCGACCGGCATCGGCGCCGCGTTCGTCGAGCACTTCGCGCGGCAGGGCGCGCGCGTGGCGTTCGTCGATCTCGACGCGCAGGCGGGCCAGGTGCTCGCGGAAAGTCTCGCGCAGTTGCCGGACGTACGCCACGCGCCGCTGTTCATCCCGTGCGACCTGACCGACATCGATGCGCTGCGGCATGCGATCGATGCGATCCGCGCACGCATCGGCGCGATCGCGGTGCTCGTGAACAACGCGGCGAACGACACGCGCCACGCGATCGGCGACGTGACGCCCGCGTCGTTCGACGCGGGCATCGCGGTGAACCTGCGCCACCAGTTCTTCGCCGCGCAGGCAGTGATCGACGACATGAAGCAGCGTGGCGGCGGCGCGATCATCAATCTCGGCTCGATCAGCTGGATGCTGAAGAACGGCGGCTATCCCGTCTACGTGATGGCGAAGGCGGCCGTGCAGGGGCTCACGCGCGGGCTCGCGCGCGATCTCGGCCCGTTCGGAATCCGCGTGAATTCGCTGGTGCCCGGCTGGGTGATGACCGACAAGCAGCGCAGGCTGTGGCTCGACGACGCGGGCCGGGCGGCGATCAAGGCCGGCCAGTGCATCGACGCCGAGCTGCTGCCGGACGATCTCGCGCGCATGGCGCTGTTTCTCGCGGCCGACGATAGCCGGATGATCACCGCGCAGGACGTGGTGGTCGACGGCGGCTGGGCCTGATTGCCGGTGTTCGTGTTCGCGCGGCGCCGCGCGACGACCCGTATCGATTCATCGACGAAGGAAAGGAGCTCACCATGACCGCCACGTCCTCGCACGCATCGTCGTCCACGAGCCAGTCGCGCCGCGCGCGCCTGGCTGCCGCCGCGCAGCCGGTCAGCGCCGGCCCGCAGACCGCCGCGTTCGCGCAGGGCGTCGGCGCCGCTTACGCGGCGAGCGTCACGCTGTCGAACGCGTCGCTGCGGCTCGACGTGCTGCCGCACCTCGGTGGCGGGATCGCGCGCTTCGACTGGCGCGGCGACCACGGCGCGCTGGTGCCGGTGTTCCGCCGCTGCGAGCATCCGGAAACGGCGACGGACCCGAACGCGCTCGCATGCTATCCGCTGCTGCCGTACTCGAACCGGATCGGCAACGGCCGCTTCGAATGCGACGGGCGCAGCGTCGCGGTGCCGCGCAACCGCCGCGACGAGCCGCTGCCGATTCACGGCGACGGCTGGCTTGCGCCGTGGCAGGTGGACGATGCGACCGACACGACGCTGCAGCTGTCGCTCGATCGCGCGAACGGCGCGCCTTATGCGTTTCGCGCGATCCAGTCGTTCGCGCTCGACGACACGACGCTGTCGATCGCGCTGACGATCGAGAATGCGGGGCGCGCAAGGCTGCCGTTCGGGCTCGGCGTGCATCCGTTCCTGGTGCGCGACGATGCGACCGAGCTGGCCGCGGCGGCCGGCGGCCTGTGGCTGTCGGGCGCCGATTTCCTGCCGGTGCGGCACGTGAGCGTGCCGCCGGCCTGGCAGTTCGGCGTCGCGTATCCGTTGCCGGCGACGCTCGTCAATCATGCGTTCACCGGCTGGGGCGGCCACGCGACGGTGAGTTGGCCGCGCCGCGGGCTGTTGCTGACGGTGGCGGCCGACGCCGATGCATACGTGCTCTATACGCCGCCCGGCGAGGATTTCTTCTGTTTCGAGCCGGTCGATCATCCGATCAATGCGGTGAACCTGCCGGGCGGCGCGGCCGCACACGGGATGACGCTGCTCGCGCCGGGCGAGCGGCTCACGCGGCGTTTTTCGTTCACCGTCGAGCGCGCCGATGCACGCAGCGACGCCGCTTCGCGCGAAGGACGCCGGCGACGCGGGTAAAATACGCGGTCTACCAACGGTTTGCCGCGAGTATCCGCCATGTCTTCCCCGCTTACTTTCATCGAATCGCTGCGCGCCGCGTGGCAGCGCACGAATTCGCTGCTGTGCGTCGGCCTCGATCCCGAGCCGTCGCGCTTTCCCGTGCAGTTCGACGGCCAGCCCGACGCGATCTTCGAATTCTGCCGGCAGATCGTCGACGCGACCGCGCAGTATGCGAGCGCGTTCAAGCCGCAGATCGCGTACTTCGCCGCGCACCGCGCGGAAGATCAGCTCGAGCGCCTGATCGCGCACATCCACCTCCAGCATCCGGGCCTGCCCGTGATCCTCGACGCGAAGCGCGGCGACATCGGCAGCACGGCCGAGCAGTACGCGCGCGAAGCGTTCGAGCGCTATCGCGCGGACGCGGTCACAGTGAACCCGTACATGGGCTACGACTCGGTCGAGCCGTACTTCGAGCATGAAGGCAAGGGCGTGATCGTGCTGTGCCGTACGTCGAACCCGGGCGGGTCGGACCTGCAGTTCCTGGAAACCGGCGGAAACGGCCATCCGGGCCGGCCGCTGTACCAGGTCGTGGCCGACCTCGCGGCGAACAAGTGGAACGCGAAGAACGGCCAGCTCGGCCTCGTGGTCGGCGCGACTTTCCCGAACGAAATCGAGATCGTGCGCGGGATCGTCGGCGACATGCCGCTGTTGATCCCCGGCATCGGCGCGCAGGGCGGCGACGTGCAGGCGACCGTCAACGCGGGCCGCACCGCCGACGGCACCGGGATGATGATCAACTCGTCGCGCGCGATCCTGTACGCGAGCAAGGGCGAGGATTTCGCCGAAGCCGCCGCGCTCGCCGCGCAGAAGACGCGCGACACGATCAACGCGCATCGCTGATTGCGGACGGCACGGGTCGCCCGTACGGGCGGCCCGCTCCGGCAGGCCCGCGCCCGCGGGCCCGTGCTGCTTTCTCCGCTGTTCCCCTTTCCTCTCCACTTGTTCCGTATTCCTGCCTGTCGCATTGGCGCACGCGAACAACTTCCCGTCGCTTCCGCACCGCATGCCCGCGCATCAATCGCGCGATGCTGCCGCTTGTCATCGATCCGTAATCAAAATGTCAAGAAAGGGAGCGACGCCATGCCCAAGCTGTCCCGACGTCTTCTGAGCGCGCTTGCCGCGTCGTTGTGCATGTCGTTCGCCCATGCGGCGGACCTGTCGCACTGGCCGGCGGACAGTGCGAAGGCACTGAACGCGATGATCGCCGCGCATGCGCATCGCGGCGACTACGCGGTGTTCGACGCCGACAACACGACCTATCGCTACGACCTCGAGGAATCGCTGCTGCCGTATCTGGAGAACCACGGCGTGCTCACGCGCGACTCGCTCGATCCGTCGCTGAAGCTGATCCCGTTCAAGGATTCAGCCGACTACAGGGAATCGCTGACGAGCTACTACTACCGCCTCTGCGAGATCGACGACCTGGTCTGCTACCCGTGGATTGCGCAGGCGTTCGCGGGGCTGTCGCTGGCCGACCTGAAGCGCCACGTCGACGCGATGCTCGCCGACGGCAAGCCGGTGCCGATCCGCTACTGGCAGGGCGACAAGGTCGTCGACGGCGCGGCGCATCCGCCGCGCTTCTTCCGCGGCATGCAGGAGCTGTACAACGCGCTGCGCGAGAACGGGATCGAGGTCTACGTGATGACCGCCGCGCACGAGGAGCTCGCGCGGCTCGTGCTGTCGGATCCGAAGTACGGCTACAACGTGAAGCCGCAGAACGTGATCGGCGTGACGACGCTGCTGCGCAACCCGGCGACGGGCGCGCTGACCACGTCGCGGCTGCAGATCAAGGCCGGCAAGTACGACGAGGCCGCGAACCGCGACCTCGTGATCACGCCGTTCCTGATGAACCCGATGACGTGGTACGAGGGCAAGCTGGGCTCGATCGCCGGCTGGATCGACCAGTGGAAGAAGCCGGTGCTCGTCGCGGGCGATACGCCGAAATCCGACGGCTACATGCTGCTGAACGCGACCGACGTCGCGCGCGGCGGCGTGCGCGTATGGGTGAACAAGAAGGACAAGCAGATGGCGCAGATCCGCGCGTGGTCGGACGAATCGGCCGCGCAGCAGAAGGCGCTCGGCCTGCCGGTCACGGCGGACAAGAACTGGATCGTCGTGAAGCCCGACGCGATCCAGTAGGCGCGCAGGGGCGCCGGCCGTCCCTGCCGTTACGCCGGCGAATCAGCGTTCGCGTTCGTCGAGCAGCTTCAGCAGCCCGCGCAGCGCATGCGCGGCCGCCTGCGTGCGGATCTGCTCGCGGTCGCCCTTGAACACGAGGGTCTCGACGTCGGTATGCAGCCGGTTGCTCCATGCGAACGACACCGTGCCGACCGGCTTCTTCTCGCTGCCGCCCGCCGGGCCGGCGATACCGGTGACGGACAGCGCGACCTGCGCGCGGCTGTTGCGCAGCGCGCCTTCGGCCATCGCGCGCGCGACCGGCTCGCTGACGGCGCCGTGTTTCTCGATCAGGTCGGGCGGCACGCCGATCATCTCGATCTTGGCCTGGTTCGAGTAGGTGACGAAGCCGCGTTCGAACCACTGGCTGCTGCCGGAGATGTCGGTGATCGCGGCGGCGATCATGCCGCCCGTGCAGGATTCGGCGGTGGCGAGCGACAGGTGCTCGTCACGCAGCTTGTTGCCTGCGCGGATCGCAAGCTGATGGACGACGGAATCGGTTGGCATGCGGTCGGGAAGCGGGAGTCGGGAAATGGGTCAGCCGACGACGGAGCGCCAGAAGGCGATCACCAGCAGCGTCATGAACGCGGCGATCAGGTCGTCGACCATGATGCCGAGCCCGCCTTTCACGCGACGGTCGAAATAGCGGATCGGCGGCGGCTTGAGCATGTCGAAGACGCGGAACACGACGAACGCCCACAGCTGGCCGATGAAGGTCGCGGGCGTGACGAACAGCATCACGAGCCAGATCGCGACGATTTCGTCCCAGACGACGGCGCCCGGATCAGACGTGCCCATCTTTCTCGCGGTGAAACCGGTGATCCATGTGCCCGCCGCGAAACCGATCGCGATCAGCGCCCACCATTCGGGCACCGTCAGGTAGCGGTTGAGCACGACGAACGTGACCCAGCCGAACAGCGTGCCGAACGTGCCGGGCATGAACGGCGCGAGCCCGCTGCCGAAGCCGAGCGACACGATGTGCGCCGGGTGCGACAGCATGAAGCGCAAGGTGGCGCGCCGCGGCACGTTCCGGGCGGCGCCGGGCGCGGCCGCGGATTGCGCGGTCGTCGGGTCAGTCTGCATGGAAGTGGTCGAAACCGTGCAACGTGAGAGTCAGGGGCGCGCCGGCGGCGCCGCGCCACGCGATCGCGGGCTGCTCCGACGGCGAGGACAACGCGTGTATTGTACCGATTCGCGTGACCCGGACGCCGGCGCTCGCGCCCGCTGCCTCGACCGCCGCGCGGGCCGCGGCCGGCGCGGTGAAGCACAGTTCGTAGTCGTCGCCGCCGGCCAGCGTGCAGCGTCGCTGCACGTCGGGCGGCAGCGTCGCGAGGGCGGCCGAGCGCGGCACCGCGTCGGCGTCGATGTCGGCGCGCACGTTCGAGCGGGCCAGGATGTGCCGCAGGTCGCCGGCGAGGCCGTCCGAGATGTCGAGCGCCGCATGCGCGACGCCCGCGAGCGCGAGCCCGAGCGCGATGCGCGGCTCCGGGCGCTCGAGCGCCTGACGGAACACGGCGGCTTCGGCCGCGCCGGCGGCCCATTCGCCGCGCGCGACCCCGAGCCCGGCACGGGCGTCGCCGAGCGTGCCGGATACCCACACGTCGTCGCCGTCGCGCGCGGCATCGCGCCGCAGCGCCGCATTCGGCGCGACCTCGCCGAATACGGTCACGCACAGGTTCAGCGGCCCGCTCGTCGTGTCGCCGCCGATCAGCTCGCAGCCGAACCGCTCGGCGAGCGCGAACAGCCCGTTGCTGAACGCCCCGAGCCACGCCGCGTCGGCGCGCGGCAGCGCGCACGCGAGCGTGAACGCGCGCGGCTCGGCGCCCATCGCCGCGAGATCCGACAGGTTGACCGCGAGCGTCTTGTGGCCGAGCGCGTCGGGCGCGACATCGGGGAAGAAATGGCGGCCTTCGACGAGCATGTCCGTCGAAATGGCCAGCAATTTGCCGGATCGCGGTGCGATCAGCGCACAATCGTCGCCGATGCCAAGCGTCGACGCACGCGCCCCCCGGGCCGCGCGGCGCGCGAAGAAGCGATCGATCAGCGAAAACTCGGACAGGGCGACTGGCACGGCGGACGGACCCGGAAGCGGTGAAAGGAACGGCATTGTACGCAGCGAACGGCGCCATTCCCGCACCGTTCAGCCCATTTTTGTCGCGGCTGTTGCACCCGAATCGCCGGTCTGGCGGCCTTCGATTGGCGCTACAATGCCGTCGAACAGTTATTCTAATCCGCCCGTCAAGAGACACATGTCGACCCAAGCCTCCTCCAAAGCCAAGCTCCGCGAAGCCGCTCTCGACTATCACGAGTTCCCGACGCCCGGGAAGGTCGCGATTGCCCCGACCAAGCAGATGATCAACCAGCGCGACCTCGCGCTCGCGTATTCGCCGGGTGTCGCGTATGCGTGCGAGGAGATCGTCGAGAACCCGCTGAACGCCGCACGCTTCACCGCGCGCAGCAACCTGGTCGGCGTCGTCACGAACGGCACGGCGGTGCTCGGGCTCGGCAATATCGGCCCGCTCGCGTCGAAGCCGGTGATGGAAGGCAAGGCGGTACTGTTCAAGAAGTTCGCCGGCATCGACGTGTTCGACATCGAGCTGAACGAGTCGGACCCGCACAAGCTGGTCGACGTGATCGCCGCGCTGGAGCCGACCTTCGGCGGGATCAACCTGGAAGACATCAAGGCGCCGGACTGCTTCATCGTGGAGCGCGAAGCGCGCAAGCGGATGAAGATCCCGGTGTTCCACGACGACCAGCACGGCACCGCGATCGTCGTGGCCGCGGCCGTCACGAACGGCCTGAAGGTCGTCAACAAGGACATCAAGAAGGTCAAGCTCGTCGCGTCCGGCGCGGGCGCGGCCGCGCTCGCGTGCCTGGACCTGCTGGTCGACATCGGCCTGCCGCTCGAGAACATCACGGTGACCGACCTGGCCGGCGTGGTCTACAAGGGCCGCACCGAGCTGATGGATCCGGACAAGGAGCGTTTCGCGCGTGAAACCGACGCTCGCACGCTGGCCGAAGTGATCGACGGCGCGGACATCTTCCTCGGCCTGTCGGCCGCCGGCGTGCTGAAGCAGGAGATGGTGAAGGGCATGGCCGAGCGCCCGCTGATCCTCGCGCTCGCGAACCCGACGCCGGAAATCCTGCCGGAACTCGCGCTCGAAGTGCGCCCCGACGCGATTCTCGCGACCGGCCGCACCGACTACCCGAACCAGGTCAACAACGTCCTGTGCTTCCCGTTCATCTTCCGCGGCGCGCTCGACGTCGGCGCGACGACGATCACGCGTGAAATGGAGATCGCGGCCGTCAATGCGATCGCCGAACTCGCGCAGCACGAGCAGAGCGACATCGTCGCGACCGCGTACGGCATCCAGGATCTGTCGTTCGGGCCCGAATACCTGATTCCGAAGCCGTTCGATCCGCGCCTGATCGTGAAGATCGCGCCGGCCGTCGCGCAGGCCGCGATGGACGGCGGCGTCGCGACGCGCCCGATCGAGGACATGGATGCGTACAAGCAGCACCTGCAGCAGTTCGTGTATCACAGCGGCACGACGATGAAGCCGATCTTCCAGATCGCGCGGGTCGCGCCGGAAGAGAAGAAGCGCGTCGTGTTCGCGGAAGGCGAGGAAGAGCGCGTGTTGCGCGCGGTTCAGATCATCGTCGACGAAAAACTCGCGAAGCCGATCCTGATCGGCCGCCCGTCGGTGATCGAGCACCGGATCCAGCGCTACGGCCTGCGCCTGAATCCGGGCGTCGACTTCACGGTCGTCAACACCGAGCACGACGCGCGCTACCGCGACTTCTGGCAGACGTATCACAAGCTGATGGCGCGCAAGGGCATCAGCGAGCAGCTCGCGCGCGTCGAAATGCGCCGCCGCACGACGCTGATCGGCTCGATGCTGGTGAAGAAGGGCGAAGCGGACGGGATGATCTGCGGCACGATCAGCACCACGCACCGCCACCTGCACTTCATCGACCAGGTGATCGGCAAGCGCCCGGGCTGCAGCGTGTACGCGGCGATGAACGGCCTTGTGCTGCCGGGCCGCCAGATTTTCCTCGTGGATACGCACGTGAACGTCGATCCGACCCCGGAGGAACTGGCCGAGATCACGATCATGGCCGCGGAAGAAGTGCGCCGGTTCGGCATCGAGCCGAAGGTCGCGCTGCTGTCGCACTCGAATTTCGGCACGAGCAACGCACCTTCGGCGAAGAAGATGCGCGATACGCTCGCGATCCTGCAGGAACGTGCGCCGGAGCTGAAGGTCGACGGCGAAATGCACGGCGACGTCGCGCTCGACGCGGCGCTGCGCAAGGAAATCCTGCCGGAATCGACGCTGGAAGGCGACGCGAACCTGCTGATCCTGCCGAACATCGATGCCGCGAACATCGCATACAACCTGCTGAAGACGGCCGCCGGCAACAACATCGCGATCGGGCCGATCCTGCTGGGCGCGGCTCAGCCGGTGCATGTGCTGACCGAATCGGCGACCGTTCGCCGCATCGTCAACATGGCGGCGCTGCTGGTTGCCGACGTGAACGCCGCGCGCTGAGCCGGAACGAACGCGCGGTGCCGGTCGAACCGGTGCCGCACGTCGGGCGAAATTGTAAACAAAAGCAAAAAGAGGCGTGCCCGCAATGGGCACGCCGCGGGCAGGGCGCAAACGCGCTTCCCATAAGCAACAGCAGCATCTCTCCACTCCGGGTAGCGAGCGTGGCAAGGAGGCAGTGTCTTGCCATACGAGAGATGCCGCCGATATTTTATCCCATGGAAGCTAAATGTAGTCTTGTTTCGGTAAAAAATGCGCGATTCCGTGCGACCCCAGCCTTTCGGTTCCCAAACGAACATTGATTCGCGCGGACAATAGCGCTACGCTAACGCCTTTGGTTGGTCGTCAACTACTTGATTTAACAGCGGGAACCCTGGTTCATGGCACGCAAGTGGCTCCGCAACGGCGCGCTCGCGTCCGGCTTCGCGATGTTCGCGATGGGTATCGTCGGTACACCGACGGGCAGTCTGGTTTCCGCCGCTTACGCACGGCAGGCCGTTTCGGCCGACGTGGCCGTCGGCGGGCTCGATACGATCCCGACCGGCCGCCTGCCGCGCGAGGCCGTGACCACGCTTGGCCTGATCGGCGCCGGTGGCCCCTATCCGTACGAGAAAGACGGCGTCGTCTTCGGCAACCGTGAGCGGATCCTGCCGAAGGCGAAGCGCGGCTACTACCACGAGTACACGGTGCCGACGCCGCGCGCACGCAATCGCGGCGCGCGCCGGATCGTCTGTGGCGGGCCATTGCGCCGAATCGACAACTGTTTTTACACGGACGACCACTACAACAGTTTTAAACGTATTGTTGAATGACTTCGGGATGAACGGCATGAGCGACTCCATCTACGCGCACGATACGGCGGCGGCGGAACTGTTCGCGGCCGGCGACGGCAATCTGTTTCAGCGCGTGATCCAGCTTCACGCGGCGGCACAGGCCGGCGGCGCGCCGGAGCAACAGGAAGCCGACGGGCTTTCATCGAACGAGGAGCCTATGAGCCTTTTCACGACCGTGCGACCCAATCTCGTGCAGTCGATCCGCGCGTTCCGCGTGCAGGATCTCGCCGACGAAGCCGGGCGGCTCGGCCAGCATTTCCTGTACGCGTATTGCGGTGCCGCGCAGTCGAAGCAGGAAGTGATGGAGACGATCGCGACGTCGTTCCTGTTTCCGAAGCATTTCGGGAAGAACTACGACGCGCTGTACGACTGCCTGACCGACCTCGTCGCGAAGGCCGGCGCGCAGCCCGGTTTCGTGATCGTGCTCGAAGGGCTGCCGATCGCGCAGAAATTCGACAAGGAAGGGCGCGAGACGCTGCTCGACGTGTTCCGCGAAGCCGCCGAATTCTGGGCCGAGCGCAAGGTCGCGTTTCGCGTGTTCTATTCGTTCGCGTAAAGCGCGAACCCGGCGGCCGCCCGAGCGCGGCCGATTCGGCGAAAGGCCCGCCTCGCGCGGGCTTTTTTGCGTCCGTGCGACGCATGCAGGACGGCGCGCCGCATTCACGCGGTGACCCGGGGGCCGGGCCGCCACGTGGTGCGGCACGTCGGGTTCGTTACCAGCCGCCCCAGCGCGCGGCCAGCGCCGCCAGCACGGCCGCGCCGGCTGTTTCGGTGCGCAGCACGCGGGGCCCGAGCGACAACGCGGTGAACCCGTGTGCGCGGGCCGCGTTTTCCTCGTCTGGCGACAGCCCGCCTTCAGGCCCGATCAGCAGCGTGACGGCCGCCGCGGGCGGCGTGTCCGGCAGCGACGCGAACGGGATGCTCGCGCGCGGCGACAGCAGCAGCCGCAATTCGCCGTCGGCCGGCGCGGCCGGCAGCGTATCGAGCCATGCGCCGAAGCCGCGTACCGGCGCGACGTCGGGCACGCGGTTGCGCCCGCATTGTTCGCACGACGCGCGCACGACACCGCGCCAGTGCGCGACGCGCTTGTCCGCGCGCTCGCCGGACAGTTTCACGACGCCGCGCGCGGTCGACAGCGGCACGACCGCCGCGACGCCGAGTTCGACGGCCTTCTCGATCACCCAGTCCATCTTGTCGCCGCCGGCGATGCCTTGCGCCAGCGTCACGCGGTAGGGCGGCTCGGCCTCGGCCGGGTCGAACGCTTCGATCTGCGCCAGCGCGCCGCGCTTGTCGATCTCGACGAGCCGCGCGCGGTACTGGCCGCCGCTGCCGTCGAACAGCGCGAGCGCGTCGCCGGGCTGCAGCCGCAGCACGTGCGCGTGCCGCGCGACGTCGGCCGGCAACGCGAGCGTCGCATCGGCGCATAGCGCCGCTTCGACGAAGAAACGCGGCACGGCCGCGGTGGTGGTGGCTTCACTCATGCGTATCGCGGCTCCGTTCATGCACCGAGGCGGCGCGCGAGCGCCCAGCGGTAGCCGTCGAGATCCTCGATCTGCGCGAAGCGGTCGCCCCAGAACTGATCTTGCGGCGCGGTCAGCGATTTCGCGCCCGCGTCGAGCGCCCGCTGCCAGGTCGTGTCGACGTCGTCGACATACAGGTAGAACGATTGCGGGGCGGTTGCGCACGCACGCTTCGGCGTGAGCGCGGTCGAGCCGAATGCGCCTTCGGGCGCGAACATCACGATCAGCTGCCCGCGGTAGGTCATCTCGACGTGCATGATCGCACCGTCCTCGTCATGGACGTCGCGCAGTTCGAAGCCAAATGCGGCCTGGAAGAACTCGATGGCCGCGTGCGCATTGCGCACGGCCAGGTAAGGCGTCAACCAAGGCACGTTGGCCGGACGTGGATCGGTCATGAAATCTCCTGTCGAACAGTGTTGGTGCTTCAGCGCCTACGCTGTTCCCATGCTTTGCGGTCGAACGGTGTTGGCGCTTGAGCGGTTACGCCGGTCCCAGGCGTTGCAATCCGGCGGATATTGGCGCGCGGGCGCCCGGTGCGGTCCCGCGCCGTGCTGCGCCGTGTCGCGCTGTGTCGCGATTACGCAGGCGGGCCGCCTGCATCGTTCCGGGCCTGCGCGCGGGTCCGGCGCGGGAGACTGCGCGACCAACCCGCGGAACGCTGCGTCCGCCCGGAAGCTCAGCGGCGAGCGCCCAGTGTATCGCGCAGCGCGCGCGGCAGGGCAAAGAGGGCCGCATGGAGTCGCGCATCGTAGTAGCGCAAGCCCTGCACGCGGCGTGCGGCGAGCCGTTCGTCGATGTCGTGCGCGAACAGCGCGGCCGCGTCGAGCGTGTCGCTCGCGATCGCCATCAGCCATTGGGATCCATACAGCGGCACGTGCGCGGACAGCAGATCGACGACCGCGAAGCTCGCGCGCAGGTCGTCGAGCAGCGCGGCGATGCGCGCCGCGTGGAATACCGGCGAGCCGAGATGCATCGAGATCGCGCCGCACGGCGTGAGGATCCGCTTGAGCCGCGCGTAGAACTCGCGCGTATAGAGGCCGGCCGCCGGCGAATCGGGCGGCGTGAGGTCGAACACGACGAGATCGAAATGCTCGACGGTCGACGCGACGAAATGCGTGGCGTCGCCGATCACGACCTCGACGCGCGGGTCGTCGAGCGCGCCCTGGTGCACGTCGTCGAGATAGCGGCGCGCCATGCCGACCACTTCGTCGTCGAGTTCCGCGACGACGATCCGCTCGATGCACGCGTGCTTGAGCAGCTGGCGCGCGGCGCCGCCGTCACCGCCGCCGAGCACGAGCGCCTTCCTCGGGTACGGATGCGCGAGCGCGGCCGGGTGCGTCATGCACTCGTGGTACACGTATTCGTCGCCGACCGACGTCATCGGCCGGCCGTCCAGCGTGAACAGGCGGCCGAGCTGCGGGGTTTCCCAGACTTCGATGTGCTGGTGCGGCGACGCGACGTGCGCGAGCCGGCGTGCATTCGGGAAGCCGTACGCGGCATCGGGCGTGGGATGGAAGAGAAGGGTCGTGTTCACGGGCGGGCCGCTCGGGGTAGGCAGTTCCGACGCCTGAATTATAGGAGGCGGGCGGTCTGGCGGAAAACCGTGCCGGAACACTACGCGCCGACAAGGGAAATGTCAGCCCATCTGTTAAAATGACGAGCTTTGCAGCCCCGTCCGTAGGCTCCGTCCGCTTCGCGTCCGTCAGGCGCCGCACCGCGCGCCGGGAACGATTGACGCTCGAGCTTCCGGATGCCGCCGTGCCCCCGTTTCCTCGACTCGTTCTCCGGACTCGACATGACGACTTCGTCTCCCGCCTCCACCACCCTGATGGCCAATGCGATCCGTGCGCTCGCGATGGACGCCGTCCAGCAAGCGAACTCCGGCCACCCCGGCATGCCGATGGGCATGGCCGAAATCGGCGTCGCGCTCTGGTCGCGCCACCTGAAGCACAACCCGACGAACCCGCACTGGGCAGACCGCGACCGCTTCGTGCTGTCGAACGGCCATGGCTCGATGCTGCTGTACTCGCTGCTGCACCTGACCGGCTACGACCTGCCGATGGAAGAGCTGAAGAACTTCCGCCAGTTGCACTCGAAGACGCCGGGCCACCCGGAATACGGCATCACGCCGGGCGTCGAGACGACCACCGGCCCGCTCGGCCAGGGTCTCGCGAACGCGGTCGGCATGGCGCTCGGCGAAGCGCTGATGGCCGACGAGTTCAACCGTGACGGCGCGAAGATCGTCGATCACCACACGTACGTGTTCCTCGGCGACGGCTGCCTGATGGAAGGCATCTCGCACGAAGCCTGCTCGCTCGCGGGCACGCTGAAGCTGAACAAGCTGATCGCGCTGTACGACGACAACGGCATCTCGATCGACGGCGACGTCGTGAACTGGTTCCACGACGACACGCCGAAGCGCTTCGAAGCGTACGGCTGGAACGTGATCCCGAACGTGAACGGCCATGACGTCGACGCGGTCGACGCGGCGATCGCGAAGGCGAAGCTGTCGGACAAGCCGACGCTGATCTGCTGCAAGACGGTGATCGGCAAGGGCGCGGCGACCAAGGCGGGCGGCCACGACGTGCACGGCGCGGCGCTCGGCGCGGAAGAAATCGCGAAGACGCGCGAAGCGCTCGGCTGGAAGTGGGAGCCGTTCGTGATTCCGCAGGAAGTCTACGCGGCATGGGACGCGAAGGAAGCCGGCAAGCGTGCCGAGACCGAATGGGACGCGACGTTCGCCGCCTATCGCGCGAAATTCCCGGCAGAAGCCGCTGAATTCGAACGCCGGATGGCCAACAAGCTGCCGGCCGACTGGGCCGAGAAGGCCGCGGCGATCATCGCCGGCGCGAACGAGCGCGCCGAGACGGTCGCGACCCGCAAGGCATCGCAGCAGGCGATCGAAGGGCTCGCCGCCGCCCTGCCGGAACTGCTCGGCGGCTCGGCCGACCTGACCGGCTCGAACCTGACCAACTGGAAGGCATCGAAGGCGGTGCGCGCGAATCCGGAAGGCGCGGGCGTGCTGCTCGGCAACCACATCAACTACGGCGTGCGCGAATTCGGCATGAGCGCCGCGATCAACGGCCTCGCGCTGCACGGCGGCCACAAGCCGTTCGGCGGCACGTTCCTGACGTTCTCCGACTACAGCCGCAACGCGCTGCGCGTCGCGTCGCTGATGAAGGTCCCGTCGATCTTCGTGTTCACGCACGACTCGATCGGCCTCGGCGAAGACGGCCCGACGCACCAGTCGGTCGAGCACGTATCGAGCCTGCGCCTGATCCCGAACCATGACGTGTGGCGTCCGGCCGACACGGTCGAGACGGCCGTCGCATGGACCCACGCGGTTGCCGCCGACCGTCCGTCGAGCCTGATCTTCAGCCGCCAGAACCTCGCGTTCAACCCGCGCACCGACTCGCAGATCGCGAACATCGAGAAGGGCGGCTACGTGCTGAAGGACTGGGACGAGGAAATCGTCGCGCGCAAGATCATCCTGATCGCGACGGGCTCGGAAGTCGAACTCGCGATGAAGGCCGTCGAGTCGCTCGCGCAGCAGGGCATCGCGGCCCGCGTCGTGTCGATGCCGTCGACCAACGTGTTCGACCGCCAGGACGCCGAATACCGCGAACGCGTGCTGCCGCACGGCGTGCGCCGCGTCGCGATCGAAGCGGGCGTGACCGCGTTCTGGCACAAGTACGTCGGCCTCGAAGGCGGCGTCGTCGGGATCGACACGTTCGGCGAATCGGCGCCGGCCGGCGTGCTGTTCAAGTACTTCGGCTTCACCGTCGAGCACGTCGTCGAGACCGCGAAGGCCGTGCTGGCCTAAAAGCATTCGCGACGCGCGCGGCCCCGCGCGCGCGTCGCACCGTGAAGCTGCACGAAACGAATTTTTTCAGCCATCAGGAGATAGACCATGACGATTCGCGTCGCAATCAACGGCTACGGCCGTATCGGCCGCAACACGCTGCGCGCGTTCTATGAAAACGGCAAGAAGCACGATCTCGAGATCGTCGCGATCAACGACCTGGGCGATGCGAAGACCAACGCGCACCTGACCCAGTACGACACCGCGCACGGCAAGTTCCCGGGTGAAGTGTCGGTCGACGGCGACTACCTCGTCGTGAACGGCGACAAGATCCGCGTGCTGGCGAACCGCAACCCGGCAGAACTGCCGTGGGGCGAGCTGGGCGTCGACGTCGTGATGGAATGCACGGGCTTCTTCACGACGAAGGAAAAGGCGAGCGCGCACCTGAAGGGCGGCGCGAAGAAGGTGATCATCTCGGCGCCGGGCGGCAAGGACGTCGACGCAACGATCGTCTACGGCGTGAACCACAACGTGCTGAAGGCCGAGCACACCGTCATCTCGAACGCATCGTGCACGACGAACTGCCTCGCGCCGCTCGTCAAGCCGCTGAACGACAAGATCGGCCTCGAAACCGGCCTGATGACGACGATCCACGCGTACACGAACGACCAGGTGCTGACGGACGTCTACCACGAAGACCTGCGCCGCGCGCGTTCGGCCACGCACAGCCAGATCCCGACGAAGACGGGCGCGGCGTCGGCCGTCGGCCTCGTACTGCCGGAACTGAACGGCAAGCTCGACGGCTACGCGATCCGCGTCCCGACGATCAACGTGTCGGTCGTCGACCTGTCGTTCATCGCGAAGCGCGACACGACGGTCGAGGAAGTCAACGCGATCATGAAGGAAGCATCGGAAGGCGCGCTGAAGGGCATCCTCGGCTACAACGACGCACCGCTGGTGTCGATCGACTTCAACCACAACCCGGCTTCGTCGACGTTCGACGCAACGCTGACCAAGGTGTCGGGCCGCCTCGTCAAGGTGTCGAGCTGGTACGACAACGAGTGGGGTTTCTCGAACCGCATGCTGGATACGGCAGTCGCATTCGCGAACGCGAAGTAATCCCGCACGTTGCGCGGCCGCCTCAAGGCGGCTTGCGCGGCGAACGAACCCGGCCCGATTCTGCGGCCGGGTTTTTTATTGTCCGGCGTTCGCCGTCACGTGTTCGAGCGCGTCGACGAACGCGCGCTTCAGCGGGCTGTCGAGGTCGGTCCATGCGAGGCCGATACCGGTCCGGTGGCCGGCCAGGTCGAGCGGCCGCGCGAGCACGTTCGGCGGCAGCGCGCTCGCGGCTTCCGCCGGGATCAGCCCGATCCCCATCCCCGCCGCGACGAGCGCGAGCATCGTCGTGAATTCCCCGAATTCCTGCGCGATCTCGAGCGTCGTGCCCGCACGGCTCAGCGCGAGCAGCATGTCGTCGTGAAAGCCGGGCGCGTAGCGGCGCGCGAGCACGAACGCGGGCTGGCCGCGCAACGCGGACGGTGAAATCGTGTCGTGCGCGGCGAGCGGATGGTCGAGCGGCAGCGCGACGACGAAGCCTTCCTCGAGCACCACGCGCGTGTCGATGCCCGCATACGCGGCCGGCAGCCGTATCATCCCGAAATCGATGCGCCGGTCGCGCAGTGCGGCGATCTGGTCGGGCGTCGGCAAATCCTTCAGTTCGAGCGTGATCAGCGGATAGCGATCGCGCATCGTGCGCAGCACGGCCGGCAGCAGCGCCGGCAGCACCGACGACACGAACGCGATCCGCAGCGTGCCGATCTCGCCGCGGCTCGACAGCCGCGCCATCTGCTCCGCGCGCGCGGCCTGCTGCAGTGTCGCCCGTGCTTCGGGCAGGAACACGCGCCCCGTATCGCTGAGTTCGACCTTGTGACGGTCGCGCTCGAACAGACGCGCCCCCAGCTCTTCCTCGAGCGCCTTGATCTGCATGCTCAGCGCGGACTGCACGACGAACAGGCGCTGCGCGGCGCGCCCGAAATGCAGCTCTTCGGCGAGCGTGACGAAGGCGCGCAATTGCTTGAGTTCCATGGTGGGCGGGCGGCAGCGGACGGTGATCGGATTTCATGATAACCGGATCAAAAAAGACCATTGGCGCGGCCCCCGGCCGAGCGCCGAAGATACCCTTGACGCGAGACCGGCCGCGACCCGGCGGTCGGCTCGATGGCACGAGGAGACATGCATGAGCAACGCGCTTGACCGGTTCCGCCTGGACGGCCGCCGCGCACTGATCACGGGTTCCGGACGCGGGATCGGGCTGACGCTCGCCCGCGGCCTCGCGGAAGCCGGTGCGGCGATCGTGATCAACGATCGCAATGAGGAGAAGGCCGCGACGCTTGCGCGCCATTTCCGAGAGGAGGGTTTCGCGGCCGACCATGCGGTGTTCGACGTCACCGAGCACGCGCAGGTGCGCGCGGCGATCGACGATTTCGAGGCGCGCGTCGGCGCGATCGACATCCTCGTGAACAACGCGGGCATCCAGCGTCGCGCGCCGCTCGATGCATTCGACCCGGACGACTGGCACGCGCTGATGCGCGTGAATCTCGACGGCGTGTTCAACGTCGCGCAGGCGGTAGCGCGCCACATGATTGCGCGCGGCCGCGGCAAGATCATCAACATCTGCTCGGTGCAGAGCGAGCTCGCACGGCCGACGATCGCGCCGTATGCGGCGACGAAGGGCGCGGTGCGGATGCTGACGAAAGGGATGTGCGCCGACTGGGCGCGTCACGGCATCCAGGCGAACGGCCTCGCGCCCGGCTATTTCGAGACCGAACTGAATCGCGCGCTGGTCGACGACGCGGCGTTCTCCGACTGGCTGTGCAAGCGCACGCCGGCCGGCCGCTGGGGGCGCGTCGACGAGCTGTGCGGCGCGGCGATCTTCCTCGCGTCGGCGGCGTCCGATTTCGTGAACGGACAGACGCTGTTCGTCGACGGCGGGTTGACGAGCGCGGTATAGGAGAAAGTCATGCGTATGCGTTGCATGTGTCTCGTGATCCACGGGCCGAACGATCTGCGGCTCGAAGAGCAGGACGCGGGTGAGATCGGCCCGGGCCAGGTGCGCGTCGATGTCGCGATGGGCGGCATCTGCGGCTCCGATCTCCATTACTTCCGGCACGGCGGCTTCGGCGCGATCCGGCTGCAGCAGCCGATGGTGCTCGGCCATGAAGTGGCCGGCACGGTCGCGGCGGTCGCGCCCGACGTGACGTCGGTGAAGGTCGGCGATCGCGTCGCGGTGAATCCGAGCCGCCCGTGCGGCGCGTGCCGCTACTGCCTCGAAGGGCTGCCGAACCAGTGTCTCGACATGCGCTTCTACGGCAGCGCGATGCGCATGCCGCACGTACAGGGCGCGTTTCGCAACGCGCTCGTGTGCGACGCCACGCAGTGCGTGAAGGTGGCGGACCATGTGCCGCTGTCGCTCGCGGCGCTCGCCGAGCCGTTCGCGGTCGGGCTGCATGCGGTGTCGCGCGCGGGCCCGCTGATCGGCCGGCGCGTGCTCGTATCGGGGTGCGGGCCGATCGGTGTGCTGGCGGTCGCGGCGGCGCGCGTGCACGGCGCGGCGGAGATCGTCGCGACCGACGTGGTCGATGCGCCGCTCGAGGTCGCCCGCGCGCTCGGCGCCGACCATACGATCGATGCGGCGACCGACGCCGGCTGGGTCGCGCGCTACGGTGCCGACAAGGGCACGTTCGACGTGATGATCGAGTGTTCGGGCAATGCGCGCGCGCTGCGCGATGGCCTCGACGTGATGCGGCCGCGCGGCGTCGTCGTGCAGCTCGGGCTCGGCGGCGACGTCAGCCTGCCGCAGAACGTCGTGGTCGCGAAGGAGCTGTCGATCTGCGGCTCGTTCCGCTTCCATGCGGAATTCGCGCTCGCGGTGCAGCTGATCAATGCGCAGCGCGTCGACCTGCGCCCGGCCGTGACGGGCGTGTTCCCGATGCGCGATGCGAACCATGCGTTCGAGCTGGCCGGCGACCGGCAGCGCGCGATGAAGGTGCTGATCGATTTCGCGAGCGAGGCGGCATGATCGTCTGCTGATGGCGCGCGACGGCGCGCAATGCAAAAAGGCACGCCCGCGGTTTGCGGGAGCGTGCCTTTTTCATTGGCGGGAGTGAAAGCCGGCTACTGCGTGACTTGCCGCACGCCGACGCGCTGCGAGGCGAGCCACAGCGCGATCGGCAGGCTCCGTCGGGAGGATGACCGGCTCGACCGGAGAATGGCTGCCGCGCCGGCCGCGACCGCCGGCCGACGGCTGCGTCAGGTGCCCGGCGTCGGGAAGAAGATGCCCGCGCGCTGCGCGGCGTTCGCGATGTGCGTCTCGATCGCGATGCCGGCCGCGGCCGCATCGCGGGCGATCAGCGCGTCGACGATCGCGCGGTGCTCGTGCCACGTCGACAGCAGCAGTTCGCGGCGGTAGAACGGCATGCGCTGGCTTTCCTTCATGATGTCCGCACTGCTGCGCAGTACCGACTCGATCGCCGCGTTGCCCGCGAGATGGATGATCCGCATGTGGAAGTCGAAGTCGAGGCGCGATGCTTCGTCGAGCGCACTTTCGGTCAGCGCGACGTGCAGGTCGGCGAGGTTGTCCTCGAACCATGCGATGTCGTCGTCGGTGACGACGTGCGCGGCCATCCGCGCGGCGAACCCTTCGAGCGCATAGCGCATCTGGTACGTGTCGGGCGGCGACGACTGCTCGGCGAACTGCCAGGGATGGGCAGCCGTCGCCTGCGCGCTTTCGACATACACGCCCTTGCCGGCGCGGATGCGCAGCATCCCGAGCGCCTCGAGCGTGGAGAGCGCCTCGCGCAGCGACGCGCGGCTGATCTCCAGCTCCTCGGAGAGCTGGCGCTGGGCCGGCAGCAGGCTGCCGACCGGATACACGCCTGCCTCGATCCGGTCGCGGATCGTCGCGATGGCGGCGTCGGTCACGGTGTGCGGAACGTTTTTCATGATGTGAACGATGGCCGGTCTGACCGGCATTGTAATCCGCACGCGCGCGGTGCACGACCGGCCTACGGGAAAGCCACGATCCGCCCCTGCATGGTGCGCTGCAAACGGAGGCGAAGGGGGCGGGAAATCCCTATTTTGTCCGTCCTTGACGTGACTATATCGGCTTCCTACTATCCACCATAACATCACTGGTCTTACCAGTATGAACAGACGAAACTGCAACCGTTGGATCGGGAGAGCGCCGTGTCGAAATTCCTCAATTCGCTGTTTGGCCGGGTAGTCGTCGCACTCATCCTGGGGGTCGCGCTCGGCGCGTTCTTCCCGCATTTCGCCGAGTCGCTGCGACCGCTCGGCGACGGCTTCCTGAAGCTCATCAAGATGGTCATCGGCCCGATCGTGTTCTGCGTCGTGGTCAGCGGGATGGCCAATGCGGGCGACCTGAAGAAGGTCGGCCGCGTCGGCCTGAAGGCCGTCGTCTACTTCGAGATCATGACGACGCTCGCGCTCGGCATCGGTCTGGTACTCGCGTGGCTCACGCGCCCGGGTGTCGGGATGAACATCGACCTGCACTCGCTCGATGCGGCCTCGCTCTCGTCGTACGCGAAGAACGCCGAAAGCCTGAAGGACACGGCCGGCTACCTGATGAAGATCATCCCCGAGACCGCGATCGACGCGTTCGCGAAGGGCGACATCCTGCAGATCCTCGTGTTCGCGGTGCTGTTCGGCTCCGCGCTGTCGCTGCTCGGCGACAAGGCACAGCGCGTGAACAGCCTGATCGAGGAACTGTCGCACGTGTTCTTCCGCATCATCGGCTTCATCATCAAGCTCGCGCCGCTCGGCGTGCTCGGCGCGATCGCGTTCACGACCGGCAAGTACGGCGTCGCGTCGCTCAAGCAGCTCGGCTACCTCGTCGCGGTGTTCTACCTGAGCTGCTTCGTGTTCGTCACGGTCGTGCTCGGCGCGGTGATGCGTCTCGCGGGCTTCTCGGTGTTCAAGCTGATCCGCTACCTGCGCGAGGAGTTGTCGATCGTGCTCGGCACGGCGTCGTCGGACGCGGTGCTGCCGCAGGTGATGAGCAAGCTCGAATACATGGGCATCAAGGATTCGACGGTCGGCCTCGTGATCCCGACCGGTTACTCGTTCAACCTCGACGGCTTCTCGATCTATCTGACGCTCGCCGTGCTGTTCATCGCGCAGGCCACCAACACGCCGCTGTCCACGCATGACCTGATCGTCGTGCTGCTCGTGTCGCTCGTCACGTCGAAGGGCGCGCACGGGATTCCGGGTTCGGCGATCGTGATCCTTGCGGCGACGCTGTCGGCGATTCCCGCGATTCCGGTGCTCGGCCTCGTGCTGATCCTGCCGGTCGACTGGTTCGTCGGCATCGCCCGTGCGCTGACCAACCTGATCGGCAACTGCGTCGCGACGGTGGTCGTCGCCGTGTGGGAGAACGACATCGACCGGGCCCGCGCGAAGCGCGTGCTGAACCGCGAACTGCGCTACGTGGCCGACGAGCCGGGCAGCGCCGCGCCGGTCGCCGGCGACCAGGCTCACGCGCTCTGAGCGCACGCTCGCGCGGAGCGGCTTCCCCGGCCGTTCCCGCGGACGAATTTTCCGCGGCCGCAGCGACGACGTGCGCCGGCCCTTACCAAGACAAGATAGTGGAGACGACATGGCAGCCCCCATCCTCGATCCGAACGCGCCGGCCTTCACGCGGCGCTACATGAACCTCGCCGACCCGCGCCTGGGCGCGCAGGCGCTCTTCGCCAGCGACGAATTCTTCGCGCCGAAGGAGCGCATGCTGAATCCCGAGCCGGCCGTCTTCATTCCCGGCAAGTACGACGACCACGGCAAGTGGATGGACGGTTGGGAAACACGCCGCAAGCGCACCACCGGCCACGACTTCTGCGTGGTCCGGCTCGCGCGGCCGGGCGTGATCCACGGCGTCGATCTCGATACGAGCCACTTCACCGGCAACTTCCCGCCGGCCGCGTCGATCGAGGCCTGCGCGGTGGACGGCGACACGCCGCCGGACGATGCCGAATGGCGCACGATCGTCCCCGCGACGACGCTGCAGGGCAATTCGCATCACTACGTGAGCGTCGACGAAGCGCAGCCGGTCACGCACCTGCGCGTGAACCTGTATCCGGACGGCGGGCTCGCGCGGCTGCGCGTGTACGGCCAGCCGCAGCGCGACTGGCGCCATGTGCCGGCGGGCGAACTCGTCGATCTCGCGGCGATCGAGAACGGCGGCTACCTGGTGGCCGCGAACAACCAGCACTTCGGCCCGGCCTCGCAGATGCTGATGCCGGGGCGCGGCGCGAACATGGGCGACGGCTGGGAAACGCGGCGGCGGCGCGAGCCCGGCAACGACTGGGCGATCGTCGCGCTGGCGCGGCCGGGCATCATCCGGCGCGTCGAGGTCGATACGGCGTTCTTCAAGGGCAACTTCCCCGACCGCTGCTCGCTGCAGGCCGCGCACGTTGCCGGCGGCACCGACGATTCGCTCGTCACGCAGGCGATGTTCTGGGCCGAACTGCTCGGCGAGCAGAAGCTGCAGATGGACCACGTGCATACGTTCGACCAGCTCGCGGCACTCGGCCCCGTCACGCACGTGCGTTTCAACATCTTCCCGGACGGCGGCGTGTCGCGCCTGCGTCTGTGGGGCGAGCCGGCTTGAAGGAGGGCAATGCCATGAGCGGACCCCACATCCTGCGCGTCGAGCGCCTGACCCGCGAGGCCTTCGCGCCGTTCGGCGACGTGATCGCGCTCGAAGGCGCGCGGCACTTCCCGATCAACGGCGGCACGACCGAGCGCTTCCACGATCTTGCGACGATCGATGTCTGCGCGGACGGCGGCCGGCCGCTCGTCAGCGTGTTTCGCGCGCAGCCGCGCGCGCTGCCGGTCGCGATCACGCTGATGGAGCGCCATCCGCACGGCAGCCAGGCGTTCATCCCGCTGGCGGCCGTGTCGCGCTACGCGATCGTCGTCGCGCCGACCGGCGAGTTCCGGCCCGAAGCGATGCGCGCGTTCCTGGCCGAAGGCTGGCAGGGCGTGAACTACGCGAAGGGCGTCTGGCACCATCCGCTGCTCGCGCTCGACGCGGTCAGCGACTTCGTGATCGTCGACCGTGGCGGCCCGCAGCCGAACTGCGACGAGATTCCGCTCGACGACACTTGGGCGCTCGAGTTCGAGCCGGCGTGCGCGAGCGCGGCCTGACGCGCGGCGAAGGCGGCATCGAGCCTGGCACCGATCGTCGAGCATCGAGAGTCGCCGGCGGCAGCACGGCTCGCCGCCGCTCGATCGACTGAAAACGTTCCGACCCGACCCGAGGCGGCCCGCACGTGACGCGCGGGCCGTTTTTCATTCCGGTCCCGAAAACAACACGGCCCGGGCGGCGAGTTGCCGGCCGGGCCGTCGCGCAGGCGCGAAGCGTGCGGATCAGTGCTTGCGGTGCGGGCAGTTCTCGGTCGTGCAGGACCCGTACATCGCGAGCGAGTGTTCCTGGAGCCGGAAGCCGCGTTCCTTCGCGATCGCTTGCTGGCGGCCTTCGATCTCGGCGTCGAAGAATTCCTCGACGCGGCCGCAATCGAGGCAGACGAGGTGATCGTGGTGCGAACCTTCGTTCAGTTCGAACACGGCCTTGCCGGATTCGAAGTTGCTGCGCGTGAGCAGGCCGGCCTGCTCGAACTGCGTCAGCACGCGGTAAACGGTGGCGAGCCCGATGTCGAGCTGCTCGTTGAGCAGGTTGCGGTAGACGTCTTCGGCCGTCAGGTGACGCACCGGGCTTTGCTGGAAGATCTCGAGAATCTTGAGGCGCGGTAGGGTGGCCTTTAGCCCGATATTCTTGAGATCCGTCGGATTGGTCATGGCTAGGCATCCCTAGAGTACAATGCAGGGCTTCAATGTTACCGGCTTTTCGCCGTTCCAGAAACACGCGCGGCCCGCGACGCGGGCCAGCACGGTGACGGAAATGTTCCCGGAATCCCTTTCGCACTTTCAGAGGAGTCGCATGCGGAGTGCCATCATCGCTGCCGCCGCCGTTGCCGCGCTGGCTGGTTGTTCGTCGTACGACAGCGTGACGCAGCGCATCGCGCAGAGCATCACGCCCTATCGGATCACTGTAGTGCAGGGCAACTTCGTGTCGCAGGAGAAGGCCGCGCAGCTGCAGGCCGGGATGACGCGCGAGCAGGTCCGCGCGCTGCTCGGCACGCCGCTGCTGTCGGACATGTTCCATGCCGATCGCTGGGATTACCTCTTTTACTTCAAGCGCGGCTCGACGTCCGTCGTCCAGCAGCGCGACCTCGTGCTGACGTTCTCGGGCGACCGCCTCGCGAGCTGGACGGGCGCCGAGAACCTGCCGTCCGAACTCGACCTGCTGGCCGATATCGACGGCGACCGCGGCGGCAAGAAGGCGAAGGCCGCGGCCGCGGCGAAGAAGGCGTCCGAAGCCGCTGCTGCCGCGAGCGCCGCGCAGGCGGCCGCTGCCGCGAGCCCGGCCGCCGAGCCGGCCTCCGGCGCGGCGGTCGACCTGGATGCGAACGCCCAGGCGGCGCGCGCGGCGAACCGCGCGACCAACCAGGTGTCGGGGCAGGGCACTGCCGCCCGCCGCTTCACGCCGTCCGCGCAGGCCTCGAGCGGTGCGCCGGTGCCGGGCGGCCAGCCGCCGGGCGCCGCGCCGGCGATTCAGCCGCAGTTCCAGTTCCATCGTCCGCCGCAGCCGAACGTGTCGAACGAGGCGTCGCCGCCGGTCGGCCCGCAAGGTTCGGACAACCTGCAGAACCAGCCGCTCACCGCGCCGGCCCAGTCGCAATAAGCGGCCGGCGTGCGGAAACAGGGCGGCATGCGCCGCCCGCCTTTAGACCTGTCGTGTAGAAAGCCATGAAGATTGCGATTGCCGGTGCATCGGGCCGTATGGGCCGGATGCTGATCGAAGCCGTTCTCAACGATTCCGACGCGCAGCTCGTCGGCGCGCTCGACCGCGCCGATTCGCCGTTCCTCGGCCAGGACGCGGGCGCGTTCCTAGGCAAGGAAACCGGGATCAAGCTGACCGACGACCTCGACGCCGTGTTCGCGCAGGCCGACTACCTGATCGACTTCACGCGGCCGGAAGGCACGATCGCGCACGTCGCGGCCGCGCTGCGCCACGACGTGAAGCTCGTGATCGGCACGACCGGCTTCACCGCCGAGCAGAAGGCCGAGCTTCAGGCTGCGGCCGCCAAGATCGGCATCGTGTTCGCGGCGAACATGAGCGTCGGCGTGAACGTCACGCTGAAGCTGCTCGAATTCGCGGCGAAGCATTTCTCGCACGGTTACGACATCGAGATCATCGAGGCGCATCACCGTCACAAGGTCGACGCGCCGTCGGGCACCGCGCTGATGATGGGCGAGGCCGTGGCCGGCGCGCTCGGGCGCTCGCTCGACGACTGCGCGGTGTACGGCCGCCAGGGCGTGACGGGCGAACGCGATCCGTCGACGATCGGCTTTGCGGCCGTGCGCGGCGGCGACATCGTCGGCGATCACACCGTGCTGTTCGCCGGGATCGGCGAGCGGATCGAGATCACGCACAAGTCGTCGAGCCGCGTGTCGTACGCGCAGGGCGCGCTGCGTGCGGTCCGCTTCCTGTCGGCGCGCGGCGCCGGCCTGTTCGACATGCAGGACGTGCTCGGCCTGCGCTGATCCTCACGGGGAAACTCCGATGGCGATTCCCACCGGCGTTGTCCATTACCTCGAAAGCGGCGATGCGATCACGCACGCCGTCGCCTATGTGCTGCTGGCGATGTCCGTCGCCAGCTGGTGCTTCCTCGTCATGAAAGCCTGGCTGCTGGTCCGCGCGAAGCGGCAGGGGCCGCGTGCGCTCGCCGCGTTCTGGCGCGCGGCGTCGCTCGACGCGGGCATCGCCGCGCTCGCCGGCACCGATCGCGAGCGCGTGTTCGTGCCGCTCGCCGAAGCCGCGCGCGACGCGGCCGACGAACACGATCCGGCCGCGCTGGCCGCGCGTGTCGAGCGCAGCGAACGCGTGCTGCGCGCGCTGCGTCACGCGATGCTGCGCTCGCAGCGGCGTCTCGAGTTCGGCCAGGTGCTGCTCGCGTCGATCGGCAGCACCGCGCCGTTCGTCGGGCTGCTCGGCACCGTATGGGGCATCTACCACGCGCTCGGCAGCATCGCCGCGAGCGGGCAGGCGCAGATCGAGAACGTCGCGGGGCCGGTCGGCGAGGCGCTGATCATGACCGCGTTCGGGCTCGTCGTCGCGATCCCCGCGGTGCTCGCCTACAACATCCTCGGGCGGCTCGTGCGCCAGCTCGCCGAGGAACTCGACGGCTTCGCGCGCGACCTGCACGTATTCGTGTGCGCGCAGGGCGCCTGACGCGCGGCCGGGAGGAACGACCATGGCATTCGGCGGACTGGAGCACCACAAGACGTCCGCGCCGATGGCGGAGATCAACATGACGCCGCTGATCGACGTGATGCTCGTGCTGCTCGTCATCTTCATCATCACCGCGCCGCTGATGACGCACGCGATCCGGCTCGACCTGCCGAAGGTCGCGGCCGGTGTCGCGCGCGACACGCCGCAGTCGGTCACGCTGTCGATCGACGACGCCGGCAAGCTCTACTGGGATGACGCGCCCGTCGCACTCGACGCGCTGCCGGCACGCTTCCGGGCCGCCGCCGCGGGCGCCGCGCCGCCCGAGCTGCGGCTGCGCGCATCGCGCGCGACCCGCTACGACGTGATCGCGCAGGTGATGGGCGCCGCGCAGGCCGCGGGCCTCACGCGGATCGGCTTCGTCACCGACATGCCGCCGGCGGGCGCCGCCGCGCCGGCCGCCGCGGGCGCGAAACCCTGACCCGCCTGCCGCCCGCAAGCCCGGTGCAGGCAAGAATGCGCCACGGCCCGCGAGACCGGCCGTACCGCCCGCCACGAACGGTATAATCGTCGTTTCCGCCCGGTTGGCAGGGTTTCGCCGGGTAACCTGGAGACCCTCCGGGTTACCCGGCGAACCTCCGGAACCATGAGGCAGGCCCGGGAACCGTGAGCCTGCTCCCGCCGCCGGGCTGCCCGATTTCGTCCACTTCCGCGTGCCCGCCTCGTGGCGCGCCGCTTAAAGCCTAGTCCGAACCACACCATGCACGAGAGATACGTACCCGCCGACGTCGAAGCCGCCGCTCAGGGCGACTGGCGCGCAGCCGATGCCTACAAGACGAAGGAAGATTCGCAGAAGCCGAAGTTCTACTGCGTGTCGATGCTGCCGTACCCGTCCGGCAAGCTGCACATGGGTCACGTGCGCAACTACACGATCAACGACGTGATGTACCGCTATCTGCGGATGAACGGCTACAACACGCTGATGCCGATGGGCTGGGACGCGTTCGGGATGCCGGCCGAGAACGCCGCGATGGCGAACGGCGTGCCGCCCGCGAAGTGGACCTACGACAACATCGACTACATGAAGGGCCAGATGCAGTCGATGGGCCTCGCGATCGACTGGTCGCGCGAGATCGCGACGTGCAAGCCCGACTACTACAAGTGGAACCAGTGGCTGTTCCTCAAGATGCTCGAGAAGGGCATCGCGTACAAGAAGACGGGCACCGTGAACTGGGACCCGGTCGACCAGACCGTGCTCGCGAACGAGCAGGTGATCGACGGCCGCGGCTGGCGCTCGGGCGCGCTCGTCGAGAAGCGCGAGATCCCGATGTACTACCTGCGGATCACGCAGTACGCGGATGAGTTGCTGAACGACCTCGACGGCCTCGGCTGGCCCGAGCGCGTGAAGATCATGCAGCAGAACTGGATCGGCAAGAGCTTCGGCGTGAACTTCGGCTTCCCGTACGAACTCGACGGCGAGAAGGCGCTCCTGCGCGTGTTCACGACGCGTGCCGACACGATCATGGGCGTCACGTTCTGCGCGGTCGCGGCCGAGCACCCGCTCGCCACGCGCCTCGCGCAGGGCAAGCCGGAACTGCAGGCGTTCATCGACGAATGCAAGCGCGGCGGCGTTGCCGAGGCCGATGTCGCGACGATGGAGAAGAAGGGCGTCGCGACGGGCTTCACGGTGTCGCATCCGCTGACGGGCGAGCCGGTCGAGGTCTGGATCGGCAACTACGTGCTGATGAGCTATGGCGAAGGCGCCGTGATGGGCGTGCCCGCGCACGACGAGCGCGACTTCGCATTCGCGAAGAAATACGACCTGCCGATCAAGCAGGTGATCGCGGCCGAAGGCCAGACGTACTCGCTCGACGCATGGCAGGAGTGGTACGGCGACAAGGAAGTCGCGACCTGCGTGAACAGCGGCAAGTACGACGGCCTTGCGTACGGCGCGGCGGTCGACGCGATCGCGGCCGACCTGAAGGCCGGCGGCTTCGGCGACAAGCAGGTCACGTGGCGCCTGCGCGACTGGGGCGTGTCGCGCCAGCGCTACTGGGGCACGCCGATCCCGATCATCCACTGCCCGTCGTGCGGCGACGTGCCGGTGCCCGAGCAGGACCTGCCGGTCGTGCTGCCGGAAGACCTCGTGCCGGACGGCTCGGGCAACCCGCTCGCGAAGTCGGAAGCGTTCCTGAACTGCACGTGCCCGAAGTGCGGCGCGGCCGCGAAGCGCGAAACCGACACGATGGACACCTTCGTCGATTCGTCGTGGTACTTCTCGCGCTACACGGCGCCGGACGCCGAGACGATGGTCGACGCACGCACCGACTACTGGATGCCGATGGACCAGTACATCGGCGGCATCGAGCACGCGATCCTGCACCTGCTGTATTCGCGCTTCTGGACCAAGGTGATGCGCGACCTCGGCCTCGTGAAGTTCGGCGAGCCGGCGAAGAACCTGCTCACGCAGGGGATGGTGCTGAACGAGACGTTCTACCGTGAAGACGCGTCGGGCAAGAAGACCTGGTACAACCCGGCCGACGTGACCGTCGCGTTCGACGAAAAGGGCCGCCCGGTCGGCGCGACGCTGAACGCCGACGGCCAGCCGGTCGTGCTCGGCGGCATCGAGAAGATGTCGAAGTCGAAGAACAACGGCGTCGATCCGCAGGTGCTGATCGACCAGTACGGCGCGGACACCGCGCGCCTGTTCACGATGTTCGCCGCGCCGCCCGAGCAGCAGCTCGAGTGGTCGGGCGCGGGCGTCGAAGGCGCGAGCCGCTTCCTGCGCCGCGTGTGGAGCTTCGGCGCGATGAATCGCGAAGCGCTTTCCGTGCGCGCGGGCTTCGACGCGGCCGCGCTCGGCGATGCCGACAAGGCGTTGCGCCGCGAGATCTACAGCGTGCTGAAGCAGGCCGATTTCGACTATCAGCGCCTGCAGTACAACACGGTCGTGTCGGCCGCGATGAAGATGCTGAACGCGATCGACGGCGCGAAGGGCGCGACGCCCGGCGTGCTGCGCGAGACGTACGGCGTGCTGCTGCGCGTGCTGTACCCTGTCGTGCCGCACGTCACGTTCGAGCTGTGGAAGGCACTGGGCTACGCGGAAGAGTTCGGTCCGTTGCTCGACGCGCCGTGGCCGAAGGTCGACGAGGCCGCGCTCGAGCAGGCCGAGATCGAACTCGTGCTGCAGGTGAACGGCAAGGTGCGCGGCGCGCTGAAGGTCGCGAAGGACGCGAGCCGCGAGGCGATCGAAGCCGCGGCGGTGGCCGACGAGGCGTTCGCGAAGTTCAGCGACGGCAAGCCGGCGAAGAAGATCGTCGTCGTGCCGGGCCGCCTCGTGAACATCGTCGTCTGACGGCCGTTGGCCGTCGGGTGCACACAGAAGGAGCGAAGGTGATCCGCAGATCGTTTTTGATGCTCGCCGTCGGCAGCGCGGTCGCGCTGTCGGCATGCGGTTTCCAGTTGCGCGGCCAGCAGGACTATGCGTTCAAGCACTTGCTGGTGGCCGGCGCGCCAGCGCCCGTCGAGGCGCGCCTGGTGCGTCTCGTCGAGGCTGGCAGCGACACGAAGATCGTCAAGTCGGCGGACGACGCCGACGCCGTGCTGCGCATGTGGGAATCGCGCGGGCAGAACACGCTGACGCTCAACAAGTACGGCTCGGCGCAGGAATATGCGCTGTTCTACACGTTGAACTACACGCTGACGAGCAAGGACGGCACCGTGCTGATCCCGCCGAGCGCGATCGCGCTGAACCGCGCGATGACGTACAGCGACCAGTACACCAACGCGAAGGCGCAGGAAGCCGACATCCTGTACGGCGACATGCAGAACGACGCGGTCGACCAGCTGATGCGGCGTCTCGCGATCGTCCACTCGCTGACGCCGGCGCCGGAGGACGTGGTGCCGGGCGTCGCGCCGCGCGCACCGCTGCCGCCGCCACCGCTCTGATCGCGGGCGCACGCACCGATGCAATTGCGACTTGATGCGCTGGAGCCGCACCTCGCGAAGGGGATGGCCGGCCTCTACACCGTCTACGGCGACGAGCCGCTGCTCGCGCAGGAAGCGTGCGACCGCATTCGTGCGGCCGCGCGCGCGGCCGGGTTCACCGAACGTTCGGTGCATACGGTCGAGCGCGGCTTTGACTGGAGCGTGCTGCTCGGCGCGACCCAGGCGATGTCGCTGTTCGGCGAACGCCAGCTGATCGAGCTGCGCATTCCGTCGGGCAAGCCCGGCAAGGAAGGCGCCGACGCGCTGAAGACGCTCGCGGCGACGCCCAACCCCGACGCGCTGATGCTCGTCACGTTGCCGCGCCTCGACGCGGCAACGCAGAAATCCGCGTGGTTTACCGCGTTGCAGAACGGTGGCGTCGCGCTGAAGATCGATCCGGTCGACCGCGCGCAGCTGCCGAACTGGATCGGCCAGCGTCTGTCGATGCAGAGCCAGCGCGTCGCGCCCGGCGACGACGGCCGGCGCGCGCTGCAGTTCATCGCGGAGCGCGTCGAGGGCAACCTGCTCGCCGCACACCAGGAAATCCAGAAGCTCGGGCTGCTCTATCCGCAGGGCGTGCTGTCGTTCGAGCAGGTACACGACGCGGTGCTGAACGTCGCGCGCTACGACGTGTTCAAGCTGAACGAGGCGATGCTCGCGGGCGACGCCGCGCGGCTCGCGCGGATGATCGACGGGCTGAAGGGCGAGGGCGAGGCGATCGTGCTCGTGATGTGGGCCGTCGTCGAGGAATTGCGCACGCTGCTGCGGATCAAGCGCGGCGCGACGGCCGGCAAGCCGCTGGCCACGCTGCTGCGCGAGAACCGCGTATGGGGGCCGCGCGAGCGGCTGATCGGCCCCGCGCTGAACCGTGTGTCGGAAGCCGTGCTCGAGAAGGCGCTCGCGTTCGCCGCGAAGCTCGATCGGCAGGTGAAGGGGCTGTCGGCCGTCACGCCGGGCCGCCGCACGCAGGACGATCCGCCGCCCGATCCGTGGGACGGCCTGTTCCAGCTCGCGATGACGGTGGCGGGCGAGCGCGGCGAACGACCGCCGACCGCGGGTCGCGTACGGCGCTAGGCTCCTCCGGGCCGTCAGCGCACGCATCGCAACCCGCTTACAATATTCCGATGGCTGGCGCGGCCTTCCTGCTGCCGCGCCTCACGCTTCCCGACGAATTCATGCCGCGCCAAGCGGCTCGCTTCTCGAGTCACACGATGGATATCGACCAGTACATGACGGACCTGGGCCGCCGTGCCCGGCACGCTTCTCGCGCGATGGCGCGCGCCAGCACGGCCGCGAAGAACGCGGCGCTCGACGCCGTGGCCCGCGCGATCGAGCGCGACGCGCAGGCGCTGAAGGATGCGAATGCACGCGACGTCGCCCGTGCCCGCGAAAAGGGGCTCGATGCGGCGTTCATCGATCGCCTGACGCTGTCTGACAAGGCATTGAAGACGATGGTCGAAGGCCTGCGCCAGGTTGCGTCGCTGGCCGATCCGATCGGCGAGATCGGCAACCTCAAGTACCGCCCGAGCGGGATCCAGGTCGGCCAGATGCGCGTTCCGCTCGGCGTGATCGGCATCATCTACGAGTCGCGCCCGAACGTGACGATCGACGCGGCCGCGCTGTGCCTGAAGTCGGGCAATGCGACGATCCTGCGCGGCGGCTCCGAGGCGCTCGAATCGAACGCGGCGCTCGCGAAGCTGATCGGCGAGGGGCTCGCGGCGGCCGGCTTGCCGCAGGACGCCGTGCAGGTCGTCGCGACCGCCGATCGCGCGGCGGTCGGCAAGCTGATCACGATGACCGAATACGTCGACGTGATCGTGCCGCGCGGCGGCAAGAGCCTGATCGAACGCCTGATCAACGAGGCGCGCGTGCCGATGATCAAGCACCTCGACGGTATCTGCCACGTATATGTCGACGATCGCGCCGATGTCGCGAAAGCGCTGACGGTGTGCGACAACGCGAAGACGCACCGCTACGGCACCTGCAACACGATGGAGACGCTGCTCGTTTCGAGCGGCATCGCGGCCACGCTGCTGCCGCCGCTCGGCAAGCTGTACCGCGACAAGCAGGTCGAGCTGCGCGTCGACGCGGCCGCGCGCGCGGTGCTCGCCGAGGCGGGCGTCGGCCCGCTCGTCGACGCGACCGTTGAAGACTGGCACACCGAATATCTCGCGCCGGTGCTCGCGATCAAGGTCGTCGACGGCCTCGACGCCGCGATCGAACACATCAACCATTACGGCTCGCACCACACCGATGCGATCGTCACCGAGGATCACGACCGCGCGATGCGCTTCCTGCGCGAAGTCGACTCCGCGAGCGTGATGGTCAACGCGTCGACGCGCTTCGCGGACGGCTTCGAATTCGGCCTCGGCGCGGAAATCGGCATCTCGAACGACAAGCTGCACGCACGCGGCCCCGTCGGCCTGGAGGGGCTGACGTCGCTGAAGTACGTCGTGCTCGGGCACGGCGAAGGCCGTCAGTAAAGCGAGGCGTACAACCGATGGCAATGCTCTGGGTCAAGACGTTCCATATCGTGCTGATCGCCGCGTGGTTCGCAGGGTTGTTCTACCTGCCGCGCATCTACGTGAACCTGGCCATGGAGACCGATCCGGCCGCGGTGCGGCGCCTGCTGCTGATGGCGCGCAAGCTGTTCCGCTTCATGACGATGATCGCCGTGCCGGCGCTGGCGTGCGGGCTGTGGCTCTGGCTCGTGATCGGCATCGGCCAGGGGCAGGGCTGGATCCACGCGAAGGTGACGGTGGTGCTGCTGCTCGTCATCTACCACGCGTATTGCGGACACCTGCTGCGGGTGTTCGAACGCGGCGAGAACCGCCGCACCGACAAGTGGTATCGCGTGTTCAACGAGCTGCCGGTGCTCGGCATGCTCGTGGCGGTCGCGCTGGTCGTGATCAAGCCGTTCTGAACCTTCCGGTGGCGCCGTCGGCGAGCATGCCGGCGGTCGATCGATGCGCAACGGCGCCCCTCGGGGCGCCGTTTTCATGTGCGCCCAGCATGGGCGCACTCCTGCGGGTGCAAGTCCCGCCATGAGCTGATCACGGCAAATGAAGTGAAGCGCAACTGCATGAGGGCGACCGAGTGTGGGGAGGAAGCGTGGAGCGTAAATCGCGAGCCGATGAACAAGAACCGCATAGAAGGCGTTGCCGAGCAGGACGAGCGGGCATGAAGCTGCGAAGTTCTCGTGATCAAGGCGAGGCGGCGTAAATGCGGCGGTTGTGCGATGAAGGAGTGCGTTCTTACCTGGGGAGATCTCGCCTCATGCCTGAAAGGGCGACGGTGGCAAGCCGGAGCGAGAAGTCAGCAGAGGCCGTAGTAGCTGCCGGTTTGGGGCGAAGGGCCGAACGAGTAGGAGGGCCGAAGGCCGTGTCGCTCGAATGTGCAGTGCATCAGAAGCCCGCGCAGGCGGGGCGCAACGCGGGAGGGCGAGGTGAAGCCGCGCCTGAAGCGGAGCGTGATGAAGCACGGACGGCGCGGCGCGAAACCGGCGGCTTGGGGCGAGGCGACCTGCTTGCGCAGGCGCTCGCGAGAGCGAACATGGTGATGGCGTGGAAACGCGTCAAAGCCAATCGCGGCAGTGCTGGGGTGGATGGGAAGTCGATCGCCGAGACGGCGGACTCTCTGAAGACGCACTGGCCCCGGATTCGGGAGGCGTTACTGGATGGAAGCTACCGGCCCGAGCCGGTACGGCGCGTCCAGATTCCGAAGCCCGGTGGCGGGATGCGTGAACTGGGGATTCCGACGGTGACGGATCGATTGATCCAGCAAGCCCTGCTGCAAGTTCTGCAGCCCATCATTGATCCGACTTTCTCCGAACATAGTTATGGCTTCCGACCGGGACGTCGAGCGCGTGACGCGGTGCTGAAGGCCCAACGTCATGTGCAGGACGGCTACCGGGTGGTGGTCGATGTGGACCTGGAGAAGTTCTTCGATCGGGTCAATCACGACATCCTGATGGAAAGGCTATCGAGGCGGATCGCGGACAAAGCCGTGCTGCGGCTGGTTCGCCATTACCTTGTGGCCGGGATCATGGATGGCGGGGTGGTCACGGAGCGTCACGAAGGCACGCCGCAAGGCGGGCCGCTGTCGCCGCTGCTGGCCAATGTGCTGCTGGACGAGGTGGACCGTGAACTGGAGAGACGAGGTCACCGCTTCGTGCGCTACGCCGACGACTGCCACGTATACGTGCGCAGTCGCCGCTCGGGCGAACGAGTGTTGGATGGCTTGCGCAAGCTCTACGACCGACTTCATCTGAAGGTCAACGAGGTCAAGACGGCGGTTGCTCAGGCGACCGGTCGCAAGTTCCTGGGCTACGAACTGTGGCGCAGCGCGGGCGATCGGATCAAATGCGCGGTGGCCCGGAAGGCCCTGGAGACCTTCAAGCAACGCATCCGGGAACTGACACGCCGTTCGAGCGGGCGAAGCCTGCCGGAGGTGGCGGAGCGACTGAGGGCGTATATGCCGGGCTGGAAGGCGTACTTCCATCTGGCACAGACGCCCAAGGTGTTCCGCCAACTCGACGAGTGGATCAGGCACCGGCTGCGCGCGATGCAGCTCAAGCACTGGCGTCGAGGAACGACGATGTACCGGGAGTTGCGGGCGCTGGGTGCTTCGGAAGAGGACGCGCGTCGGGTGGCGGCGAACAGCCGTTGCTGGTGGCGCAATAGCTATCAGATGCTGAACCGAGCGTTGCCCACTGCTTACTTCGACCGGCTTGGCGTTCCCCGACTCTCCTGACCTCAACTGCTCGAACCGCCCGGTGCGGACCCGCATGCCGGGTGGTGTGGGAGGGGATCGGCCAGGTTACTGACCGCCCCTATCCCGATGTGCGCGTCGTACGCGTCATTCCTTCGTCGGGTCGTCGATCCGGCGGCGCGTGATCGCTTCCTTCGCGCGGCCGACGCGCTCCATCAGCGCGGGCCCGCGCGACAGCGCAACGCCGACCGCGAGGATGTCGCCGATCGCGAGATGCGACATCCGCGACGTCATCGGCGAGAACACGTCGGTTTCCTCCGCGACGTTCGACGCGAGGCTCACCGTCGCGAGCTTCGCGAGCGGCGAATGGCTCTGCGTGATCGCGACGACCTTCGCGCCGCACGCGAGCGCGGAGCGCGCGGCATCGACGATGTCGCGCGTGCGGCCGGTGTTCGAGATCGCGACGACGACGTCGTGCGGCCCGAGCAGCGCCGACGACATCGAGAACGTATGCGGGTCCGAATACGCGACGCTCGGCACGCCGAGCCGGAAGAACTTGTGCTGGATGTCCTGCGCGGCGATGCCCGAGCCGCCGGCGCCGTAGAACTCGATGCGCGACGCGTTCGACAGCAGCGCGATCGCGTCGGCGACGCTGCCGGCCGACAGGCTGTTGCGCACCTCGATCAGCGCGCCGATCGTGCGGTCGAACACCTTGCCGATGATGCCGGGCGCGGGCTCGTCGGGCTCGACGTCGCGATACACCGACGACACGCCCGGCGCGACGCTCTGCGCGAGCCGGATCTTGAATTCGCGAAAACCGCTGCAGCCGAGCGCCTGGCAGAAGCGCGCAATGGTCGGCTGGCTGACGCCCGCGCGGGTCGACAGCTCGGTCATCGCGAGGTCGAGCACCTCGCGCGGCGCGGCGAGGATGTAGTCGGCGAGCTTGCGCTCGGACGGGCGCAGGTTGGCGCGAATCGCTTCAATGCGAGGCAGCATGGGACGGCGGATGAAAATCGGGTTCGGATGAGCGAGTGTATCGCAATCGAATTGTAGAAAATCTACAAAAAAATACTAGCTCAACCGTCGGCAATTTTTGCAATGAAGGATGTCGATAATTAGGGTTTTCACTTAGTAAAGCCTTGCTGGTGGCGGAAATGGCGGTTGCGCGTATGCGGATCCGCATTGCGTGCTTGTAGTTTTTCTACTAGACTGGCTTCGTTCGTTCGACGCACTCGACCGTCCCCACGATTCCAACCGCCGGTGTCGCCGGCATACAGGAGCGCCCAGCATGACGTCGCTGCACCCCACCCTGGCGAAAGTCACCGAACGCGTGATCGCCCGCAGCCAATCGACCCGTTCCGCCTATCTGCAGCGCATCGACGGCGCGCAGGGCAAGTTCCCGGCGCGCGGCGCGCTGTCGTGCGCGAACCTCGCGCACGGCTTCGCAGGTCTCGAAGGCAACGACAAGTTCCAGATCAAGGCGATCCGCGAACCGAACATCGGCGTCGTGTCCTCGTACAACGAGATGCTGTCCGCGCACGCGCCGTACAAGGATTTCCCCGACATCATCAAGGCCGCCGCGCGCGAGAACGGCGGCGTCGCGCAGTTCGCGGGCGGCGTGCCGGCGATGTGCGACGGCGTCACGCAGGGCAACCCCGGGATGGAGCTGTCGCTGTTCTCGCGCGAGGCGATCGCGATGGGTACGGCGATCGCGCTCACGCACAACATGTTCGACGCGGCGCTCTGCCTCGGCATCTGCGACAAGATCGTGCCGGGCCTGCTGATCGGCGCGCTGCAGTTCGGCCACCTGCCGACCATCTTCGTGCCGGCCGGCCCGATGACGAGCGGCCTGTCGAACGACGACAAGGCGAAGATCCGCCAGCAGTTCGCGACTGGCCAGGTCGGCCGCGACGCGCTGCTCGAAGCCGAATCGGCCGCGTATCACGGCCATGGCACCTGCACGTTCTACGGCACCGCGAACAGCAACCAGATGCTGATGGAACTGATGGGCCTGCACCTGCCGGGTTCCGCGTTCGTCCATCCGCACACGCCGCTGCGTACCGCGCTGACCGCCGAAGCCGCGCGCCGCGTGCTCGACCTGACGGTCGAGCGCGGCCAGTACACGCCGATCGGCCATGTGATCGACGAGAAGGCGATCGTCAACGGGATCGTCGCGCTGCTCGCGACGGGCGGCTCGACCAACCACACGCTGCACCTCGTCGCGATCGCGCGCGCGGCCGGCATCCTGATCGACTGGAACGATTTCGACGAACTGTCGGCGGTCGTGCCGCTGCTCGCGAAAATCTACCCGAACGGCAAGGCCGACGTGAACCATTTCCACGCGGCGGGCGGCGTCGCGTTCCTGGTGCGCAACCTGCTCGAAGGCGGGCTGCTGCACGAAGACGTGACGACCGTCGCGGGCAAGGGGCTGTCGCACTACACGAAGGAGCCGAAGCTGATCGACGGCAAGCTGACGTGGGTCGACGGCACGGCCGAGAGCCACGACACGAAGGTGCTGCGCGGCATTCGCGACCCGTTCCAGCCGGACGGCGGCCTGCGCCTGATGCAGGGCCGGCTCGGCCGCGGCGTGATCAAGATTTCGGCGGTCGCGCCCGAGCACCGCAAGGTGACGGCGCCCGCGATCGTGTTCGATTCGCAGGAAGCCGTGCAGGAGGCCTTCGATCGCGGCGAGCTGAAGCGCGATTTCGTCGCGGTGGTGCGCTTCCAGGGCGCGCGCGCGAACGGGATGCCCGAGTTGCACCGTTTGACGCCGCTGCTCGGCGTGCTGCAGGATCAGGGCTTCCACGTCGCGCTCGTGACCGACGGCCGCATGTCCGGTGCGTCGGGCAAGGTGCCGGCCGTGATCCACGTGTCGCCTGAGGCGCTGCTGGCCGGCCCGCTCGGCAAGGTGAAGACGGGCGACACGCTCGTGATCGACGCGGAAGCCGGCATCCTCGACATCGAGATCGATGACGCCGAGTGGCAGGCGCGCCCGGTTGCGCAGCCGCTGCACCAGGCCGACAACGAAACGGGTTTCGGGCGCGAACTGTTCGGCGTGTTCCGCGCGGCGGCCGCGCCGGCCGAGCAGGGCGCATCGGTTTTCGGGACGCTGGTCGGCGAAACGGCCGTTGGCGTCACCGCATGAATTGCAGGAATTTCAAGGAGTGTCATCGATGAAGACGATTGCTGAAATCGTGAAGCTGGGCCCGGTGATTCCGGTGCTCGCATTCGACTCGGTCGAGCAGGGCGAACACGTGTCGCGCGCGTTGCACGCGGGCGGCGTCAAGGTGCTCGAGATCACGCTGCGCACGCCGGCGGGCCTCGAGGCGATCCAGCGCGCGAGCCTGCTCGCGGACGACATCGTCGTCGGCGTCGGCACGATCACGAAGCCGGAGCACTGCGAGCAGGCGAAGCGCGCGGGTGCGAAGTTCGGCGTGTCGCCGGGCCTGACGAAGGACCTGCACCTCGCGTCGCTCGATGCGGGCCTGCCGCTGCTGCCGGGCGTGATGACGCCGAGCGACATCATCCAGGCGCTCGAGTTCGGCTATGAGATCGTCAAGTTCTTCCCCGCGCAGCAGGCCGGCGGCGTGCCGATGCTGCAGGCGTTCCACGGCCCGTTCCCGGCGCTGAAGTTCTGCCCGACGGGCGGCATCACGGTCGACACCGCGCCGAATTTCCTGAAACTGCCGAACGTCGCGTGCGTCGGCGGTTCGTGGCTCACGCCGAAGGCCGCGCTCGCCGCGCAGGACTGGGCGGAAGTCACGCGCCTCGCGCAAGCTGCAAGCCAGCTCCATCGCTAATACTTGTACGAAACGAACGTTCGACCCTCGGTGGCAGGCACTTAGGTGCTTGTTTTACCGAGGGTTTTTGCTGATGGAACCGGTTCTATCCGCGGACCGTAAAGATAAGTAAAATTCAGCGTCCTTACGGGGTGGGTACCCCCCGTGTTTCGGAGACCTGCGTAGCCGGGCATACTCGCAACAACTCGCCCGGTTTCGAACAATTCAAGGAGGAGTGCCACATGGGGGCTGTCCAAGGCAGCATGCTGCTCGTATTCACGCTGATCGCGATTGCCGCGCTGATCCTGATGATCGCGCGCTACAAGATCTACCCGTTCCTGGTGCTGATCATCGTTTCGCTGGGCCTCGGTCTCGTCGTCGGCATGCCGATGGACAAGATCGTCAAGTCGTTCGAAACGGGCACGGGCGGCACGCTCGGCCACATCGCGATCGTCGTCGGTCTCGGCACGATGCTCGGCAAGATGATGGCCGAATCGGGCGGCGCCGAACGGATCGCGACCACGCTGATCGACTGGTTCGGTGAAAAGAACATCCACTGGGCGATGATGTTCGTCGCGATCATCGTCGGCCTGCCGGTGTTCTTCGAAGTCGGCTTCGTGCTGCTGATCCCGATCGCGTTCAACGTCGCGAAGCGCACCGGCAAGTCGCTGCTCGTCGTCGGCCTGCCGATGGTGGCCGGCCTGTCCGTCGTGCACGGGCTGATCCCGCCGCACCCGGCCGCGCTGCTGGCCGTCCAGCAATACGGCGCCGATATCGGCAAGACGATCGCGTTCGGCCTGATCGTCGGCGTGCCGACCGCGATCATCGCGGGTCCGCTGTTCGCGCTGATGATCTCGAAGTTCGTGAAGCTGCCGGAAAACAATCCGCTTGCCGCGCAGTTCGTCGAGTCGCACACGGACGGCCGCAAGCGCGAACTGCCGAGCTTCGGCATCACGCTGTTCACGATCCTGCTGCCCGTCGTGCTGATGCTCGTCGGCAGCTGGGCCGACCTGGTGTTCGCGCCGAAGTCGCTGCCGAACAACCTGCTGCGCTTTGCCGGCAACTCCGACGTCGCGCTGCTGATCGCCGTGCTGGTGAGCTTCTTCACGTTCGGCAAGCTGCAGGGCTTCAACCGCGACCAGATCCAGAAGTTCTGCGGCGAGTGCCTGGCGCCGATCGCCGGCATTACGCTGATCGTCGGCGCGGGCGGCGGCTTCGGCGGCGTCCTGCGCGACAGCGGGATCTCGCAGCAGATCGTCGAGACCGCGAAGCACGCGCACCTGTCGCCGCTGCTGCTCGGCTGGTTCGTCGCGGCGCTGATGCGTCTCGCGACGGGTTCGGCGACGGTCGCGATGACGACGGCCTGCGGCATCGTCGCGCCGATCGCGGCGGCGTCGGGCGCGGCGGTTCGTCCGGAACTGCTGGTGCTCGCGACGGGCTCGGGCTCGCTGATCTTCTCGCACGTGAACGACGGCGGCTTCTGGCTGATCAAGGAATACTTCGGGATGACGGTCGGCCAGACGTTCAAGACCTGGTCGCTGCTTGAAACCATCATCTCGGTGCTCGGTCTGAGCTTTACGCTGCTGCTGAGCCTGGTTTTGTAACAAGGGGTAGTCAATGATTCTGATCGCAATGGGCGTGTCGGGCGCGGGCAAGTCGCGAATCGGCGAAATGCTGGCGGAACGCCTGTCGTGCAGCTATACCGACGGCGACGCGTTTCACAGCGCGGCGAACAAGGAAAAGATGCACAACGGCATTCCGCTGACCGACGACGACCGCTGGCCGTGGCTGCGCACGATCCGCGCGGCCATCGAGGAAAAGCAGCGTGCCGGCGAGACCGCCGTGTTCACGTGCTCGTCGCTGAAGCGGTCGTACCGCGACGTGCTGCGCGGCACCGACACCGACGTGCGGTTCGTGTATCTGAAGGGTTCGTTCGAGGTGTTGCACGAGCGCCTGAAGACCCGCACCGGCCATTTCTTCGATCCGTCGCTGCTGAAGAGCCAGCTCGACACGCTCGAGGAACCGGGCCCGGACGAAGCGATCGTGGTCAGCATCGAGCTGACGCCCGAACAGATCGTCGATGAAGTGATGGTGAAGATCGGCCTCGCGCAGCAGCACTGAGCGCGGTTCGCGGCAATCGTCATGCAATAGTGAAAAAGGCACCTTCGGGTGCCTTTTTCGTTTCAGGTGCGCAAGCCGCTCAGCCGCGCGCGTGCTGCGCGATGCCGTCGAGCAGCACGTCCAGCATCGTGTCGTGCACGGCGGCCGGGTCGAGTCGCGCATAGAGCGGGGCGGCCGATTTGACGAGTGGGTGCGCGGCGTCGGACAGCGCATCCATTTCCGCGAGCTCGACGTCGTTCGCGGGCCGCGTGAGACCGCCGGCCTCGGCGGCGGCGAGCCCGATCACGCTCGCATACCAGCCGACGCACACGGACGGCCGCGCGGTGCGCGGGATACCGGCATCGGCCAGCGCGCGATGCACGGTCTCGATGTGCGCGAGATCGGCGGGGCCGGTGCTCATGTGACGCTGCAGCAGCGCGAACGCGGCCGGGTGGCGCAGCGCGAGCGCGCGGTACTGGCGTGCGAGGTCGCGCAGCCGCTCGCGCCACGGCAGTGACGCGTCGACCGGCACGAGCGAGCGCGACAGCGCGTTCGCGATCGCACGGCTCAGGCCGTCTTTCGACTTGAAGTGATACAGCACGCTCATCGGGTCGCAGCCGACCGACTGCGCGAGCTTGCGCACGCTGAACGCGGTTTCGCCGACCTCCTCGAGCAGCGCGAGCGCGGCCGCGACGATCGTGTCTTTATCGAGGCCGCGCGGGCCTTGGGCGGGTTTGTCTTTCATGTGAGCGGATGCGGCGGCGGACTGCCATCTTGACGAAAGCATATTCTACGCTGTAGAATTATTTCTGCGGTGTAGAAATTGGGTGTCCCGGCACCTTTCAATGCGTGCTTTCGCACGGTCCGGGATCCAGGCAGACACGAGCGTGCCTGCCGTCAACACGGGCCATCGCGCCCTTTATCTCGTTGACACCCAAGTGGAACCGGCTGCCCCACCCGCGAAGCCCTACGGCTCTTCGACAGGCGGCCCAAGACCATGCAAGTGCAATCATGACTTCCAACCACAAACCCCTGATCCAGGGCGAATCGCGTTTCGACCAGACGCAACTGAACATCGAACAGGACAACTGGAACTGGTGCGAGCCGGCCCGCTACGACGGCGAGCGTCCGGCCAACTGGTACGAGGCGTCGTTGGCGCCCCATGACAACAGCGCGCCGCTCGCGCACGACGCCGTATGCGACGTGCTCGTGATCGGCGCGGGGCTGCTCGGCGCATCGGCCGCACTGCATCTCGCGGAAGCGGGCGTCGACACGATTCTCGTCGACAAGCATCACGTCGGCTCCGCGGCGTCGGGCCGCAACGGCGGCCAACTCACGCCGGGCCTTGCGCGCTGGGAAGCGGCCGACATGATCGACTACCTGTCGCACGCCGATGCGAAGCGGCTGTGGCGCTTCGCTTCGGCCGAGTCGATGGACCTGATCGATGCGATCGGCGCGCGCTACGCGCTCGACTTCGACCGCAAGCGCGGCCACGTGACGGCGGCGGTTCACCCGGGCCACATGAGCGCGCTGCTCGACGGCGCGGACGCCCGCCGCCATCTCGGCGACGCCGGTGTGACGCTCGTCGGCCGCCATCAGCTGCACGACGAATACGTGCGTTCGGGGCTGTATCACGGCGCGGCGATCGATGCGATCGGCGGCCAGCTGCATCCGCTCGCGCTGGTGCGTGGCCTCGTGCACGGCTTCCGGCTGAACGGTGGCGCGCTGTACGAGGGAACGGAGGTGCTGGCGCTCGACGAAACGCCGGCGGGCGTCGTCGCGACGACGCCGGGCGGCACGATCACCGCGCGCCGTGGCGTCGTGCTCGCGCTGCACAACACGACGTTCCGACTGCTGGATGACGGCGCCGCAACCACCGTGCCGTTCTTCACGTACGTGAGCGTGACGGCGCCGCTCGACGTCGATGTCGCGACGCTGATGCCGGCCGGCATGCCGGTGTACGACACGCAGTTCCAGATCGACTACTACCGGCCGGTGCGCGGCAACCGCCTGCTGTTCGGCGGGCAGGGCACCGGCACGTGCTGGGCGCAGCAGGACGTCAACGCATATCTGCTGACGCGGCTGAACACGGTGTTTCCGCAGCATGACGGCCGCTTCGCGCTCGACTACTGCTGGAGCGGTGTCAGCGACTTCACGCTGAACGGCGCGACCGACAGCCGCAAGACCGACGGCCGCGTGCCGATGTACATGGTGCAGGGCTGGAGCGGGCACGGCGTCGCGCAGACGGTGCGGATCGGCAAGGCGATCTGCGACGATTTCGTCGGACGCAATGACGATTTCTCGATGCTGACCGGCATCGACCATCGCGAGATTCCGCTCGGCCGGCAGTTGTCGCCGATCGCGATTCCCGCCGCGAAGGCGGCGATGAGCGTGATGAGCGCGCTCAATCCGGGGCGAATGATCTCGTTTTGATCGGCCAAAAAGCAAAAAAAGCCCGATGCGATTGCTCGCATCGGGCTTTTATCCGTCTGGCGACGGCGGCGCTTACGCGATCCGCTTTGCCAGTTCGATGGCCTTGCCGATGTACGACGCGGGCGTCATCGCGAGCAGGCGGTCCTTCGCGTCCTGCGGGATCGCCAGCGTGCCGACGAATTCCTGCAGCGCTTCGCGCGTGATGCCCTTGCCGCGCGTCAGCTCCTTCAGCTGCTCGTACGGGTTCTCGATGCCGTAGCGGCGCATCACCGTCTGCACCGGCTCGGCGAGCACTTCCCAGCAGTTGTCGAGATCTTCGTTCAGGCGCTGCGGATTCACCTCGAGCTTGTCGAGGCCGCGGATCAGCGAGTCGTACGCGAGCAGCGAGTAGCCGAGTGCGACGCCCATGTTGCGCAGCACCGTCGAGTCGGTCAGGTCGCGCTGCCAGCGCGACACCGGCAGCTTGTCGGCGAGGTGGCGCAGCGTCGCGTTCGCGAGGCCGAGGTTGCCTTCCGAGTTCTCGAAGTCGATCGGGTTGACCTTGTGCGGCATCGTCGACGAGCCGATTTCGCCGGCCTTCGTCTTCTGCTTGAAGTAGCCGACCGAGATGTAGCCCCACACGTCGCGGTCGAGGTCGAGCAGGATCGTGTTCGCGCGCGCCACGGCGTCGAACAGTTCGGCCATGTAGTCGTGCGGCTCGATCTGGATCGTGTACGGGTTGAACGTGAGTTTCAGGCGGTTCTCGATCACGTCGCGCGAGAACGCTTCCCAGTCGAATTCCGGATACGCGGACAGGTGCGCGTTGAAGTTGCCGACCGCGCCGTTCATCTTGCCGAGGATCTCGACCTTCTCGATGCGCGTGATCGCGCGGGCGAGGCGCGCGGCGACGTTCGCGAGTTCCTTGCCGAGCGTCGTCGGGCTGGCCGGCTGGCCGTGCGTGCGCGACAGCATCGGCTGTTCGGCGTGCGCGTGCGCGAGCGCGACGAGGCGCTGGTAGACCGTGCGCAGTGCCGGCAGGATCACGTGTTCGCGCGCGCCGGCGAGCATCATCCCGTGCGACGTGTTGTTGATGTCTTCGGACGTGCACGCGAAGTGGATGAATTCGCTGGCCTTCTCGAGTTCGGCCTGGCCCTTGACCGATTCCTTCAGCCAGTATTCGACGGCCTTCACGTCGTGGTTCGTGACGCGCTCGATTTCCTTGATGCGCGCGGCGTCGTGCGCGGTGAAGCGCTCGGCGAGCTGCAGCAGGAATTGTTCGGACGCGTCGGAGAAGCGCGGGACTTCCGCGAAGCCGGCGCGCGACAGCGCGATGAGCCAATGCACCTCGACGGTGACGCGGTGGCGCATGAAGGCGGCTTCGGAGAGCCAGTCGCGCAGCGCTTCGGTCTTGCTGGCGTAGCGGCCGTCGATGGGCGAGAGCGCGGTGAGGGCGAAAAGCGTATCGGGACGAGTGTCGGACATGATCGGGCGTGGCCTTTGGGGCCGGTGCGGACGAGGGGGGAGAAGAATCTGCCATTTTACCATTGGCGCGGGGCGATCCCGGCCGAACCGGTCCGGCCGCGGCCACTGCGGGCGATCGGCACGCACCCGGCGCCCGCACGGCGTGCGATTGGCCTGCCGGCAGGCGTCCGCGCCGGCTCGCCGGGCTGCTCGCCACGCCGGCGGGCGGGCCCGCCCGCCGGTAGAATGCAGGCTTCTTCCCGACCGCCGCCCGCCGCGCCCGCCTGCATGGAACTGAAATGGCTCGAAGACTTCGTCTCGCTCGCGGAAACGCGCAGCTTTAGCCGGTCCGCCGAACTGCGGCATGTGTCGCAACCCGCATTCTCGCGGCGCATCCAGGCGCTCGAGGCGTGGCTCGCGACCGAACTGATCGATCGTTCGGTCTATCCGACGCGGCTCACGCAGGCCGGCCAGATCTTCTACGAGCAGGCGCTGACGATGCTGTCGCAGGCGCACGAGGCGCGCACGCTGCTGCGCGGTCACGTCGGTGCGCCGGTGCCGACGATCGAGTTCGCGGTGCCGCACACGCTGTCGCTCACGTATTTCCCGCGCTGGCTGCAGCGGATCGAGGCGAAGATGGGGCAGGTCCACACGCGGCTGCGCGCGCTGAACGTGCACGATGCCGTGCTGTCGCTCGTCGAGGGCGGCTGCGATCTCGTGATGGGCTACCACCACCCGAGCCATCCGGTCGCGCTCGACCCCGCCCGCTACGACATGCTGGTCCTCGGCAGCGAGCCGATCAGCGCATTCTCCGCGCCGGGCCGCGCGGGCCGGCCGCGCTATACGCTGCCGGGCACGGCCGAAGCGCGCGTGCCGTACCTGTCGTACACGCCGAACGCGTATCTCGGCCGGATGACCGAGGTCATCGTGGCGAACGCACCGACCTCGCTGTTCCTCGATCGCGTGTACGAAACCGACATGGCCGAAGGGCTGAAGGCGATGGCGCTCGCGGGTCACGGCGTCGCGTTCCTGCCGCACAGCGCGGTCGAGGATGCGGTGGCCAGCGGCCGCCTGATCCGGCTCGATCGTTCGGCGCGCGGCGGCACCCATCCGTATACGCTGACGATGGAGATCCGCCTGTACTGCGACAAGCTCGCGCTGCAGGGCGACGACCCGCGGCAGAAGCTCGTGCGCGCGCTGTGGGACGTCGTGCGCGACGAATTGCGCGAAACCACCGGTTAACCGTGGGCGGTTAACCGCGCCGGCCGGGCCCGTGCGGCTGACTACCCGCTTGCCGTGCCTGTCGGACGGCTGTCCGGGGGCATCCTGCGTCTTTCTCCGACGATCTTTCGCGAACGCGATGCACGGCCGATCGCGGGCGTTCTTGCGCAAATCGACCACGGATTTGCGAAAAATCACGATCATGCAAGAAACGCATAATCGAATAAGCAAACGGCATTGGATAAAAAAAACGGGTTTTTCGACAATGTGCGCAATCCGTTGAACGTTGGAGCGTCCATGTCTTCGCAACTGCAGTCCATCCCGTCCTACCTTCACGCCGACGATCTCGGCCCGTGGGGCAACTATCTTCAGCAGGTCGATCGCGTCGCACCGTACCTCGGTTCGCTGTCGCGCTGGCTGGAAACGCTGAAGCGTCCGAAGCGCATCCTGATCGTCGACTGCCCCATCGAGCTCGACAACGGCACCGTCGCGCACTTCGAAGGCTATCGCGTGCAGCACAACGTGTCGCGCGGTCCGGGCAAGGGCGGCGTGCGCTACCACCAGGACGTGACGCTGTCGGAAGTGATGGCGCTGTCGGCATGGATGTCGGTGAAGAACGCGGCCGTGAACGTGCCGTACGGCGGTGCGAAGGGCGGCATCCGCGTCGACCCGCGCAAGCTGTCGCGTGGTGAGCTCGAGCGCGTGACGCGCCGCTACACCAGCGAAATCGGCATCATCATCGGACCGAACACCGACATTCCGGCGCCGGACGTCAACACCAACGAACAGGTGATGGCGTGGATGATGGACACGTACTCGATGAACCAGGGCCAGACGTCGACCGGCGTCGTGACCGGCAAGCCGATCTCGCTCGGCGGTTCGCTCGGCCGCAAGGAAGCAACGGGGCGCGGCGTGTTCGTCGTCGGCTCGGAAGCGGCGAAGAAGAAGGGCCTCGAGATCGAAGGCGCGCGCATCGCGGTGCAGGGCTTCGGCAACGTCGGCGGCATCGCGGCGAAGCTGTTCCAGGAAGCGGGTTCGAAGGTGATCGCGGTGCAGGATCACACGGGCACGATCTACCAGCCGGCCGGCCTCGATTCGAACAAGCTGCTCGACCACGTGGCACGCACGGGCGGCGTCGCGGGCTTCGAAGGCGCTGAACCGATGCCGAACGACGAGTTCTGGACGGTCGAGACCGACATCCTGATCCCGGCGGCACTGGAAAACCAGATCACCGAGAAGAACGCAGCGAAGATCCGCACGAAGATCATCGTCGAAGGCGCGAACGGCCCGACGACGACGGCGGCCGACGACATCCTGAGCGCGAACGGCGTGCTCGTGATCCCGGACGTGATCGCGAACGCGGGCGGCGTGACCGTGTCGTACTTCGAGTGGGTGCAGGACTTCTCGAGCTTCTTCTGGACGGAAGACGAGATCAACCATCGTCTCGAGCGCGTGATGCGCGAAGCGTTCGCCGGCGTGTGGGCGGTCGCGGAAGAGCACAAGGTATCGGTGCGTACGGCGGCGTTCATCGTCGCGTGCAAGCGCATCCTGATGGCGCGCGAAATGCGCGGCCTGTACCCCTGATCAGTCATTGCCGATCGTCGATCGGTTGACTACGCTCAAAGCATGACGCAATCCACCCGATTGCGTGCATGAACCCTCGCGGGCGGTGCCGAATCCGGCATCGCCCGCGGGCGCATTCATGCGCCGCAAGCGCGCCCGAAGCCGGGAGGACGGCTTCGCACCGGGCGACGCGCAGTGCGGTAAATAACCAGTACTTTCAAAAATATTACTTTGATACACTGGCGCGGGTTTTAGCCAAGGAGATGACCAAGATGAAATACCACAAGGCAGTCCTGATGGTCGCGGCGCTGTGCGCGTTCGCGAGCGGCGCGCATGCACAGGAGACCGGCACGCTGAAGAAGATCAAGGACACGGGCGTGATCGCGCTGGGCCACCGCGAGTCGTCGATTCCGTTCTCCTACTATGACCAGAGCCAGCAGGTCGTCGGCTATTCGCGCGAATTCCAGATGAAGGTCGTGGACGCGGTGAAGAAGAAGCTGAACCTGCCGAACCTGCAGGTCAAGAACATCCCGGTCACGTCGCAGAACCGCATCCCGCTCGTGCAGAACGGCACGGTCGACATCGAGTGCGGCTCGACGACCAACAACGTCGAGCGTCAGCAGCAGGCCGCCTTCTCCGACACGATCTTCGTGATCGGCACGCGCCTGATGACGAAGAAGGATTCGGGCGTCAAGGATTTCGCCGACCTGAAGGGCAAGACGGTCGTGACCACCGCCGGCACGACGTCGGAGCGCCTGCTGCGCAAGATGAACAACGACAAGCAGCTGGGCATGAACATCATCAGCGCGAAGGATCACGGCGATTCGTTCAATACGCTGGAATCGGGCCGCGCGGTCGCGTTCATGATGGACGACGCGCTGCTCGCGGGTGAGCGCGCGAAGGCGAAGCAGCCGGGCGAGTGGGTGATCGTCGGCACGCCGCAATCGGAAGAGGCGTACGGCTGCATGATGCGCAAGGGCGATGCGGACTTCAAGAAGGTCGTCGACGACGCGATCTCGCAAGTCGAGAAGTCGGGCGAAGCCGCGAAGATCTACGCGAAGTGGTTCGAGAACCCGATTCCGCCGAAGGGGCTGAACCTGAACTTCCCGCTGTCCGATTCGATGAAGAAGCTGTACGCGAACCCGAACGACAAGGCGCTCGACTGATCACGCGGCCGTTGATGCAGAAATGACGCTACTGAAACGGAAGAGGCCACGCTTCTTCCGTTTCTTTTTGCTGGAGTCTTGCCCATGTCTTACCACTGGAACTGGGGCATCTTCCTGAGCCCCGTCTCGACCGGCGAGCCGACGACTTATTTCGGATGGCTGATGTCCGGCTTCCGGGTGACGATCGAGGTGTCGCTCGTCGCCTGGGTCATCGCGCTGATCGTCGGTTCGCTGTTCGGCGTGCTGCGCACGGTGCCGAACAAATGGCTGTCCGCGATCGGCACCGTGTACGTGTCGATCTTCCGGAACATTCCGCTGATCGTGCAGTTCTTCGTCTGGTACCTCGTCGTGCCCGAACTGCTGCCCGCGTCGATCGGCACCTGGATCAAGCAGTTGCCGCCCGGCACGCAGTTCTTCACCGCGTCGATCATCTGTCTCGGCCTGTTCACCGGCGCGCGCGTGTGCGAACAGGTGCGCTCGGGGATCAACGCGCTGCCGAAGGGCCAGCGCGCGGCCGGCCTCGCGATGGGCTTCACGCAATGGCAGACGTACCGCTACGTGCTGCTGCCGGTTGCGTACCGGATCATCGTGCCGCCGCTCACGTCCGAGTTCCTGAACATCTTCAAGAACTCCGCGGTCGCATCGACGATCGGCCTGCTCGACCTGTCCGCGCAGGCGCGCCAGCTCGTCGACTACACCGCGCAGACCTACGAGTCGTTCATCGCGGTGACGCTCGCGTACGTGGTCATCAACCTCGTCGTGATGGCGTTCATGCGCTGGATCGAAGGCCGCACGCGGCTGCCCGGCTACATCGGAGGCAAGTGATGCATCAGTTCGACTGGAGTAGTATTCCCGGCGCGATACCGACGCTGTGGTCCGGTGCGATCATCACGTTCAAGATCACGCTGATCGCGATCGTCATCGGCATCGTGTGGGGCACGCTGCTGGCGCTGCTGCGGCTGTCCGGCGTGAAGCCGCTCGCGTGGTTCGCGAAAGCGTACGTGACGGTGTTCCGCTCGATCCCGCTCGTGATGGTGCTGCTGTGGTTCTTCCTGATCGTGCCGCAGGTGCTGCAGGGCGTGCTCGGGCTGTCGCCGACGATCGACATCCGGCTTGCCTCGGCGATGGTCGCGTTCTCGCTGTTCGAAGCCGCGTATTATTCCGAGATCATCCGGGCCGGCATCCAGGCGGTGCCGCGCGGGCAGGTGAACGCCGCGTACGCGCTCGGCATGAACTACGCGCAGGCGATGCGCCTCGTGATCCTGCCGCAGGCGTTCCGCGCGATGGTGCCGCTGCTGCTCACGCAGGCGATCGTCCTGTTCCAGGATACGTCGCTCGTGTACGTGATCAGTCTCGCGGACTTCTTTCGCACGGCCGCCAATATCGGCGATCGCGACGGCACGACCGTCGAGATGGTCCTGTTCGCGGGCGCATGCTATTTCGTGATTTGCTCGGTGGCGTCTGCCCTCGTCAAAGGTCTCCAGAAAAAGGTCACAAGATGATTTCCATCAAGAACGTTTCGAAGTGGTACGGCCAGTTTCAGGTCCTCGCCGATTGCACGACAGAGGTCAAGAAAGGCGAGGTGGTCGTCGTGTGCGGCCCGTCCGGCTCGGGCAAGTCCACGCTGATCAAGACCGTGAACGGCCTCGAGCCGTTCCAGCAGGGCGAGATCCTCGTGAATGG